>CAYZFF010000511.1:0-3320 GCA_964477305.1 uncultured Cytophagia bacterium
AAATTCGCGATGAATCAAAAATTCAGTTATCAATCTTGCCGCGGATGTAGCCTCTTTCGTTAAGTAAAGTTCATCCGTTGAACAATAAATTTGGCTGCTCGATGAAATTACTTTACCTACTTTTAATGGTTGTAACGCTCGGCGGCTTCGGCTGCACGGGCGCCCAGCGTGCCCGCACGCCGGAGGAAACGAAGCAACAAATTGCCGAACTGCAGGCCGAGTTGCAAAATTTTCCCAACGAAGCGCGTTTATGGCGCGATCTGGGAGTGGCCTATTTGGAAGATCGGCAATATCAAACGGCTCGCCGCGCGTTGCTGCAAGCTTTCAAACGCGATACTCGCGATGCGAAAACGTTGTTTTATCTCGGGCTGGTATTGGAGTTTGAAAAGCGGACGAGTTTGGCGAGGTCGATTTATCAAACCCATCGTACGGTGCCGCGCTTTTCGTCTTATCGGAAACTCATGCGCGCGCGCTATTATCAACTCACCCGCCAGGCGTTGCAGAACGATACGCGCGCTTTATTGGCCCAGGAAAGTGAAGTGAACGCTGATAGCATTGTCGCCAATGCCGTCGCGGTTTTTCCGCTGCTGTATCAGGGGAAGAATGAGGAAATGGCCGCGTTGAGCAAGGGGTTGGCAGAAATGATAATCACCGATTTGAGTCAGGTGCAACAGCTTGAAGTTGTCGATCGTGTGCGCGTGCAGGCATTGTTTGATGAGATGGCGCTGGGACAGACCGGCTTGGTAGATGAAGCCACGGCGGCCAGAGTCGGCAGCTTAATCCGCGCGGGAAAAGTGGTGCGCGGCATTTATGAAGTCCGCGACAAAGAACAATTGAACATTGACATGGCTTTCTGGGACGTGATGAAACAAAGTTTTCCAGCGGGCACGACGCATGTGGATGCGTTGAAAAATTTATTTCAACTGGAAAAGAGTATCGTGTTCAGTGTGATCGAGGAGATTGGCGTCGAGTTGACGGCGGCAGAGAAAGAAAAAATTCAACAGACGCCCACAAAAAATTGGCGCGCCTTTATGGCTTATTGCCAGGGTTTGGCGCGCGAAGATGCAAAGGATTTTGCCGCGGCAGCCAAATTTTATTTGAAAGCTTCGCGGCTCGACCCGGATTTTACCCAGGCGGCTGACAAAGCCGAACTGGCAGCCGATGTGGGCGCCGTGAGCGGTGAATTGGAGCAAGTTTTGAGCACGGCGCTGGTGTTGGAAGAGCCGGCCAACGAAAATGATTTAACCCCCAAAGAAACCACCTTGACCATCGAACGGCTGGATGTTTTAGAACAAAATATCGACGCCAATTTCGAGCCGGGGCAAGATAGCCGCGACGCGACCGACGCCGGTTTTAATCTACCGCTTCGCCTCCCGCCGCCACCCCCGCCGTTGTAAAGCTTGCAAAGCATCTCATTGAACCCGGCTGATTTTGAACCGCCACGAAGTCACGGCGACACGAAGCGAAACTTATGATATATCGTTTTGCTTTGTTGTGCCTTCGTGTCTTTGTGGTTAAAAAAACTATTGCGAAAAAGTTTTCAAACTGCGTTCGGATGAATTTTATTCGGAGGCGAGTGCATTAACAAATGAAATGCTGGCCAAGCCGCGGGAGGCTTCACAGCAACCCATTCTCACGCAGCGTCCGCTCAATTTCTTGCAAAAAAAACGTCTTGCCTTCTTCAGAACGAATGTCCAATTGCTCAACGTTGATTTGGCAAATCGGAATGCCGTATTTTTTTTGACAAACCTGCGGGAAGGTCGAGTAATACGCATTCAGCCCGGCGAGAAAAACAGCGTCAATGCCGCTTTCTTCTTTGCGTCCGCGTTTGCGAATGCGATCCAATAATGTCGCGACGCGATCGACTTCCAGCATCACAATCAAATCCGGATGCAGCAGTTCGCGATTGAGCCGGTGAAAGTATTCGAAATATAAATCCAGCTCGCGATCATCCATGCAGCCGAGGCCGTGCAGATACTTGGCAAAAATCTCCGGATCTTCATACAAAGTGCGATCCTGCACACAGCTTTTCGGCACCGTGCGAATCAGTTCGTGATGTTCGACGCGGCGAATGAGAAACTCCAACTGCAACGTGAATGACCAGCGCCGCATCTCAGCGTAGTAGTCGCGGAGAAAACGGTTGTCGATCACCGGCTCATCGAACAACTCCAACCCAAAATGTTGACTGAGAACTTTCGCCGCCGTGGTTTTGCCGACGCCGATATTGCCCGCCAGCGCGATGAAGATTTTCTTCTGTAATTTCATAAGCAATAATTTACCAACGTATAGAAATTTTGCCGCGACGGGACAACGGATGAAAGGATATACATTTTTAACAAACTATTTGGCCGGGAATTCACCGGTGTGAACATCTTTGATAAAATCGACCACGCCCGCCATAAAAACTTGCTGATCATCCCACATTGACAAATGGCTGCCGTTCGGACAATATAAGTAACGGCCGTTTTTGACCAACTTGCTCATCTCTTCCATTTCTTGGGGATTCATCGTATCGTATTTGGCGCCGACGGTCAGCGTCGGGACGGTCAATTCTTGCAGCCGGTTCCACACCGACCAGCCTTTTAAAATACCGCCAGGAACAAACTCGCTGGGGCCTTGCATGTATTCATAAACATGCTGATTCAGATGCCCGAAACTCCGCGTGACGGCTTCGGGCCACTCCGGCAGGCGGCAGAGATGTTTGGTGTAATACTCCGCGAAAACCAAATTCTCATAATCCGGATTGTGGTAATCCCCCTTTGCTTCATAAGCGCTCAACGTGTCGATCAACGAAGGCCGCATTTGATTGCGCAGTTGCGCGTTATAAACTTCGTATTTGGCAAAGTCCGCGGTCATGTTGCAGATGATAAGTCCCTTGAGATTGGCCTGATATTTTAGCGCGTATTCCATTGCCAACATGCCGCCCCAGGAATTGCCCAGCAAATAAAAATTATCCTTGTTCAAACCGAGCGCTTGCCGGACTTGTTCGACTTCCTCCACAAAACGTGGCAATGTCCACAGACTGTCGTTGTTCGGCTTGTCGGAGTAATAGGAGCCGAGTTGATCGTATTCGTAAAACTCAATGTTGGCTTGCGGAAAGAAACTTTCAAAACACTCCATGTATTCATGCGTGGCCGCGGGGCCGCCGTGGAGCAACAGCACTTTCATCGGCGCATTGCCAAAACGTTTGGTCCAAACGCGATAACCTTCACGCAGATTGATCATCTGCACGCCGGCGGCTTGCACTGCGCCGGGCGTTTGGAAATTCACATAAGCGCAATTCTCGCTGGCCGGTTGCTGTTGCTGGCAGGTTGTTACAA
>CAYZFF010000512.1:0-3267 GCA_964477305.1 uncultured Cytophagia bacterium
TTCCTACGCCAACTTTGAACTCTACATTCGCAAATGGTTCTAAGATGATCGCACCCGGCCAAAAAATTTCGCATTACCAAATTCTTGAGAAGCTCGGGGGCGGCGGCATGGGCGTGGTTTTCAAAGCGCAGGATTTGAAACTCGAACGCCTGGTCGCCCTGAAATTTTTGCCGCACCATCTCAGCGAGGATGCCGACGCCAAGCGGCGTTTTGTGCAGGAGGCGAAATCCGCTTCAGCGCTGGATCATTCCAATCTCGGCGTGATTTATGAGATTGATGAAACGCTCGACGGCCAGTTGTTTATTGCGATGACGTTTTATGATGGCGAAACGCTGAAACAGCGACTGGCAAAAGGGAAATTGCCGGTTGAGCAGGTGCTGGGTTTGGCGGCGCAGATCGCGCAGGGATTGGCTTGCGCGCACAAACACGGCATCGTGCATCGTGACATCAAACCGGCGAATGTGATGCTCACGCAGGACGGTGTGGTAAAAATCGTGGATTTCGGCCTGGCGAAACTCATCAAACCCGTCGATCATTTAGCCGAGCGCTTGACCAGAAGCGGCGCCATTCTCGGCACGCCGCCCTACATGTCGCCCGAACAAGTGCGCGGCATTGAAGTTGATCATCGCACCGATCTCTGGTCGCTCGGCGTCGTGTTGTATGAAATGCTGACCGGCCATCTTCCCTTTCAGGGCGAATATGAGCTGGCGCTGATGCAGGCGATTGCTTTTGAGCCGCCGCCCGCATTACAAACGCACACGCCGGAAATTTCACCGGCCCTCGAAGCTATCGTGATGCGTGCGTTGAGGAAAACTCCCGCCGAGCGTTACCAATCGGCCAACGAGTTGATCGCTGATTTACATGCACCGCCTTCGACCGCACGGCCAACCCGCACGATGGTCGCGGCGTCAGTGGATGATATTGTCGTTTTGTCTGATGCGCCAAACCGGGACACGCATGATTTAAATTTGTTTCTTGAAAAACTTCGGCAGGCAACCAGCGAAACACTTAATGTTGAAGAACATCTTACCTCGGTGCCAGGCGGTAATCCCTATCTCAATCGGCTGCCGATTCAGCAGCCGCAGGATTTCTACGGCCGCCATGCGGAGTTGTCGCGCATTTACGAGCGCATCAAAGCCGCGCGGCCGCAAAGCATGTCGCTGGTCGGCATTCGGCGCATTGGCAAATCTTCACTGCTGCGCGCCATTCATCATCCGCATCATCGCCGCCAATATTTGCCCAATGCCTCAGAATACGTTTTGGTGCTGATGGATTTGCAAGCCCGGCGCAACGTCGAGTTGCCGGAGTTTTTCCAATATCTTTTTCACGAACTGGAAAAGGAATTTCGCGGCCGGCTGCACGTGCGGGTCGCGCCGAATTATGATGGCATGCAAAAGGTGGTGCAGGCCTTTCACGAGGCCGGGCTAAAATTGGTTTTCTTGTGGGATGAATTTGAGAGCGTTACGCGCAATCAAAAATTTGGGCCGGAATTCTATGCGTTTTTCCGGGCACTGGCCAGCCAATTCAATCTCGCATATATCACCAGCTCGGCGGATCTGTTGCAGAGCCTGTGTCACGCCAAAGAAATTTCGGATTCACCGTTTTTCAATATTTTTACCAATCTGCGGTTGGGCGCTTTTAAAATAGAAGAGGCGCGCCTGTTAATCGCGGCGCCCTCGGCGCTCGCCGGCCGGTCGCTGGAGGCTCACACCGATTTCATTCTGGACATTGCCGGCGGTTTGCCGTTTTTTATTCAAATTGCCTGTGCCGCGCTCTTTTCCCTGCCGCGCGCTGAAAAGATGGATCTCAAAAAAGCCAAAGAGCTTTTTTTAGAAGAAGCCCGGCCCCATTTCAAAGAATACTGGGAAAAATTTGACGAGTCGGAACAGGCCGTTGTGGCCGCGTTGGCGCACGCGCGGCGTTTGCCGCAGGAACATGCCTTTGCCCTCAAAGATTTAACGCAGGCGGGATTTGTGCATGAGGAGAAACTTTTTTCTTCGCTGTTCGCCGAGTTTGTCCGCGAGAAAACCGGCGGGAGTCAACCGTGGTGGCGAATCTGGTGAGGCCATTCAATCAAAATTTCAGCGATTGAGGTAATCCGTTAAATTTGGGGGTTTATAAGCCAACGCCTCGTCATGAAAGCGTCGGCGCGCGCTATCGTGAAGTGATTCGTGCGCAGCGTTTTGTTGCGCGATCGCGCGGAACTTCGCAGCGCCGATCAAACGGTAAAACAGCAGCGTTTTGGAGCGATTGATGCCGCCGGCGTAATTGGGCGCGAGGATTTTTTTTATATATGTCTCGTCGAAGCTCAGGCCGCAGGCCGCGGCTTTCTCCTGCATCCAGAGAAACGCAATATCCGACAATCCATGATCGCGATAGCCGCCGCCGACATTGTTGTGCACGCCGGCAAACCACACCTGCTCGACGTTTTGTTGGGCGGAATCCGTCACTTCCCATAAAGCCGGTGTAAAGGGCTTGCGCCGCTCGTCAATCGCCACGGCATGATAAGCATTTTCCACAATCCGGCTCAACCGCACATCATGAAACAAATAACGCTTCCGGGTCAGCCCGCCGAGAACGCCGAACGGAATACCGAGCGCGCCGACCGTTTCCCAAACCCCAAGAAATTTTATGCGCACCTCGCGCGCATAATCCTCACGGAATCTTTTTGCCTCCGGGGTGTCCGCCACCAGATCGCGACGGCGATATAATTCGTAGGCCTCGGCAAAACGCTCGGAGTGAATTTTCTGCAGCAGGCCGCATTTGCGAATCAACCCCACCGTACTGCGCACAGTATAAGCGCCGCGACTGAAGCCCAAAAAATAAATTTCGTCGCCCTCAGCATAATTCTGCACGAGAAACGAATACGCGGCATCGATGTTTTTAAACAACCCGCTGCCAAAAGCGCCGCCGAAAAAACGGTTTAGTCCCCAACTCGTGCCGACGCCTTTGCTGTAAAACACAACTTGCGGGGTGCCATCACGCGCTTGCGGCGCGATGGCGCAGGCCATTTTATACACATTGCTCGGCGTGACGACACCTTGATGCTTGTGTTCCGGCGTAAACCACGTGCCATCGGCGCAGAGGATTATTCTTTTAAACATCGCATGATTAAAAAATTGCCCGCGGCAACGGAACTTCCGCCAAATTTATTTTTGGCAGAGGGATGCGATTGGGGCGGGCGGCATTTACGGCTGGGAAAATTTAACGCAATTTGTAACTATCCAGCTATTGTTTTTGTAAGCAGATTGAACGGATAAAGCGGAT
>CAYZFF010000513.1:0-3267 GCA_964477305.1 uncultured Cytophagia bacterium
CAGTAAGCTCCTTTGCGTATTTATCCTCGAATTCCATTCACATACGCAGCGGTTAATTCTTGTTCCGGCGTTTCAAAAATTTTTCGGCATTCGCCAAATTCAATCAGGTGGCCGGCGCCCTCCCGCATCCAAAAAAACGCAACGTCATCCGCAATGCGTCGGGCCTGCGCCAGATTGTGGGTGACGATGATCACGGTGAATCGCCCTCGCAAGCCGGCGATGAGATCTTCAACGACGCCGCTGGAAATCGGATCGAGCGCACTGCACGGCTCGTCGAATAAAACGACATCCGGTTTCAGGGCTAACGCGCGTGCAATGCAAAGCCGTTGCTGCTGGCCGCCGGAAAGCGCTAGCGCTGAGACATTCAAACGATCTTTTACTTCTGGCCACAGCCCCACATCCTTGAGCGCCATCTCGACGGTTTCTGCAAGGGCCGCGTGTTGTCGCACACCATGCTCGCGCAGAGGCAGCTCGATATTTTTGCGAATCGAGAGGGGAAAGGGATTGGGTTTTTGAAAGATCATGCCGACACGACGGCGCAGCGCAATGACATCCGTGCCGAGGGCGCGAATATCAGCGGAATCGAGAAAGACATTTCCCTCGACGCGGCAACGCGGCAATAGATCGGTCAAGCGATTGAGACAAGAAATGAAACTGGTTTTGCCGCAACCCGAAGGGCCAATGAGCGCGGTAATGCTGTGATTTTTGATTGAGAGTGAAATATTTTTGAACGCGGGTTTCTCGCCGTAATAAAGATGCAGCGCTTCGGTGCGGATAACAAAACTTTTCATACGGTTGCGATCCTCCGATGCAGCCAGCGTTCAGTTATCCATGAAGCTGTCCAGTTGATGATGAGCAGCAATCCAACTAAAACCAGCGCGGTGGCATAAGCATTTGGTTCACCGCCGGAAACGTTCATGGACAGATCATAAATGTGAATCGAGAGCGAGCGGCCCGAGTCGAACACCGAGGTGGGAAAGCGATCGACGTAGCCGCTGGTGAAAATCAAGGCAGCGGTTTCGGCGAGCGCGCGCCCAATGCCCAACACCAGACCCACCACGAGGCCGGGCGTGGCGGCGGGCAGCAACAAGTGCAAAAAAGTTTTGATTCGCGTCATGCCAAGCGCCGCCGCGCCAAGACGATACGCCTCGGGCGTGGAGCGAAAACCTTCTTCGGTGGAGCGGATGAGGATGGGCAGCACCATGCACGCCAGCGTCAAGCCGCCGGAGAGAATCGAAAAGCCCATGCCCAAATAAATGCAAAAAAATGCGTTGCCGAAAAGGCCGAAAACAATCGAAGGCACGCCGGCTAAAACATCGAGGCTGCGGCGAACGAGCCGGCCAAAAAGATTTTCGGTAGAAGTAAATTCGGCGAGCAGCATGGCCGTGCCCACGCCCAACGGCAATGCAACGCCGAGGCAGACTGCCAAAATCAACAGCGTCGAGATGATGATCGGCCCGATCCCGCCGGCTCGTCCGGCGTTGTTCGATGATTCAATGAGAAACGACCATGAGAGATTGCCGAGGCCGTGCCAAATCAGGTCGCCGATGATCCATACGAAAATTGCCATGACGATAAACACCGCGCTCCACACTGCAAAAGTTGCCAGCCGATCTGCGGAACGAGGCGCAACGCGCGTGCCGAGTTTAGCCATAAATTTTTCCTTTCGTGAGACGTTCGGCAAGACTGACGAGCGTGATGATCATCGCCATCAGCAGCACGCCGCTGAAAAACAGCGCGGTGCGATGATCGCCCAAGGCATAAGCCATTTCCAGCGCGATATTCGCCGTGAGCGTGCGAATCGGTTCGAAAAGATTTTTGGGCGTTTGCACGATATTGCCGCAAACCATGAGGATGGCCATGGTTTCGCCAATGGCGCGGCCGGCTGCCAAAATCACGCCGGTAAAAAGGCCGGCTTTGCTCGCCGGAAAAACCACGGCGCGCAAGATAGCCCACCGCGAGAGTCCCAATGCCGCGGCGCCCTGCAAATAATGTTGCGGCACGTTCGCCATCGCCGCGTCGGACATGAGCGCGACCGTTGGCAAAATCATAATGGTGAGAATGATGATACCGGCGAGCAAACTGAGTCCGGACGGTTCGATATGGCGAAGCAAAGGCACCAAGACGACCAAGCCCCAAAAACCATACACGACAGAAGGGATGCCTGCCAGCAACTCGATCACGCGTCGATATTGGCGCGCGATTATCGGCGGCGCATAGTAATGGCAAAAGAGCGCAGACAGGATTCCAAACGGCGTCGCCAGCAAGACGGCGCCGGCCATTGCGAGCATCGTGCCGGAGAGCATCGGCGCGAGATTGTAAAAACCCTCGGCGGCTTTCGCGGCGGGATGCCATGACGAATCAGTGAAGAAACGCGCGAGACCGACATGTTGCAGCGCCGGAATGGATTCGATGATCAAGAACATCACGATCAAAACGAGAACACTGCCGGCCAATGCCGCGATGCTGCGGAGCAGCCAAACAAAAATTTGATCAGCGCGTGATGGGGATAAAATATTGTTCCCGAATGATATCATGAACGCTTTCAGATTGAGCAAACTCGATGAGTTGTTTGGCAACGCCTTCCGGTGCCGTTTTGGTGACGAGATTCAAAGGTCGCGAGAGCGGGAAGATGCCGTTTTTAACATTTTCGATGGAAGCGGCGACGCCTCCAATCGGCAACAGTTTGATCGGCACACCGTGCGTCGCGTCGTATTCCGCCGAGCCGATCGACACATAGCCAATCGCGTCGGGATTGCCCGCAACGGTTTTGATGCCCTGTTGATTGTCGCCGATAATCACATTGGCTTTGACATCGGTATTTTTAAGTTTGAAATATTGAAGAAACAACTCCAGCGTCGAACGGCCTTCCGCTTTGTTGACCACCGTGATCGGCGCTTCGTTGCCGCCGGCGTCTTTCCAGTTGTTGATCTTACCCGTATAAATGGCGACTACCTGCTCATCACTGAGGCTAACGATTGAGTTTTGCTGATGCACAATCATGCAAACACCATCTTGCGCAATGGTAGAGGCGTGCAGATCGTTTTCCTCGGCTTTGAGTGCTCTGGAAACCATTCCAATGTCGGCAACCCCACTACGCGCATCCGCAATGCCCCGCGAAGAACCACCGGTTTGCACATCGACGCGGACGCCGGGATGGGTTTGTTCAAACCGCTTGCCGATTTCCGCCATCAACGGCGCCACGGTGCTTGATCCGGTGAGCACGAGCTTGCCGGTTTGCTGATTTTTTGAGCAGGCTGCGAATGT
>CAYZFF010000514.1:0-3258 GCA_964477305.1 uncultured Cytophagia bacterium
GCTTAAAACTTTTTTCAAACCATCTTTGCCAAATTGTTTTTTCGCGGCATCGCGGGTTTCGGTGAGGCCGTCGGTATAAAGCGTCAGTAAATCGCCGCGCTCCAACGGGATGGATTCAACGCGGCGTTCGGCATCGGGGGCGACGCCGAGGGGCACGCCGGCAGAAGCCAACTCATGCCATTTATTTGCCGCGCGGCTGTACAGCAACGGCGGATTATGGCCGGCGCCGAGGTATTCGAGTTGCATCGTATCGGTGTCGAGAATGCACGCGAAGAAAGTGACAAACACTTTACTCTGCGCATATTCATAAATCAGGCGGTCGAGATTGCGCACGAGTTTCAGCAAATCGGTGTGATGCGCAATTTCCGAATACAGGCCGCCGTGCACCGTCATCACCACCAGCCCCGCCGGCAGGCCTTTGCCCACCACGTCCCCAATCGCAAACAGAAAACGCGAGTCGCTCAACGGCTGAAACGCGACATAATCGCCGCCGATTTGCTGCGCCGGGGCGTAATGATAAGCCATATCAAATTGCGCTTGCGAAAAAGTCGGCGGCGGAAACAGCCGCTGCTGCATGGCTTTGGCGGCATGCAGTTGTTTGCCCATTTGCCGTTTTTCGCGCATCTCTTTTTGCAGCAACGCGTTCTCAATCGTCAGCGCCATTTGATCGGCGAGCACTTGCAACATGGTGCGGCGATGCTGCGGCATGCCTTTCAAAACCCGGCGGCTATCCAAATACAGCACGCCAAACATCATGCCCTTCGTCGCGGGCGTGCTGGTGTCGGCAATCGTTGTCGGCTCCGCCGGATGCGGTGATTTCAGCGGCAAACACAAAATCGTGTTAAGCCGCAGGGTTTGGATGCTCTGGTTAGATTGATAACGCGGGTTATCCAAACAAGACTCGCAAATAACCATTTCACCGGTGTCTTCGGCTTCGGCCAAAGCGGAACGGCTCACTTCAAACTCGTCGTGTTGCACGTCGCTGTTGGTGACATTGTGAAAAACCGCGGGTTGCAACTGACGATTGTTGTCGTACAAAAAAATCACGGCGCGTTCGGCGCGGGTAATTTTAATGGCAAAGCGCGCCGCAATCTCCAACACTTCATTGGAGAAGGCCGCATTTTGCGCGCGCTGACTCATGCCGTTGACCGCGGCGAGAAAATCGTCCTGCGTTTGCAGCAGCGCCGGCGCGATGGTCGTGGCCGGTTCGCCGGCGCGAAACAGCAACGTGGTTTCACCGAGCGTGATGCGGTCAAAATCCTTGATTTCGCGGCGACGCACTTTCGCGTCATTAACCAAAACGCCGTTGCTGCTGCTCAAATCTTGAATAAAAAATTTGTCGTTCTGATAATCAATGCGGGCGTGGAAACGCGAGAGCGAGGGATCGCGGAGGATAACAGTGTTGTCGCGATGGCGGCCAATGGTGGCGCCGGTCGTAAAAATATAATGCGATTTGACAACGTCTTGTTTGTCGATTTCTTTCAACACGGCCAAAAATAAAGACACGCCACACTCTCCGCAATGGGTGAACTCGACCGGATTTTCGGAATGACAATGGGGGCAGTGCATGAAAACATTTTCCTCCCGAGGGCCGGCCCGCTTTTAATAAAAACGGATGACGCGAATCGCGCGGATTTCCCATTTTGCTTTATCCGTGTTATCCGCGTCATCCGTGTTCAAAAAAATTTTGCCGGGGTTACAGCATCGCCTGCATCACAGGCAACATTTGTTTCTTCAAACGGTGGGTCAAATCATCAACCATATTCAAAACGCTTTCGCCCTGCGCTTTTTCGGCCATCAGCATTTCGCCTTTGCGCACGTCGTAAAGTTGCGCGTCGATGCGCAGCTTATCGCCGTCGCGCGTGACGGCGCCGAGCAGCATCAGGTCGGCATTGGCTTTTTGCGCGACCGAGCGCGCCAGCGTCATATCCATCGATTGCACATTTTCGCGGCCCAATTCTTTCAGGGTGTCGATCAGGCGGGTGCGCCCCAAAACGCGCAACGGCGTCGTGTTTTCCAAATCCGTGATCAGCATATCGGCCAGGCCGATGCTCATCCAATTATCGCGCGGGTCGCGCGTGCGATTTTCAAAATATAACACCGCAATCGTTTTTTTCGCAACACTCGTCGGCAACGCGTTCGTGCCGGCATACGTGGCGTTGGACAACGATTGCACCACGCCGGTGACGGTCGCGACCCAACCATTGTCGGGCGCATGTGACACCAACCAAGCCGTCGGCAGCAACAGCGAGAGAAAAAACATCGGCACGGCTTTGCGCAACCGGCTCTTGACGGGAAGCGTTGCTGCGGGCAGCGTC
The DNA here is from genome assembly GCA_964477305.1 of uncultured Cytophagia bacterium. GTDB lineage: Bacteria > Zhuqueibacterota > Zhuqueibacteria > Zhuqueibacterales > Zhuqueibacteraceae > Zhuqueibacter. The sequence goes on from CAYZFF010000514.1 coordinate 2,319, forward strand.
GCCCCGACCTGCGGCTTCAGATTTCGGGCCGGTGAGGTGGGGTTCTTTTTAAACATGGAAAGCAAGCGCGAATTTTTCTGGCTCGGCGCCGCTTCTTTGCGCAAAAAATTCGGGTTGGCCTTTTCCATCGCCGCCAGCAGCGATAAATTCATCGACGGAATCTCAATCGCTTCCTGGCCGATGGTGGGAACGAGAATTTTGAAGACTTCCACTTTGTGGGTGATGTTCTTCAATTCTTTTGGCCCCATATTCGAAGCCACAAACGAGAGCTTGCTCTTCACGTGATCATACACTTCACGCGTGATGCAGATGCCGCCCGGTTCCGCCAGCGGTTGAATGCGCGCCGCAATATTCACTTCATCGCCAAACAAATCTTCATCCTCAATACGCACTTCGCCGAGATTGATGCCGATGCGCACCACGACGTGCTCGTCTTCGGCCTTGCCCTGATTGTAGCGTTGAAAGCGTTCCTGCGCTTCGAGCGCACACTGCACCGCTTCGACGGCGCTGCCGAAATCCATCAAAAATCCGTCGCCGGTGCTCTTGATAATTTCGCCGTGATGTTTGCGGACGAGGAAACGAATGATACGATTGTGATCTCGCAACAGCTTCAGCGTGAGCCGTTCACTTTCTCCCATTTTGCGGCTGAAGCCGGTCATGTCGGTAAACATGATGGCAGAGAGCTTGTGCTTAGAGGTCGGGCGGGGCTGCGAGTTGTTTGTTTTCTGTTCCATGAAAACAGGGCTCCTGCGATAAGGATAAGCTTGTTGCTGGTGGTGTTGGCGAATTTTATAACATCACCGCCCATTTTCAAGCAAAGTATATGCCAAGAACATTATCACTTAGAAATCAATTAGTTAACTCATGTCGTTTTGCTCGCCAATTTCAAGATTGTTCTCGCTTGAAACGGTCGGCTAAAACACTGAGACAATTCAGGAGG
>CAYZFF010000515.1:0-3253 GCA_964477305.1 uncultured Cytophagia bacterium
GTCAAAGCCGATAAGGTTTGACGTTCAAACTCTTCGGGACAGGCGATTTTAACACACAGATAGCGTATCTTTTCTCTGTTAATTTTAATGGTATCCGGATTTGCCGAATTGCCCGGATAAGAACTTTTACTATTTAACGTGAAAAGGGAATGAGAACATTAAAAGTGCTTCTGCTGCTGTACGCGTTCACCGCGCCGCTGGCTTTGTGTCAATCCCGACGTGTAGCGGAAGAATTCAATCAGGCGAAAAACCAGCTTCTCGAAACCAGCATAAAATCCGACAGCGCCGGGATGGTGCAGGCGCGGCAGCGTTTTGAAAAACTTTTGGAAAATCCGCAAGTGGCGAAAAATGATTCGCTGGCGGCGTGGGCGCATTACTTCATCGCCTTTGCCGATTGGCAACTGGGGTTTGTGATGTTTGGCAATCCGGCCAATACGACCAAACTCATGGAAGAGGCGGTGGCACATTTGAACGCGGCGCTCAAATTAAATGAAAATCTCGTTGACGCGTATGCGGTTTTGCGGCGGTGCAGTTATTGGCTCGTCATGCTTGATCCGAGCCGCGCCAAAACGGTTTGGCCGGAAAGCAATGCCGCCTTGAAAAAAGCGCAGGCCCTCGCGCCCAATCATCCGCGCGTTGTGTTCGAAGAAGCGATTGATCTTTTTTATAAACCGCCGCAGATCGGGGGCAATCAGGAGCAAGGCCTGAAACGTTTTCAAGCGGCAACCCAAAGTTTCGCGCAAAAACCGCCGGCGGACAAAGCGTATGAAGATTGGTGGCGCGCGACGATGTACATGTTTCTCGGCCAAGCTTATCTGAGTATGGAAAAGCCCGAAGCAGCGGAAGAGGCGCTCAAAAACGCGCTGGCGCTGCAACCCAATTTTATGATGATAAAAAATGGGATGCTGCCGATGACGGAAGAAGTGATCGTGCCCGCCGTGCGCAATCTCGATCACGTGGCGTGGAAACAACTTGTCACCGATCCAGTCAACGATGGCCGCAATCCCAACTGGGCCGAAGCCAAAGCGCTTTCATTTTATTATGATGCTGCAACCGACACGGTTTGGTTCAAATTCGATCTCGAACGGCTGCCGAATCCGAACGCGTTTGGCCTCAATCTGATTGTCGATACCGACCAAAATCAACAGAACGGCGCAAGCTGGTGGGGCAACAACAAGGCGTTCAAATATGATCGGCTCGTCACGGTTTGGGTGATTAAAACCGGGCCGAATCGTTATCGCGGCTCCGTTGGCATTGGCGATCATCGCGGCGTTCAGCTTAATCGCTACACCAATCTATCGCATCACAACCTTGCGTTTGGCGCCGACGCTGAAAAGAAAATTTTCTGGCTGGGCTTAAAAAGCGCCGAACTGGATGCCGACGGCCATTTCAATCTGATTGGCGAAGTCGGCTCGAACGTGGGCTGGAACGATGACGTGCCGGATTCGAATTTTGTGACGGTAAAATTAAAGTAAGGAGAAGCATGGAACAACTTCAGAAGCAGAGATCATTGGCAGCGAAGGTCGCGATCACATTCGCCGCCGTGGTCATTATGGCCGGGCTCGGCACACTCCTCCAGCAACTGTTATTCAGAAAGACCATCGTCGCTATTACTGCCGGGGTGATTGCAGCGCCCATCTTGACGCTTTGGTGGTTGTTGTGGAAGAGTTCAAAGTAGAAAAGCCACCATTCTAATTCGCCAGTGCGGCGCGATATTCACCAGCTTGGTCGGGTTTATCCCAGGCTTCGTAGAGTTTTATGATTCGCGTAATCGCCCGAATGGTCGGTTTGCCTTTTTTGTCGTATTTGGCTTCGAGAATCGGATAGCTGGTCAGCAATAAAGACTCGGCTTCCTCATAACGCGCGAGTCCGCGCAGACAGTCGCCCAACGCATTTTCAGCCAGTGCGATTCGCCATTGCCCTTTCGGCAAACCTTGCCGCCGAAGTTGCACCGCCTCTCGCAGCAATGGCTCTGCTTCGTAATACCGGCCTTTGTCAGACAGTACCAAACCCAGCCAATAGAGCGGATGGGCAATATTCAAGTGTCCTTCCGGCAAAGTTCTGCGGTGCAACCTCAAGGACTGTCGGAACAAAGTTTCGGCGCCTTCGAGGTCGCCCTTGTCATATAATAGCGCTGCCAAGCCCGTCAAGGGCACCGCGACCTGCGGGTGTTCCTCGCCTAGTCTTTTCCGCCGCAACGTTAGCGCCTCGCGGAACAGCGGCTCTGCGGCCGCATAATCGCCTTTTTCATGCAGCAACACCGCCAAGCTGTTCAAACTGGAAGTCACATGAGGATGCTCATCACCCAACAACTTGCGCCGCACGGCCAGCGCTTGGCGATGGAGAGCTTCAGCTTCGACGAGATTTCCCTGCAGGCGCAACAGATTTGCTAAATTGCTCATATTCGTGGCGACTTCGCGATGCTCTTCGCCCAAGAACTTTCGATTCATGGCCAACGCTTGGCGATAAAGCGTCTCGGCCGAGTCATAGTCAGCTTTCTCATGCAGAATTTCAGCCAGATTATTCAGGCTCGTCGCAATGTCCAGATGCTCATCGCCAAAAATTCCGCGGCGGATTGCCAGCGCCTCGTTGTAAAGCACGGCGGCAGAGTCGTATGCGCCCTTTCGATAAAGCACCCACGCTAGGTTGTCCAGGCTTTCAGCTACTTGCAATGGTTCTTTATGAAGCGCCTGGCGCTGCATCGTTAACGAGGCGCGATGCAGGCGTTCCGCTTCGTCGTAGTCTCCGCGGGCCTCGAGCGTCTTCCCGAGGTTGTTCATGCTTTCCGCAATTTCTGCATGTTCGTTCCCATACAAATTGCGCCGAATCTTCAAAGCCTGCTCCAGCAAACTCACGGCATTCTCGTACAGGCCCAGGCTATGATAAACTTTGCCGATCACATTCATCATAGCGGCCTGGATCTCCGGCTGGCTTGACAATTCCTTCCTGATCCGTTCCGCGCCCTGATCCAGAAGCTCGCGCGCCATGATGGTTTCACCCTTGGAGTGATCTGGATCAGAAATTTGAAAAAGTCCGGTCAAAAACTCCGCGATTTGTTCCGCCTTTTTCGCCTCCAATTGTGCGCGATCGCGTTCGTTCGCCAATCGCCAAGCATAAAATCCACTCAATCCTGAAATTAAAATAACCAGCGCCGCTGTCATGGCAACGCCAAGTCTATGGCGCTGCACAAACTTTTGGGCGCGATAACCCACCGTTGACGGACGGGCGGCCACCGGCAACCCTTGCAAATAGC
>CAYZFF010000516.1:0-3240 GCA_964477305.1 uncultured Cytophagia bacterium
AAGGAAGCTTCAGGCTGAAGAACGATGGGAAGAAAGAAGCAAAACAGAGAGAGAAAATAACGTTTTGGAGACACGATTCCCTTCATGACGGTTTCTCCATTTTGAGGATACGTGAGGTGGATTACATCAGAAAGGTTGATTTTATTGGCAATTTTTAATAGGGGCGAGTTACTGTCAATCCAGGGATCATGATGAAATGGCGAACATTGTCACTCATGAGTTCGAGAGATTCTATCAACGCCGTTGCTGCAATCAAAGCATCAGGAATCATCATGCCATGGCTCTTGTTGAAGGTAATGACAAGTTCATAAGCCTTTTGTGAAGCAGCAATATTTAATTGTACGAGCTTGAAATCGGCAATTTGCTTTTCAGCTTTTGCGACTTCGGCTTTATTGCGACAACCCACGATCAATTCCATTGCGGAAATCACCGAAACAAAGAGCTCCGTTCCAGCGTGGCGCTCATTGTCGACAAAATCTGCCGCCTCAACTTTGCCACGCGACAGATCAATCAAGATTGTCGTATCAAGAAGTTTGCCAGCCATTACCGTGCCCATTGTTGGTTGCGAAGTTGTGAAAGCCATTCACGTGACGAAAGGTTCTGCATATCCTCGCGGTCTGCCCACATACCAAACCATTCCGTATCTCGAACCGAACTCTGCACGGTTTCGGCCTTGATATCGATATGAAGTGCAGTAATCCGGCGTCGCACCTGCAACATCTCATTGATAAGATGATCGATATCCGCAACGAGGCGTTGAACCGCATCGATTTCCACAGTATTACTGTTCATAATCTTTTCTCACTATATTATCAAAAAATTCTTTCCAATAAGATACGCATTTCCGCACGCTTTGTCAACAGGCAAAAATTTCAAAAAAATTTTCGGCCGCTCGCTAGCGCTCTAAAAAAAATCAAAAAAGAAAAATAATCAAATGCTCAATGATTGTCACGAACGCACAGCGCGGACGTAGCCACCAACGCCAACGTCGCCGGGATAGCAATAGCCGCCGAAGAAAAAGACCGCCCACGCCCGCCCCGCGCTTTCCTTATCCACCGTCCAAATCCAGAACTGTCTTCGATCAAATACCGAATCGAGATACAAAGCATCAATTTTCTCGCGTTCCATCAACTGCATCGCTTCTTTCAAAATCGGCAATCGCCAGTCGTTGTAGCCGCCGTAGTTCGTCGCATTCAAACGAGCAAAATAAGTACGCGCTTCGTCGAATGTCATTTGGTTATCCGAGCCACTTTTCTGCCACGTTAATCCGGTGGCATCGTCAACCACCAACTTCGCGCCATTGCGTTCGACTTCCTGATATTGATGCGAAATCCCGGCTCCAGATGGATTCCTATTCGTATCAAAAAGATTGTTCGCTTTAAGCATCTTTTGCACTTCTTCAACCGAGAGGAATTCCGGCGTTTTGGCGGCCTGCGCGTTATTGCTGGCGTACACTTTACCATCGCGTGCTGTTTGCTCCACGCGATAAGTTGGTTCACGATTGCTCGGGGCTTTCTCATCGCGAAACTGATTTGCAAACGTGTGTCCCAGCGACTGCTCATCACGCAAAATCGTCGTCACCGGCTGCGCCATGCGTAAGCTGTCCGGCAGGTTCGTCCAATCAAGCTGGCGTATGTTTCCCGCTATCGAAGTGACGCGCAAAATAATCGCGGGTTCGCCATTCGCAAGCTGCGTGAGCGCCGCGGGCCGCGGGGTGATGCGAAAAGCCAGTTTCATATTGCCGCCTTTATCCAATTTGCCAAAACCTTTCAGCGGCACTTCTACCGGCAAGCGTTTGAGTTCAATATCGGCTTTTGTCGCGCCAAAGCGTTTGTCTCCCGGCGCGGTGAATTGTGCGTAACTTTCTTCCTGATATTGGCGATTGCCGGCGGCGTCGGTGATGCGCAGCGCAAAAAACGGCTCGGCATAACGAGAATCTTTCGGTGAGATTTTCGGCAGACCCTGCACCGTGGTTTCAAATTCAAAATACATGCGGCCGGTGGATTCTTCGATCACGCGCTTTACCGGCACGGGAATTTCCACCGGCTTGCTGCCGCCGCTGTTAAACGCGATGTCGACGGCGAGCGTATCCGCTGGCGACGGCAGGCGACTCACGGCGCGGCCAATCAAAATGCGCTCGTTCGGCTTGTCCGGCGGCTGCTTCACTTCAACGCTCACGAGCGGGGCTTGCGTGTTGAACAAAACGATCAACGGTTCCGAAAGTTTGTTGCCGGCAAAACCGACGCGCAAAAAATGCCGGCCGTCACGCAACAGTGAGTCGGGCAGATAGCGGCCTTGTAAACTGAAACGCCATTGCAATGGATTGTTCTTCGGCAGTAGAATTCCGGCGTTGGAAAATTTCAGACCGTCAAACTCCACGGTCAAATTTTTCTCTTTCGCGGCGGCGCGGTTCTGCGCTTCAATCGTGATCGCCGAATCGGGCCGCTGGATCGGATTGATCAGCGCAAATTCCGGCGACGTGGGTTTTAAGGAATCCCAGAATAGCGGAATAAGCACGCCGAGCAAAGCAACTATCGCGCCGATACTGAGTTGCCACCATTGGAAACGCCGCTCTTTCGCTTTATCGCTCGCCGGTTTGTTGGGTGGTTTGCGTTTCAGGTTATTCCCCATCTGGGTTCATCCTTCAGATATTTCAAGAGTCATGAATTAGTTTTGATCTGTTGTAAATATAATCGCGCCAGCGACGAAAAACAAGCAGCGTTTTGAAATTTTCATTGCCCGGATTTAAAAAATTTGACACGCACCTCATTTTATGGTATATTCTTTTGATGCCACTTGAATTATTTATACTCGTCAAGGTTGATTTTTTGAATCATGCCCGCGAAGGCGGGCTTCCACAAGTTTCTGAAAAATTTGGATTCCCACTTTCGCGGGAATGACAGAGCGAGGTAAAATTCTCACCCGAAACGAGTATATAAAGCATAAACCACAAAAGCACCAAGACACCAAGTCAAAAGCTTAACAAACGTTGAAAAATCCACATCTTTATTGTAGTCACTCTGACCATCTCAAATCTTTGTGGTTTCGTGTCTTGGTGGTAATCAATAGTTCACTTTAAAAATAAATACCAGCAACAACCCAATATGCCTGCAAAACTCAATCTCCTCCAAAACCGCCCACGCCGTGGGAGCGTGATTCTGTTTGTCGCGCGTTCGGGCAAAGTGCGTCTCGGCGAGGTGTTGACCGAGCCGAATGCGGCGCAGGAAGAGTTGGCCGTGC
>CAYZFF010000517.1:0-3231 GCA_964477305.1 uncultured Cytophagia bacterium
CTACTTACTGTGCTTTTTTATAATCTGCCTGCACAGCCAATTCTTCCACGCCTTCCGGCGAAATATTTATGCATGATAATTTGCAATTCTTTGCCGAATTTGGGTGTGATCACAATACGCCAGTTCCAATTCGGTCCCGGCGGTGCTTCGTAAGAGCCGCGAACAGCAATCGCGCCCGACGGCTCGATTGAACCTTGGCAAAACATCTCCTTGCTGCTCATATGCCAGGAAATCAACCCATGCCGCCGTCGCCATTTCTTGTTGCTCATCGTAGCCTAACAAAATAACGTCTTCGCGCAACGTTTTCGTGGCTCCACGCACAAGTGAATGTAAGAAATTTGCCGTTGGCAACAGGCTGAATCGGCACGCGCGAGGCGGAACGATAATCGGAAGGCGTGAGCCAACTGAGCCGCAGGAAATTCGCACCGGTCCAGATTCCCAGCAAAATATTTTGAAGCTTGGATAGGTTCATAAATTTTTTTCTTGCGAAAATAATTACTTTTGTGCATGCTCAAAGAGTGCCGCCACCGCGCCCGCCGGATCTTGAATGACACAGCAGCGGCCGTACCCACCCATATCTTTCGGCCCAGAAATGATTTTGCCGCCCAGTTCGATAACGCGCTTGGCGCTTTCCTCAACATTGGCCACGGTGATATAAACCAACCACTGCGCCGGGAGATCGGCATTAAAGCCGCGCGCATGGCAAATACCAGCTACAGTTTTGCCGCTTTCCGGCAGATTCATATTGAAATCGCTGTATTCGCCCATTGACACGGCTTCGGTTTGCCAGCCAACGACCCGGCTGTAAAATGTTTTGACGGCGGCGGCGTTCGGAACCGTAAGATCAGCCCACGTGATCGCGCCGGTTTCATGTTTAGTGTGATCACTCATGCTTCAACTCTCCTGATAAATTTCGCTGGTTGCACCGAGGTTTATTTTGATCGTACTGGCAATTTGTGAAGCTTAAAACGTAAAGCTAAATTTTACACATTTAGTGTTAAGCTGAAGCTTGACACTCTGCGGGCTTAACATCGCCACGTAAATAACTTTCCCAATTTACGCGACTGTCATTCCCGCATGCTTTGGGCGGGAATCCAGTGGTTTAAAGCCTGTAGAGGCCCGATTAAACCACTCGGGCATGACGATCACTTGGGTAAGTTATTCAAGCGGTATTCTTTATTGCATCAGCAGTTTCTCTTGCTTGAATTTTGCAAAACCCTTTTTCGTTAGCAGCGCCAGTTCTTTAAAAAGTTTTTCATCGGCTTCGGCAAAATTAAAACATGATTTGCCCTGCATGCGCTTCTTTAAATTCGGCGAAATGCCCTGCAAAAGCTCCGGAAACATATAAACCGGCATCAGATAAAAACTCACATCGTTCTTTTTAATTTGCACGGAGCCCAAAAAGAGGTCGCGGTTGAATTTCTCTGAAAAAGCCGCGTCGAGATAGTAACTGGCCGCCGTGTCGACTTTGACCGTTAGATGCGCGGCGTGCTTTTGCAAAATACTGCGGCGCTGGCGAAAGACCATGGCAAAACTATCCTGATTTGGCATCTACCGCCTCCCTATTTTTCGAGTATAAGTGACTTCGATGATTCTCGTATTCGGTTCACCGATGGCCAGGTTGTGACTTCAAAAAATGAAATTTTTATACGTTGCTTTATTCATTAAACGTGCTGATCGATGAGGATCGGATTTCCATCCGGGTCCATCATCATAAAACTGGCAGGCCCGGAAGTTCCCGCCTCAACCTCGTTCATGATTGCAATGCCCTGGGCTTTAAAATGGCGTTGCAATTCCCGAATGTCCGCAAATGTGCTCAAGGGCTGGGCATTGTTGTCCCAGCCGGGATTAAAGGTTAATGTGTTCGTGGGAAACATGCCTTGAAACAAGCCGATGACATGCGGTCCGTTTTTCATGATGAGCCAGTTCTGGGTCATATCGCCGAGAAATACACGAAAACCGATTTTCTCGTAAAAGGCTTTCGAGACGGCAATATCTTTAACCGCCAGGCTAATTGAAAATGCGCCGAGTTCCATATTCCACTCCTCAGATTGATCTTTTGATTTGGTGAACGATTCAAATTTTTTCACTTGGGGTGCGCGATAGAAATTGGTTTGGGGACGCGCCGTTTTCTAAGGATAACCAGCGCCGAAACCAGGAGAGAGAAAATAAATCCCAATAGCATCGTCTCGGCAAAATACACCAGCATTTGCATCTGTAGCGGCTTCCAGACCTGCGCTTGTTCGAGCAGTTCGGAAATTTTCTTAACGGGCGCGTTGGCCGCCTGGAGTTGCGCGACGGAAAAATCGATATAGTCTTGCACGAATTGCGGATTGATGAAATCGATGTAAAGCCATTCGGAAAGGCACACGCAAACTGCCGTCACCGCCGAAATGCCCAGCCCCTTGCCGACCGCGCTCCAGTAAGTAACCACCGTTCCGATCGGTTCGTAACGCAAATCGTTGAGGCCGACATAAATTCCCGCGGCGAGGAAAAAATAACGAAAATAACCGGTGTACTGGCCGATATGGAGATGTTTGCCATGTAATCCCAGCACCAGTTCCAGCAGGATATAAACAAAAATTGCGGCGCCGGCGAGGAGGCCGTATTTAAAGATGGATTTTATGATCATGCCAATATGATTAGATGGAATCGTGGTTTCAGCTTTCCGCCGGTTCCAAGGCCGGTAGAGTTTCTTTTCTTCTCAACACGGCTGCACTGATTAAGGCAAGGATGATGCCCACCGGCAAAATTTCCATCAACGTGAAGCCGAAACGGAGCACCGGGTTTTTATACATCTCCTTCAGGTCAGCCATTTTTTTAACCTGCTGCTCAATCTCCGCAGGTGACGTGCCCGATTCCTTCAACTTACTGAGATAGTGCTCGGTATACTTGTCCAAGTGGGCCTGAATATTCGGATTGGTTTGATAATAGGCTTCCCAGGTGGCCGCATACATGAGCGAGGCGATGAGCGTGATGAGCAAACCGATCTGCAGGCCCTTGCCAAACTTGATCGCGCCGTTCTGGTGATTGTCGCGATAGGATTTGATGCCAAAGAAAACCATGGACAATGCAATGACCATGGTGGCGTAGCCGACCAGCTCAGCGCTGTCAAAATTAAGTACGCCTTTATCCCACAATGCCATGTTCAGCAACATGAGAACAGAGATAATAGCGCCTGCCAGCAAACCGAACTTCAGAATTACTTTTCGCATAGAGCTCTCCTTTTTT
>CAYZFF010000518.1:0-3226 GCA_964477305.1 uncultured Cytophagia bacterium
TCTTCACCGCTCGAAAAAAGCTGCGGCACTTCGACACATTGATCGTATTTGACGGTGGCTTTGACGATGAGATTCAAATCAATCGCCACGCGTTGTCCGGACGAAGGGGAAGAGTTGCCGCTCACTTCAATGACAAAGGCGGTGTTGTCAGTGTTTTGGACATAGCCATTGATCTTGCCGCGCAGTTCACTGATGCCGTCTTCGACCAGCGCATTGAGTCCAATGACCGGGACATTGACGCCGACGAGAGGAAGGGGATAATTTTGAAACATAACTTTTCTCTGCTGATTGGCATTGATCGTCACCGCAGTTACACTCAGCGCGGTGGCGCGATTTTCCGGTTTGACGGCGACTTTTAATGACAGGCTTTCAATATCAACGCCGGTGATGCGAGCATCGGAAGGAACATCGAGCGCCGCTTTAATCCGATCGCTCGTGATCACGACTCTTTGCACAAATGGCCCCGTGCTGTCAAAAGTAAACGTCGGCGACTGGTTGATCGTCGCGACGAAATGAAACAAGCGCTTTTCGCAACCGGTGAGCATGAGCAACGCCAGCAGCGGCAGGCAGGCAATAATTTTTTTCATATTCTTGATCTCCTTGATTCCTTGATGAAGTTAATCCTCAAAAGCCGAAGCCCAGTCCGGCGGCGATCACATTTTGCGAGCCGAAATTGTAGTCGGCATGCAGCTTGACCACGAGGAGATTGAGCGCGACGCCCGCGGTGAAGCGCACGGAATTGTCGGCTTCCAAATCAAAGGCAATCCGTTGCGTGCCGGTGTCGGATTCATAATCGTAAGCGATGTCGAGAGTAGCGGACTCGACGCCGACCCCGCCGTACAAGGTTAAAACGCTGCGTGACAAGCTGCCCTGCAAGCCAAAGTATTTGGTATTGGCCTCGATGATGTCACCGACCTCGAATTTTTGGATCAAAAAACCGGCAGCCAGATCGATGGGGAAATCTTTAAAATATTGGCTGAGACTATGTTGCGCGCCGAAGCCGAACAGCTTGACCTCGCCGAGGTTGTCATCGATTTTTGCTTTGGCAAAACGAATCGTCGCCTCGGTACCCAAAATCGATCCAACGCTCACTTGCGGCACCGCCAGCGGCAGTTTTTTAATGTCAAGGCCGCCCGGGAAATTGAAAACTGTGCCGCCGGTTCCGGTCACCGCCGCGCCTTGGCCGCTGCCAAAAATCGTTGGCGCTTCCGCCGTTTTCGCCGGGCTGAATGGATCTTCGGTTTTGGCCGTGAAAGTTTTCTGATCGTCCGCGATCAGCGCGACCATCGTTTCGACGCCGATATAAATATGAAAGCCCAATGTTTTAATGCGCGCGCCGCGATAGAAACCGCTGTTGAGATTGCCGCCAAAAGCATCAGCCAGCGGCTGCATGTAACCGGCGCCATTCTCCGAAGTGTATTTTGAGACGTAATCTTCCAACTCCTGCGCCGGCAAAGCATTTATTCCGGCGCCGCAGCAAAAAATCACCAACAGCAATTGGATTGTCCGTTTCATTGTTGCCTCCTGTAAATGGTGAAAATAAAACGTCTGAAGACTTATTCTTCCAGCGGTTGAAACCCGCGTCCCATCACTTCCTGCGCCGGCATGACGATCAGAAACGCTTTCGGATCGGCGGCTTTGACCGTGGCTTTAATACTGCCGATTTCGCTCGTCGTCGCCGCGACCATTAACACTTCGCGTTCTTTTTGTGCATGCGTGCCGGCGCCGTGCAAAGCGGTCACGCCGCGTTTCAAATCGAGCCGGATGCGATCGGCGATCATTTTCGGCTGGCTGGAAATAATCAAACACAACAATTGTTTGCGCTTGCGTCCGCGCGGGCGAATCGCGGTTGATGAGGCGCTGCTATCGGCAGAGGCGTCTTTGACCTCCATGGTTTTCCACAATTTGCTCAACAGCGGATAGTCATTGGACTTGTGGAGCACTTCACCCGTGGCTTGCTGTAAACCCGCCGTGCCATAGCCAATGAGAAAAAGCAAGCCGTTGTAGATAAGTCCAGCCGACAAAACTTGCCAGCCACTTAACGGGCCAAGCTCGATTCTGGTGATGGCGGCCTGCAGCGAAGTGGCCATCGTCGGGTGGATGAAAATTTTGAGAAACCACGACGCCGCGAGCACGAGAAAAATCCATACGTAATTGCGCCGGAAGCGACGGCCGAAGGCTTCCCACATGCTGATCGGAAATTCCGGATCATGCAGGGTATCGACCATGCTTTCAGCCCATTCCGGTCGTGGCGAAAACGGCGGAGCCAGCATCGCGGCAAAAAAATCGGTTTCCATGAACCGCGTGCGGTAGGCCCACAATTCGTAATAGCGATAACGCCGCGCTTCCATCCACAGAAACAGCGTCACCAAAAGCGTGTTGAGCATCAGCACGCCGTAATGATGTTCCGGCGCCGAGAGTGCAAACGAAATCGCCGCGCTGGAAGCGAGCACGGCCCAGTTCGTTGTCGTGTCGAGGCGCTGCCGCCAAATATTTGAGCGTTGAATTTCCGCGCGATAGTAATGCACCATCGCCGTGTTAAATTCCGCCGGCCGCATCTCATAACCGCGAAACGTCCACACCGGTTCGTGCGTTTGCTTCTCGTCGTGCTGGCCGTTCGGCGAAGTTTCAGTTTTTTCCATGCCAGACCTTTCCTTAAAGAGCAAGCATAATTTACATCAAAGGAAGGCCAATTGCAATAGGTGGCTTCATGAATCTGGTTTATTTCTGAACTTTGTCTGCACTAACTTCCTCAACATGGACATAAAACAAATCCGTTGCGACCTGCCAGTTTTCTTTCGCAACGCCGCCGAGTGATTCGGATTTCCACGCGGTTGTTGGAAAAATAAAACGCGCTTTGCCGTTGACGCGAACTTTAATCGGCATGTTGAATTCTTCAACCTCGGCTTTCCAGCGATAGTCAACACGATTGGCTTCAAACTTTACTTGTAGTGTGGGCAGGCCGGCATGATACAAATACTGCTCAAACAGCGGACTAAAATCACGCTTGCAATACGCATTGAAAAAATTGATCACATCTGTTGTGTAAATATTTTTGTATTTAAAATGCCCGGCGTAATCGCGCAGCATCGCCCACCATTTTTTGTCGTTGTCAACGACGTTACGCAGCGTATGCAGGAACAGCGCGCCTTTGAAATACTGATCGCCCGTCGGCCAGTGATTCACCGCGGTTGGGCCGATGATCGGTTCTTTGTTTTGCACTTTG
>CAYZFF010000519.1:0-3209 GCA_964477305.1 uncultured Cytophagia bacterium
TTTTTAATCCGGGAAATTCGTAGAATCCGGATACCAAAAGCTTTTTTCCTGTTTGGTTCCGGCTCGTCCGGGTTGTGATCATCGATTAAATAACTTGCGCATTTCATGGCATGTCATTCCGCATGCTTTTGGCGGGAATCTATTTTTAAAAGCTTGGATGCCCGATAAAAACGTTCGGGCATGACGATTACATGGGTAAATTATTTAATCGTCATTCCCATATCCTTACTGCGACCACACGACGATTTTCATTCCGCACTTGCATTTCCCCCCAATTATCATTAAATTTCGTCAACAGTTTTTTAAAAGGCGTCAGCGTCCAACCAGGAAACCGTCCATGTTGCGTTTTTTCAAAAACAATAGTCTGCACGCGCTTTTTTTTCTTTGCTGGCTTGCCGGTTTATGTTTTTATTTTGATGCCGTCGCACAAACTTCGCACGGCACGCCGTTGCCGCAGGCCGCCTCGTTGCTAACTTTGAAGCGTGATCATGGCAGGTCAATAACGGAAGCCGCCGGCAAGCTCACAGCGCCGTCGCATTCGGGCCTTTCGCTCGTGGCGGTTGGTGACGTGATGCTCGGTTCATGGGTGGTGCCGTTGCTCGATAGTTCCGGGGCGACGTATCCGTTCCTAGGCACACAAAATGTTTTGCAGGCGGCGGATATTGCCATCGCTAATCTGGAAGCGCCTTTTACTGATCGCGGCGAACGAGTGGAGGATAAAGAATACACTTTTCGAGTGCCGCCGCGCCACGCGCACGGATTGAAGGCCGGCGGTTTCGATGTTTTGCATCTGGCCAATAATCATATCTTGGATTTTGGTCCCGAAGGTTTGTTCGACACGATAACGACGTTGGACAGTCTGGCGCTGAGGCATATCGGCGCCGGAGAAAACCTCAAGGCGGCTTATCAACCGGTGCAGATCGAGCGCGAGTATCGGGGCGGAGAAAAATTGCGTTTCGGCTTTCTCGGTTTTTCCTTGACGCATCCGGAAGCATATTATGCCGGCAAAAATAAGCCGGGCACGGCTTTTCCATTTCGCGAGCGTTACCTCGCCGCGCTGGATTCGCTGGCGCCGCAAGTCGATATCATGATCGTGTCGTTTCATTGGGGCGCGGAAAAAATGGTGAAGCCGAAGCCGTATCAAATTGAGATGGCCCATCTGGCGATTGAGCACGGCGCCGATATCGTGCTCGGACACCATCCGCATGTTTTGCAGAGTATTGAGTTGTATCGTCCCCGCGCCGGCGCGCGTCAGGGGTTAATCGCGTATTCATTGGGAAATTTCGCCTTCGGAAGTTACAGTCCGAGTTCGCGCACCAGCATTGTTTTGAAATGTGTGGTCGAGGCGAGCGGCGTTTTGTATGCGCGCTGCTTGCCAATAAACGTCTATAATGATGAAGTGGAATTTCAGCCGCAATTTTTGCAGGGCGTTGCGGCAACCGCGGTGATCGATTCGCTGAACGCTTTATCGCGGCATTTGAACCAGGGGCAAAATATTATTTCGCCGGAAGGGATTATCGTGCCGCTCGTTGAAGCCGTCAATACCGCGGCGCCGCCTGCCGCTGCCCCGGTTTCAGAAAGTTCTCTCAATAAATAGAGAATACAAGAGGCCGCCGTTCCGCCAGTTTTTTAATATGCTGAAACAGGTTCCCAGTATTTTGTTATTCGTGTGAAGTCGCGTTCATTTGCAGTTGAAATTTTTTTCCTGTTTGATTCCGGATTTGGCCTGCGGCTGATCCGGATAATGGCGGGACGCAATGGTTTAAAGTTTTTTTGAACGGCAAAACCGGCTGGAGGGGTAGCATGGGCACGCATCCGAATTTTCCCGAGCCGGCGCTGCATCAACTTTGGCAGCAGCGCCAAATTCCGGCTGGGCTTTTGCGCACGACGGAAGCGCAAACAGTCGAAATCATTGACCCCGGCGAATATAATCGCGACGCCGGGCCGGATTTCCGCCGGGCAACCATTCGCCTCGGCGATAAAATTTTGCAGGGCGATGTTGAATTTCATCTCGAGGCGAGTGATTGGTTCAATCATCAGCATCATCTCGATCTGAAATACAACGACGTTATTCTCCACCTCGCGCTGGCCGCTGCTGCCGCGCCGGTGTTGCTTCGCAAAGAGAACGGCCTCACGATACCCCAGATTCTTCTCCCCCGCGAAATAATTTTACCGCTTGAGCCTGATCGTCAAATGGCCTCGGCATTATTCGATTGTCCGCTCAGCCGCACCGCGCCGGAAAAAATTCATGCGACCATTCGACAGGTGGGATTGCTGCGCTTGCGGGCGAAAGCCGAAGCCTTTGCCGAGCAAGTGGCAAACAGTTCGTGGGATCAAGCCGTGTATCGCGGCCTGGCGGAGGCGATGGGCTACGATAAAAATCAGGAGCCGTTTCGCCGGCTCACGGAGTTGTTGCCGATTGATCTGGTGTTTGGCGAATTGCGCGCCGGTCGGGACACGCCGCCGGCGATTTTACTGGAGACGTTGTTGTTCGGCGCGGCGGGATTCTTTTCGGCGCTGCCGGCGCCGGATAAAATTCCGGATGCGGAAATCGCCCAATTTCTTGCACCGCGGCTCGAGCGTTGGAAACTGTTGCAGCACACGCTGCAAATCCGCCCGCTACGCCGTGAGGTGTGGCAATTCTTTCGCCTGCGCCCGCCGAATTTTCCGACGCGCCGCCTCGCCGGTTTTGCCGCCTTATTGTTGAAATTTTATCGCGATGGTTTGTTGGAACATTTGTCCGCCGTTTTTCTTGCCACGGCCAAAGTTCCGATGCAAAAGCGCACGAAATCCATTATTGCGGAACTGCTGAACTACTTCATTTGCCCGGCAGGCGGGTTTTGGCAAACGCATTATGATTTCCTCCCGACTTCGAAAGGCGGCGAAAACCGTGATGAGCATGTTGTTATGCCTGCCACCCACTACGGCGATCTCATCGGGCGTGATCGCGCCCTGGACATTCTCGTCAATATCGTGCTGCCGGCGCTTTGGCATTACGGGCGGCAGGCTGGTGACGGGCATTTGCAAAATTTGGTGCAGGAAGTTTATGGCAGTTTCCCGCGCTTGCAGGAAAATCAAATCACCCGCGCCATGCGGCAGCAACTCGCGCAGCAGTTTCCGGTAAGCCGCACGGTCGCCACCTCGGCGTTGACGCAACAAGGGCTGATTCACTTGCAGAAATTATACTGCCGGCCGCGGCGCTGTGAAGC
>CAYZFF010000520.1:0-3199 GCA_964477305.1 uncultured Cytophagia bacterium
AGCTTAATCCACTTACATATCTTTTGTAAGCGGGTTTAACAGATTGAGCGGATAGAATTGCTTGGCAGAAATTTATCCCAATGGATATTTTTCACACGGAGTTTCTTGACTTCTAAAAATGATTTGTGTATCTTTTGTCACAGTTTTTGCAAAATAACGAACCGAACTCAAATAAGCAAGAGACAAAATGACGATGCCACGACTTTCTTCATTTATTATAATCTTTCTTCATATTATTTCTTCGGCCGGCTTTGCCCAGAAAACGAGCTTACTGTCTGATTCACAGTTGAGCGCAATCGTTACTGAAGCCTCGGGCACAATGGCAAAAGAAAACATAGCTGCATTAGGGAAATTTCATCGCGTGCAGGCCTCGGCGGGTTTTCATCAAGCGGCCAGTTATGTTGCCATGAAAGCGCGTGAGTACGGTTTGCAGGAAGTCAAAATCGACTCCTTCCCCGCCGATGGTGTAACCACTTATCACACGTTTCGCTCTTATTACGGCTGGGAAGCCGAGTCAGCGATTTTATCCGAAGTCACGCCGCGTCGCGAAGTTATTGCTGAATATCCGAAGCTGCGCGTGGCGCTTGCCGATTACAGCAACGCGGCGAATGTTACGGCTGAATTAATTGATGTCGGTGCGGGGACGACGGAGCAAGATTATGCGAACAAAAATATACAAGGAAAAATCGTTCTCGCCGGCGGCGGCGTTGCGGCAGTACATCGGCAGGCTGTTGAGAGACATGGGGCGGCTGGCATCTTGAGTTACCAGCAAAATCAAACCACCGGATGGAGCGGCGATTATGTTGACAACGTGCGGTGGGGACATCTCTCGCCGTACAATTTGCAAAACAAATTCGCGTTCATGATTTCGCTGCGAAAAGCGCGCGAGTATCAATCCCGTTTGCAGCGCGGCGAGAAAATTCGTTTGCAGGCCGTCGTGAAAGCGCGCGTGCAGCCGGGCTATTTTGAAGTCGTGTCAGCGATTATTCCGGGAACCGACCCGGATGCCGGCGAAATTGTTTTCACGTGCCATCTCTGCCATCAACTGCCCGGCGCGAATGATAACGCCAGCGGCGCCGCGACGATTTTGGAAGACGCGCGGTTGCTCGCGAAATTGATTCAAGAGGGAAAACTGCCGCGGCCGCGCCGGACGATTCGTTTTATTTGGCCGCCCGAAATTTCCGGAACGATGTGTTACTTCGCCCGCTATCCTGAAATCGTCAAACGGATGATCGCCGCGATTCATATGGACATGGTTGGCGGCAATCATCAGCTCACCAAAGCGATTTTTCATCTCACGCAAACGCCGGCGTCGCTGCCGAGTTTTGTGAACGACGTCGCCGCGGTGTTCGGCGAATACGTGATTGACGGCAGCCGCCGCGCCGCCATGAACGGAGATTTTTCCGATGGGATCTTTTCTCCAGATGGCACAAAAGAAATGCTTGTTGCGGACTTTCAAGCATTCACGATGGGCAGCGATCACGATGTTTATCAGGAAGGCAGTTTTCGCATTCCGACGATTTACATGAACGATTGGCCAGATATTTTCATTCACACCAACAACGACACGCCAGAAAATATGGACGCAACGAAACTGCGTCGCGTCGCCGTTATCGGCGCGAGTTGCGGTTATTTTCTCGCGAGCGCCGGCGCAAATGAAGCAAAAATTCTAGCGGGAGAAGTTTTGACGCGCGGCGGAATGCGACAGAGTCGCGCGCTGCAGCGGGCGCTCACGGCTGATTTCGCTGACGCGCAAAATATCATCACGCAAGCTGCGCAACGCGAGCGCGCGGCGCTGGCTTCACTTGCAGCGTTGGCAGCCGAAGATCAGAGTTTGCGAACCTGGCTTGCTGAACTGAGCAAAAATATCGCTTCCCGAGAAAACGAAGGGCGAGGATTGTTGCGCGCTTTAGACTCGACATCGATTGTTGCTTCTCCACCTACCGAGTTCAATAATATCATTCCGAAAAGAAACGCCAATGCGATTGGAAATATCGAAGTTTATTATTACGATTACATTGACGATCATTTAAAAGGTGACTTGCCGGAAAATCTCGCGCGGCTGTCTGCATTGCCGAATGGCGGGACGCTGGTTTACGAAGCACTCAATTTAGTTGATGGAAAACGCAGCGTCTACGAGATTCGCAATATTTTGAGCGCGGCTTATGGAAGTATTCCAGTCAGCGCGGTGTTGGATTATCTAAAATTACTGGAGAAAATTAATATCGTTGCGCTCGAAAAAATGTAACAAGGGCGTTGTCGCAATTTAACATAAACGCGTAGCATCGATGAAACCACAAGGCACATTGTTACTCACCCGCCGCGAAGTTGCTGCATTGCTCAATATCGACGAGTGCATCAAAGCCGTGGAGAATGCTTTCAAATTATACGGCGAAGGCAAGACAGCGCCGCCGGGAATTTTGGGCGTTCATGCGCACGATGGCGGCTTTCATATCAAAGCCGGATTGCTCGAGGTTGGCCGCAATTATTTCGTGGCAAAGACCAATGCAAATTTCCCACAAAACCTGCCCCGCTTCGGATTGCCGACGATTCAAGGTCTCATCATCGTTTGCGACGCGAAAAACGGATACCCGCTGGCGGTGATGGATTCAATCGAAATCACTATTTTACGCACCGGCGCAGCGACGGCGGTGGCGGCGAAATATTTGGCGCGGCCGGATTCATACATCGCCACGATTTGCGGCTGCGGCAATCAGGGACGCATTCAACTGCTGGCGTTGAGTAAAGTGCTGCCGATTGAGCGCATCTACGCGTTTGATCGGGATTCAAAACGCGCGCAGCAATTTGCTGACGAGATGTCGGCGGCGTTGCACCTCACCGCGCAAGTGGCGTCTGATTTGAACTCCGCCGTCTACAACAGCGATGTGTGTGTGACTTGTACGACAGCAAAAAAATATTTCATCGAAAAAGCCGACATTCGAGTTGGAACTTTCGTCGCTGCAGTTGGCGCGGACAATGCTGAAAAGCAGGAGATCGATCCGAAGCTGTTGGCATCGAGCAAAGTCGTCGTTGATATTCTCGACCAATGCGCGACCATCGGCGATTTGCATCATGCGCTGGCCGCAGGTTTGATGACACGAGAAAATGTGCATGCCGAACTCGGCGAAATCATCGCCGGCAAAAAAATGGGGCGAACATCTCAAGACGAGATTACAATTTTCGACAGCACTGGCATGGC
>CAYZFF010000521.1:0-3184 GCA_964477305.1 uncultured Cytophagia bacterium
ATATTTGTGCTCTTCAACAGAATTATGTCACGCCGTAAATCTTCATTAGGATTGCGGGAGCATTGTGGTTTGAATAGTTGTGTGATCCGGACTTGTATTCACCCCGTTTACTGGTTCCTCCGCCGTCAGCGCTGTTACGCTTGGTTGTAGAGTTGCCTCAACCGCCGACTGACTTTCTGGTGTCGCAACCGCCGCCGCTGCACTTGATGGTGGAGTTGTCTCAACCGGTGGCTGGCTCTCCGGCGTCGCAACCACCACCGGTGCTGGCTTCTTCTCTCGCAACAAATGCTTCAAAACTTTGCCCGTCACGCTATGCGGTAATGTATCGACAAATTCAACGTGGCGCGGGCATTTGTAAAACGCCAAACGGCTTTTACAAAACTCAAAAATTTCCTCTTTGCTTGCGGTGGTGTTGGGCTTTAAAATGATGTAGACCTTCACTTCCTCGCCGTGCGCGCGATCGGCGACGCCGATAACCGTGCATTCTTCAACTTTGGGATGTTGGGAAAGAATCGCTTCCACCTCGCTTGGATAAACCGGGAAACCGGCTTTGGTGATCACCTCGGTTTTGCGATCCACCAAATAAAGAAAGCCCTCACGATCCAACATGCCTAAATCACCGGTCGCCAGCCAATCATTCCAAAAGGCCGCTTTGGAAATTTGGCCGTTCTGTAAATGCCCTTGCATCACCCACGGCCCGCGCACAAAAATTTCACCGATTTTTCCATCCGGCATTTGCCGCCGGTTGGCATCCAGCACGGCCACTTCCATGCCTTTCAACGGAAAGCCGGTGGCGCAGGCTTTTTCCGGCGTCCGCGGAATCCACGCGCTGAAAGCCGTGCTGAGCGGCGTGCATTCGGACAGGCCGTAACCTTCATAAATGGGGATTTGATAGCGCTGCTCAAACTCGTCGCGCACACGCGCCGGCAACAGCGCGCCGCTCACGAGACAACATTTGAGTGAAGCCAGTTGTGCCGGCTCCGGCGCCAACCGCAACAATGCGGGGAACATCGACGGCACCGCGACGAAGTGGGTAATGCGCTCTTTGGCAATGGTATCGATCATGGCCTGCGGATCGAATTTCGGCAAGAGCACGGTGGTCGCGCCCACGGCCAGCGGCAGATGCAAACCCAGCATTTGACCGAAGCTGTGAAAAAGCGGGATGACGGCGAGAAAGCGATCATCAATGGTGACGGCAAAATTTCGCCAACAAGCGGAAATGGCGGCGGCCAAATTGGCGTGGCTGAAAACGGCGCCTTTGGGCAGGCCCGTGGCGCCGGCGGTGTAAAAAACAACCGCCGGGTCTGGCGGCTCGGCGTGAATGCGGGTTTCGCCGCCGGTCCGCTCAAAACGCTGCATGGAAGCGGCGATGAGGTGGGTTAAATCAATGCTGCCGCTGGGAATTTTTTCGCCGAAAAAAATTTGCCAGCGGCACGCGCGCAATTCCGCCGCTGCGGGCGCCAGGCGCGCGCTAAAACCTTCCCACGCCACAAAACCGTCGGCGCCGGAATCTTCCAACACGAAACGGATTTCGTTTTCTTTAAACAACACATTCAGCGGCACGACCCAAACGCCGAGTTTCAGCAAGGCATAATAAACCAGCGGAAATTGCGGCACGTTGGGCAGCATCAAGGCGAGGCGATGCCCGCGCCGCAACCCCAATTCCGCGAACCCGGCGGCCAGCCGGTCGACCACTTTGGCGAAATAGCCGTAGTGCAGACGCGTGTCGCCGTAAACCAGGCATTCCCGCGTCGGATAATCCTGCGCGCAACGAGATAAAAAGTCCAGCAGCGTGTTCGCAAGCATGGGTTTTACTTTTTCGCAAAACTCTGTATTGCCTCATCGGTCGATTTGTAGGTCTCGAAAACCGAATCCAGTTTGGTCATCACCAAAATGCTTTCCATAATATCGCTAACTTCGGATAATTTGAACGCGCCGCCTTTTTTGCGCACCGAAGTCAACGCCGAGATCATCACACCGATGCCGGTGCTGTCCATGCGTTTGACGCCTTTCAGGTCAATGACGAATTTCGTCACACCGTCTTCCAGCAGTTGATAGATTTTATCTTTAAATTCCTGCGAATCCGGCGCGCTGCTGCCAAAAAGCGTAAAACTTAAGCTCAGAACTGCAACATCACCGGCCATGGTTTGTTTGATCTTCATTTTTCGCTCTCCTTAAAAAACTCCGATAGGTGGTGAGGAATGCTGATTTTTGAAGCGCACTTATTTTGAGTAGTATAAAACAAACGGCTTTCATTGTCAAGGAAAAAATCCTCTCTTGTGAGGCTCCAGGAATTTTCGGAGATCTGCTGATAAATGTCAAAGTAATATATAATTATGTTAATTGAAGATTGTGAAAAATATTAAATAGTTTTTGTGTTTAAATGTTTATATGTAAGTGGTAAATAAAGCAAATAGAAGGTATTCGTTTATCGCTAATGGCAAACAAATAAAAAAGCCGGGACCCGGCGGCGCTTGGTCTCGGCTTTTGGTTTATGCAAGTAACTTTTTGACTCTGGACTTTCGGCTTCGAGCAGCGAACGTTATTTTACATAAAACAATTGCAGTCTTTTTTCCAAGAGCGGTGTCCGCGCGGCGGATGAAGCTTGTAATTCATTTTGATAACGCAACACAGCAAAATATACGCCGGAAGTGAGTATATTCACTGCGCTCGATTGCGCCTGCCAAACCAATAGATGTTGCCCGGCGTGAAACGAACCTTCAGCCAGCGTGGCCACCTCGCGGCCTTGCAGATCGTAAATTTTTAACGAAATCAGTCCGGCGTGCGGCAGCGCGATTTCAAAGCGAGTCAAATCGCGAAACGGATTCGGATAATTTCGCAGCGTCAGCGTTGCCGGCAGCGCGGCGAGCGTGGTTTCGATGCCCGTGGTTGGCGTGAACGACGCCGTGAAGAATGCCACCAAATCTCTTTTTTCAGGAAGCGTGACCTGGACTTTTTGCGAATCAGTTGTGCCCAATCGCCACTTGATACTTGCCAATCCCGAGGAGTTGGTGACGGCTACACAAACCGAGCTGTCGCAATTGGATTCGCTGCTCACGCGGCCACCGCCAGCAATAACGCGGAATTCGACCGCGGTGTTAGCCATGATGTCGCCGGCAGAGTTTACCACGCGCACGATTAGCGGCAGCGGCAAGATTTCACCGGCGCGGCCGCTTTGTGCATT
>CAYZFF010000522.1:0-3179 GCA_964477305.1 uncultured Cytophagia bacterium
CGGCCCTGCGGCAAACGATAGCGTTCCGGCATGTCGGGAATATTGTTGCCGTTGGTGTCAGGGAATCTCCTCACATAATCTAAAAAAGCTACCCATTCTTTGGTTTCTTGAACGCCTGCAATTTCGGGATACGCATCAATAAGTGCCTTCGTCAAATCCGTGATCGGCTGCCCCGAACGATCTTTCGGCACCATCGTGAGAAGGCCGGAGGTGAAATCACCAACAATGTTGATAAAGGCGCCGACAAAAAAGTCGCAGCCGACTTTGTAGAGTTTCTTATTGTTCGCCGAAAGATCAAGCGGTGCAAAGACACCGGCACTGTCGGCAAGCTCAATATCCATCACGCGGTCAAACAGAACGCGGTTGGGATTATACCGAAATTTGGCGCCGGAAATCTGCAAGAAAAAATCACTTCCTTTGCGCGGGTAAACCGTTGTCACCACTTCGAACGCTTTTTTAAGTTCCGGCGCCGTCAAATAAAAACTCACCAGTCCGAAGCCGGGTGCATCATCCAATTCGCCGATGCCGAGCGGAACCACGCGAAACAAATCGGAAACCTGTTGCGCACCGGGAACAATATCGTCGCGAATCAACCCGTTCGAAGCAACGGCAATAACCGTGCGCGTCTCCGGCGCATCGGGATGATATTCATACTGATCGATACGCCAGCGGATCGCATCGCTCACCAGATCACCGAGATTGGAGTTGTCTTCTTTAAGCTTGAGATCGAAACCCGTTTCAAGAAGAATTTGGGCAAACGCAAAACCGTGCGGCTGCAAAATTTTTTGATTGATGATTTCCTGATATTGCTCAACCTGCGCTTGAATATCGCGGTCGGCGGCAATGGAGTCGTTGATGGCGATGCTGTGATAATCGGTCGTTGTTACGGTATTATTTTCAATCTTCAAATTCAGCGCGCCAACGTAGCGGCCTTCCGAGCCGGCCTGCACGACGGGCGTGCTGTTCACCACAATCGGATGCGGCAAAAACGTATGCGAATGGCCGCCGACAACGACATCAATCTCCGGCACTTCAGCGGCAAGCGCAATATCTTCTCCCTCCCATTTGTTGTCCGTCGCATTCCAACGCACGCCACCGTGCGACACGCAGATGATGACATCGACATTCTCATTTTCTTTGAGCGTTTTGACGATACGCTTGGCGGTGGCGACCGGATCGGCAAAAGTCACCGGTGCGGCAAACGGCCCCACTTCGGCAGCCGCCAATCCCAACACGCCAAATACGCCAATGCGCAAACCATTCTTGACAAAAATTTGATATGGCCGAACGACGCCGCGCTCGAACAGCGCCTGCAAGGAATCATCACGTGCGTCTGTAGTGTTGAAAACTGCATTGGCACAGAGCAAAGCCGGAATATTGCCTTGCGTCAATGCCGCGTTGATGATTTGTGCAAGACCCAGCGGACGAAAATCAAATTCATGATTGCCGAGCGCAATGGCGTCGTAGCCGATGGCGCTCAACAAGCGCAACTCCGGGCTCTCTTCCCGCGCGATGGTGTGAAAGAGTGTGCCCATCAACACATCGCCGCCATCAATCACCAGCGTGGTCTCCGGCGATTTTTGTTTGAGCGTTTTGATGACCGTGGCAACACGCGCGATGCCGCCGACGGTTGGATCGTCGTTTAATGTCGCCGGCGTGTACGCCTGATTCGGTCCGAAACCCAGCAAGCGTGATTGCAGATCATTCGTGTGGATGATCGTCAAAATTTTGGCATCGTTCTGTGCGAAAGAGATTTTCGAATTTGACACAATAAAGAATAAAAGCGCCAAAATGAATCGGGTGTGTGAAGATGGCAAGGCGTTACTCGCGGTTAAGTCAATAGATGAGTCGAGCGTGAATTTATAATTGCTTTTTAATCGATTGCGCCAACTGATAAAGTTGATCATTGTGCCCATCAGGATAAAGTGCGCGTTCGGGAATCATGGGAAAATCTTTCGTCCAAAACGAGGCTTTAGGGCCCAGCCGAAATTTGCCCAGCAACCGCTGGCCAAAATCAAACTCATTGCGGTCATACTCCAATTTTGCCTTGAAACTAATTGTGGGATACTCGCCAACCAGATACGCTTCCTGAAAATGCGGGCGCAAAGCTGAGGGCGGGCAGATGCTGAGTAGGCGAATAATTTGAATACCGTGTTCTGATGAAGCCGTGACACTCCCGCTGATTTGCGGCAAACCCAGAATATAAAGCCAAGCGCCGGTTTTGCTCTGTTGTTGTGCAAAAGAGCACGCCACCCGCAGCGATTGGGTCACATCCAAAAGCGGCGTGGCGCACACTTCGTAATGCTGCAAAATGGCCCAACGCAATATTTGATGAATGCGCAGGCGGCGAGCGCCGTCGAGATTATATTGTTCACTCAAAAGGTCCTCGGCGCGCTGCAATTGGAGAAATCGCCGTTCGGCTTCAGCTTGTTGCAAATAGTTTGTTCGATCGCGGAAAATTGCGGGATAAAGCGACGAGGCGCCCACTCGATTGGAAAAATCCTTGGCCTGGCCGCGAAAAAAAAGCACGAACTCCGGATTGCGAAAAGATAATTCGGCCACTTGCAAAACCAGATCGGCAAAAGTTCGCACCCGTTGCCCGCGATCCTTTCGTACCAGACTCACGTCCGTTTTTTGGATCTTGCGCTGGTTCGCCAAGAATGACCAAATCTCATGCTCGATCGTATGCATGACGCGTTACTTTCTTTGGCAGTCAATTACACATGCTCCGGGGGCAAAATCTTCTCAACTTTGCCGGCGGCAAGCCATTGTTGATAAGTGTTCCACGACATTTCCGGTTTGCCGGTATCGATTTCCTTCATATTGATGCAACCTTCGACGGGACAAACGATCATGCACATGTTGCAGCCAACGCAGCTTTCTTCTTTGATCGAATAATAATTGATGTCATTCTGTTTTTCCAGGCGAATACTTTGATGGCAACCATCTTCGCAGGCGATGTAACACAGGCCGCAGTGAATACATTTTTCTTGCTTAATGTTGGCCACGATCTTGTAATTCAAATCGAGATGGCCCCAGTCCGTCACCCTATCAACAGTTTTGCCGATGAAATCCACCGGTGTCTGAAAGCCTTTTTCTTCCATCCAATTCGACATGCCGTCAATCATTTCTTCGACGATGCGAAAGCCGTAGTGCATCACCGCAGTGCAAACCTGCAC
>CAYZFF010000523.1:0-3178 GCA_964477305.1 uncultured Cytophagia bacterium
CCAACCCGTAAAAAGGAGCGCCACATGATTCTTCGCTTAAAACAAGCTCTCGGCACCATCTTCCTTCTCATCGGCGTCGCCGGTGTATTTTTGCCGCTCATGCCGGGAACGATTTTCATCATTCTGGGGATCGGTTTATTGGGATCGGAGCATAAACTGGTGGTTAAAATTAAAAACCTGATCGGTCACCGCTTGCAACCGCCGAAAAAGGATGAGAAGAAAAAAGATGGACTTTCCACAGTCAACGAGCGCAATTCAAGTTGAAGAAGTTTGATCGAATTTATTGTATTCCTCCGCAGAAACTATCACGACCGCGAAGATTTTCGGAACATTTTAAGAATGAAGAGGCTGGAATGAGCTTTAGTTCCCAAGTCAAAACGATTTTCATCACACTGCTCCTGTTTTCCACTTCGGCCTTCGCCGCAGGCGACGCGCATGCCGATCCGGTCGCGCCGGTGTTGTTGGCGCTCATCGTCATTCTCGCCGTCGCCAAAATCGGCGGCGAAATTTTCGAGCGCCTCAGCCAACCGGCGGTGCTCGGCGAATTGCTTGGCGGCGTCGTGCTCGGCAATTTGATTCTGCTCAATCCGGCGTGGAATTTTTTTGAACCGCTGCGCGCGCACGTCATGCAGGAAAACTGGGCCGTCGTCATCGACAGCCTCGCTCGCCTCGGCGTCATCATTCTGCTCTTCGAAGTCGGGCTGGAATCCACCGTGCAGGGCATGATGAAAGTCGGCGCGTCGTCGTTATTGGTCGCGCTGCTCGGCATCGTCGCCCCGTTCATTTTGGGTTTCGGCGTGAGCTGGTTCTTCATCAAAGAATTGCCCGCGGAGCTGGCGGCGATTGTGCCTGCCGATTTCAGCCTCAACTATGTTCACATGTTTATTGGCGCGGTGCTCTGCGCCACGAGCGTCGGCATTACTGCGCGCGTGTTTAAAGATCTCGGCCAATTGCAAAAACCCGAGGCGCAGATCATTCTCGGCGCTGCGGTGATCGACGACGTGTTGGGCTTGATCATTCTCGCGGTCATTTCCGGCATCATTGCCGCGGCGAGCGCCGGACTGGCTTTGGAAGTGGGGGCGTTGTTGCGTTTGATCGGCACCGCGTTTCTTTTTCTCGGCGGCGCGCTTGGCCTCGGCGTATGGCTCGTGCCGAAACTCATGCAGCAATTGGGAAAACTCCGTACCGGCGGCGTCATGCTGATTTCTGCGTTGTTGCTCGCGTTTGCGCTGTCGTATCTCGCGAACAAAGTCGGTCTCGCGGCCATCATCGGCGCGTTTGCCGCCGGACTCATTCTCGAAGAAAAACATTTTCACCATTTCCGCGAGAAGCTGCACCTCGAACATTGGCTCAAACCACTGGCGATGTTTTTCGTGCCGATTTTTTTTGTGCTGATGGGCATACAAGTGCGGCTCGAAACGTTCGCGAATCTATCCGTGCTCGGCGTTGCCGCCGGATTAACGGTTGCGGCCATCATCGGCAAACAAATTTGCGGCCTCGGGGTTTTGGAAAAAGGTTATGATCGCCTCACCGTCGGCGTCGGCATGATCCCGCGCGGCGAAGTCGGCCTCATCTTCGCCGGCATCGGCAAAAGCTTGAACGTGATCAACGACGCGATGTTTTCGGCGATCGTGATCATGGTGATTGTGACGACGCTCATCACCCCGCCGGTTTTGAAATTTACGCTGGCGCGCGGCGAAGCGAAAATTAAAAATCGAAGATAGAAAATGGATATAATAACACTCGTTTTGTTTATCGCCGGCTTGGTTTTGCTCGTCGCCGGCGCGGAGGCGTTGGTGCGCGGCGCTTCAAAATTGGCGGCGGCGGTCAGCATCTCGCCGTTGGTGATCGGACTCACCGTCGTGGCGTATGGCACCAGCGCGCCGGAAATGGCGGTGAGCGTGCAATCGGCGCTCGCCGGACAAGCGGACATTGCGCTCGGCAACGTCGTCGGCAGCAACATCTTCAACGTGCTTTTCATTCTCGGCCTCTCCGCGATGATCACGCCGCTCGTGGTGTCGCGGCAATTGATCAAGTTGGACGTGCCGATCATGATCGGCGTCGCGTTCCTGCTGGCGCTGCTGGCGCTGGACGGCAATGTGAGCCGCATCGAAGGCGCGCTGCTCTTTGCGGGCGGGGTGACTTACACCGTTTTCATTATCCGGCAAAGCCGCAAAGAGAAAAAGCCGACGCAGGATGAATATGAAAAGGAATACGGCCACGCGAAATCCAAAGGGCATTGGCTCGTCAACCTCGGGCTGATCATCATCGGCCTCGGCCTGCTCGTGCTCGGCTCGCGCTGGCTGGTCAACGGCGCTGTTGCTATCGCGCAAAAACTCGGCGTGAGTGAATTGATCATCGGCTTGACCATCATCGCCGCGGGCACGTCGCTGCCGGAAGTGGCGACGTCGATCATCGCCAGCATTCGCGGCGAGCGCGACATCGCCGTCGGCAACGTCGTCGGCAGCAACATCTTCAACATTCTCTCCGTGCTCGGCCTTTCGGCTCTCGTTTCGCCCAACGGTGTTGCGGTTTCCTCGGCGGCTTTGCGTTTCGATATTCCGGTGATGCTCGCGGTTGCCATCGCGTGCCTGCCGATTTTTTTCAGCGGCAACCTGATCGCGCGCTGGGAAGGCGCGCTGTTTTTGGGTTATTATATCGCGTACACGCTGTATCTGATTTTAGCCGCCACGCAACACGACGCGCTGCCCGCGTTCAGCATGATCATGGAGTCGTTCGTGCTGCCGCTCACGGTGATAACTTTTGTCATCGTCATCGTGCGCTCGCTGCGGGCGAGGAAAAAGAATCAGGTGCAATAAAACAGTTTTGAAAAAATTGCCCCCACGGATTGAAAAACGACCAACGGATAAAGCCTTACATCGGTGTTCTGTTTGGCGGGATTCAAACAGCGGGCAGTTAAATCAGAAAAGCATTAAATCCGTTGGCCGTTTTTTTAATCCGTTGGAAAAATGAACGGCTTTTGAAAAAAACTGTGAATATCGACTTATTGGCATTCATTAAAAATCGCACAGGAATTCGCATTAACGGCTTAAGGAGAACCCCTCATGTCAAACGAACTGCTCCTCTGGATCGGCTTCAATGTTTTCGTCTTGGCAATGCTCGCGCTGGATTTAGGCGTGTTTCATCGCAAAGCGCACGAAGTCAAAGTTAAGGAAGC
>CAYZFF010000524.1:0-3151 GCA_964477305.1 uncultured Cytophagia bacterium
TTAGTTAAAGCAAAAAGAAAAAAACTAACGGCAAAAAGCAAGACAGTGAATTCCAGAAATTTTGTGAGGGCAGTGAGAACGTTATGAAAACGCGCAATATGGAGGCGGCGATTGGCATTGTATTTTTTATCGCCAGCCTGATTCTGATTATTGGTTTGATTTGGTTGAGCGAAAAAACCGTGGGTTGGCGTAATTATGAACTGACCATTCGCTTTAAAACCGTGCAGGGCCTTAAACGCGGCGATGCGGTTTATCTGGTCGGCGTTAAAATTGGCCGTGTCGAGAGGCCGCCCACTTATCGCAATGGTTTGGCGGAAGTTTCCATTTTTTTGGAGGAAGAAAAAAGAGTGCCGCGGGGTTCGAGATTTTTGCTCGGCAGCGGCGGCTTGATTTCCGGAAAAGTCATCAACATCGTTCCCAGCGATAGCTCCGATTATTATGTCGACGGCGAGATTGTGTACGGCGAGTTGGTCAGCGGCCTGGAAGATTTGACGCCGGCCATCGCGGGTTTGGAGAAACGGATTCACACTTCCATCGACACGCTGCTCGGCGACGCCAATGTTGATCGCATGCAAGCCGTGCTCCGCAATGTGCGCGCCACCACGGCGCTGCTCGAAGCGATTCTCGCGCAGAATCAGCAAAACATCGATCTGACCATGGCCAACCTGCGAACCGGTTCCGAGCAAATGAAAAAGATGTTCACGAACAATAGCAGTCAGGTGGATTCCGCCGTAGCGAACTTCACCGCCGCCACGGTAAAATTAGAAATGGCGTCGAATGATCTGGCGGTAACGGCGACTTCACTCAAGAAAACCTCGCAAGCGCTCGAAGGCCGCGAAGGCACGCTCGGGGCGTTGATTTATGAACGAAGTTTGCATGACAGCCTCACCGCGACCATGCAGAATTTGAATACCCTGATCGAAGACATTAAAAAGCATCCACAGAAATATGTGAATGTGAAAGTGTTTTAGTTTTGGCTTAAATAAAAGCTTGCTTATGGCGCAAGAGTTACTAAATTTTGAAGAGTTCGCCGAAACCATGCCGAAAGGGTCATCTCCAAAACCTGCGGCCAGAACGGGTAAAACGAGTTCGCGGCCCAAGCCAGTTGCCAAATCGACTCCCACGTGGACAACGGCAAAAATTTCCACTATTCTGGATCGGTTGGAGAAAGCCTATCCCACCGCGCATCTGGAATTGGATTTTACCTCGCCGTTGGAATTGCTCATTGCGACGATCATGGCGGCGCAATGCACCGATAAATTGGTTAATGAAGTCACCGCGAAGCTGTTTAAAAAATACCGGAAACCGGAAGATTATGCCCGGGTCGCGCCGGCGGTATTAGAAAAGGACTTGGTTCCAATCACCTTTTATCAAAACAAAGCGCGGCTCATCCAACGTTGTTGCCAGCAGCTTATTGAAAAACACGGCGGTAAAGTTCCGGTAGATTTTGCCGCTCTGGTTGATTTATCCGGCGTCGGCCGTAAAACGGCCAACGTCGTTCTCGCCCACGCCTTCGGGCAGCAAACCGTCGCGGTGGACACGCATGTGAAAAGATTGTCCACCGAACGATTATATTTTTCGGCGCAGACCGATCCCGACAAAATTGAGCTGGACTTGCGGCAACTTCTGCCGCCGCCGCGTTACACACGCGGAACAGTTCTGTTGCAATGGCATGGCCGCTATACCTGCCAGGCCCGGCGGCCTTTATGCCAAAAGTGTGTGATTGTGGAGCTTTGCCCGTTTGAAAAGAAATCGCTTTGAGCAGCGCACTATTTTTTTGTTGTAGGACACGCATAAATTATTTAAGGACTAAAGATGACAAATGAATTGCCAATTTCCCGACCGCGTGATGATGAGCAAAAAATTGCGGCACCGCTGGGTTGGGCCGAGTCGCCCAATGACGTGGTGCACGGCGTTGAAAACGTTTCACTCGAAGCCGTCATCGCTGTTCTTATTAAACGCGGGGTTTGTACCGAAGCTGAATTGCTAACCGCTGAAACTGAACTTCGGATTTCGGACTTTCGACCGCCAGCCATCGAAGAAGCGACGTACTTTAAGCCAGTGCAAACTTATAGCGCGCGCGAAGAGCGCCACCGCCATCGTCATGCCGACGACAATCGCGCCCGCCGTTGGGCCGCCCAATACAGTTGGGCAAGAAAAATCGGCGGATTCCTTTTTGGCTGGAAGTGGCACCGGAAAAAAAGCGAGTAAACCATTTGACGCCTCGAAATATCATATTCATTCTGTTGCTCTGTGCCACTGCTGTGGGGGCGCAGGATTTTCCCGCAGCCCGCGGCTTTGTCAATGATTTTGGCAATGTGATCTCGCCGCCGGTCGCAGCAAAAATTGAAGCCCTCTGTTACGAGTTACGCGAGAAAACCGGCGCCGAAATGGCGGTCGCGACGTTTTCAACCATTGGCGATGAAGACCCGGACGAATACGCCAACCGCCTCTTCGAGAAATGGGGGCTGGGCAAAAAAGGCAAAGACAACGGCGTTCTGCTTGTTCTTATGTTAGGCGAACGTAAAAGAGTGCGCATCGAAACCGGCTACGGTCTCGAAGGCATTATGCCGGACATTACCGCCGGCCGCATTCTCGATAATTATGTCATCCCGCAGTTTCGCCGCAAAGATTATGGCGGCGGTTTGCTTGCCGGAGCACAGGCGATTGCCGGGGTGATTGCCGCCGATGCCGGGGTACAAATCACCGGCGCGTTTCGGCCCAACTTGCGGCAGCAACAACGCTCAAAAGGTGAGTTTTCTCCCATCGCCATCATTATTCTCTTCATTATAGTCATCGTCCTCGCACGTTCGGGCCTGTTGGGCCCGCTGTTGCTTTCCGGTATGTTCGGCGGCGGACGCGGGCGTCACGACGATTGGGGCAGCGGCGGATTCGGTGGCGGCTTCGGCGGCGGAGGCTTCGGAGGATTTGGCGGCGGTGGCAGCGGTGGCGGTGGCGCAAGCCGGGGCTGGTGAATTTTGCTTAACGTAGAATTTTGTATTTTGTGCATTGAATAAAGCTCAGGTAAAATAAACATGAAAAAATTCCCGGAAACGCCGGAAAGCATTTTTGCGGAATATACCACCGATTGGCAAACCGCGTTTGGCCGCGAAGTGGAGTCGATCATTCTTTATGGCAGCGCCGCGCGCGG
>CAYZFF010000525.1:0-3144 GCA_964477305.1 uncultured Cytophagia bacterium
CGCACGACTTGTTCGAGTTGCTGCAAAAAGGCTTTGCTGGCGTCTTCAAAAAGGAAATGCGCCTCATCAAAAAAGAAGGCGAGAATCGGTTTCTCCACGTCACCGCGTTCCGGCAAATCGCGATATAGCGCCGCGAGCAGCCACATCATAAATGTGCTGAACAGCAGCGGACGATCTTGCAGATCGGCAATCTCCAGCGCGCTGATCACGCCGCGGCCATCCGGGGCGAGGCGCAGCAAATCATCCGGATCAAATTCCGGCTCGCCGAAAAACTTGTCACCGCCCTGTACTTCCAATTCCACCATTTTGCGCAGCAATACGCCCACTGAGGCTTTCGATAAACCGCCGTAATCTTTCAATTCCTGCTCGCCGTCGCCGGTCAAATAATTTAACACCGCGCGCAGATCGCTGAAATCCAACAGCGGCAAGCGGCGATCGTCGCAAAATTTAAACACCATCGTCAGTGAGCTTTGCTGCGTTTCATTCAAGCCCAGCACCTTCGAGAGCAGGATCGGGCCGAACGAGCTTACCGTCGCGCGCAAAGGAATGCCGTTTTTGCCGGACAAACTGAGATATTCCACCGGAAAATCGCGGCCTTGAAAAGTGAGGCCGAGTTTGCTGCAACGATCCTGCAGTTTCGGATTCATCGCGCCGGGTTGCGCAAAGCCGCTCAAATCACCCTTAATATCAGCCAGAAAAACCGGCACCCCGCTGGCGGAAAGCGCTTCGGCCATGAGTTGCAACGTGCGCGTCTTGCCGGTGCCGGTGGCGCCGGCAATCAAGCCGTGGCGATTGCCCAACGCCAGCGGCAGCCGCACGGGAATGTTGGACAGCGCCTGTGGCTGTCCGGCTTCCGGCGGATATGTGGCGCGGCCTAAATTGAGCGACGCCTCTTTCCAGCCATATTGCGCGCCGACGATTTGATCGAATTTTGGATCCATGCTGCGAGTCTCCTGCTTTTGGCGAATGGAAAATTGCTGCGCGTAGAACACGTTGCCCGTGCAGTGTTCGATATTTTAGATGAATTTTGCCACAAAGTCAAGCGGGAATTTTTTGAACGGTGAAAGCAAATCTTGTGTATGGAAAAGCTGGGTGAGATCACGGGCGGTGTTTTATTTATACAAAATGCCGCGAGGAGACTACGCAAGGCGTGACATTGTTTGTAATTAAGATGATGTGATTTTCCACCTCGCTCACCTCAAAGACCTGCCCGGCTGAATTTGTTAGAACTGATTTTATGTTGTTTTCGGGACAGTGCACACAGGCTTTTGCACCGCACTGTACAATTGCCGAAGAGAATATCTTTTCAAACCCCAACCGGTGTTTGAAAATTTTGATTTTGCCGCAACGCCGAAAATCCCAATGTTGAACGGTACAGGCATTGCCCCTTTTGTAAAATCCGATCCGTGTCCGTTAACCTCCGTGCAGATTGCAGAGCGGTTTCTAAAGGGTGTCGCGTTCATTGACGCAGGTAGATAAAGAAAGCCATGGGGTTTTCAGAGACCCGACTCGATCACCTCCCCCCAGTTTCTTTTAGAATATATTGCTGCCACCATTTCTTGGCCAACGCCGTCGGCATAGCGCGGCGTTGATTTTGTCTATTGATTGTTGAGGAGAGAGCACCATGAAGACCCACAGCAGAAAACTTGACTTTCTTCTTTTATTTTTTCTGTACGCGATTTTTTCGTCATTTTTTTTCCAAAATTCCTCTGCCCAATCCATCCAATTTCACGATGCCACCAGCACCGGTGGTATTACGCCGAATGACCCCAGCGGTTTTGGCCACGGCTCTTCTTTTGGCGATTTCAACGGTGATGGTCGTCCTGACATCTACATGATTTCTTACTCTACCGCGAATTTCCTTTTTCGCAACAACGGCAGCAATTTTACCGATATTGCCAACGCCGCCGGCGTGCAGTTTCCCACCCAAAGCGACCGCGGCATGGCGGCAGCAGATTATGACAATGACGGCGATCTCGACATGTACATTGCCGCCGGCTACACGGGCAACGTGCTCTATCGTAACAACGGTAATAATACGTTCACTGACGTGACTTCTTCCACCAATGTCGATCTCGATGGACAAGGTCAAGGCGTGGCGTGGGGCGATTACAATAACGATGGCCGGCTTGATCTCTTTGTCACGCGCAGCGATGGTGACAACGTTCTCTTTCGCCAGGAGAGCAACCATACTTTTACCGACGTCACCAGCTCGACCGGCATCGGCAGTTTCAGCGCCAGTTTGCAGCCGGTTTTTTTCGACGTGGAGGGAGACGGCGACGCCGATCTTTTGGTCGTGCGCCAGACGAACCAGGCCAATTTGCTCTACATCAATAATGGCAATGGCACTTTTACTGAGCGCGCCGGCAGTTGGGGCATTGATTCACCGGCGCCGCACAGCCAGGGCGCGGTGGTTGGCGATTACGACCGCGACGGCGATTTGGATGTTTATGTTTGTGATTACGATGGCTACAATTTGCTGTTTCGCAACGACGGCAATCATTTCACCGAAGTTGCTGCAAACGCCGGTGCACGCTCAGGGTTCACCGGTAATCGCGGCGCGGTATTTGGCGATTTCAATGACGATGGCTGGCTTGATCTTTACGTGACGCGGCGCAACGACAACAAAATGTATCAAAACAACGGCAACGGCACGTTCAGCGACGTCAGCAGCGCTTCCGGCACGGCCGACACCAACGACGGCTACAGCCCTTCGCTTGCGGATTATGACAACGATGGTGATCTCGATATTTTCTTTTCGAACACTGGCCAGAACAGCGTGCTCCTGCAAAACGACGGCCCGTTTCACAATTGGCTGCAAATCAAACTCGTCGGCAATACGAGTAATCGCGACGGCGTCGGCGCCGTGCTGACAGGTTGGTTGAGCGGTCAACGGCAGACGCAGGCTATCATCGCCGGACAAGCTTATCTTTGCACCGGCAGTGATTTGACTGCGCATTTCGCGCTTGCTTCCAGCAGCAAGCTTGATAGTCTCGTTATTCGCTGGCCCTCCGGCACACGTGATCGATTTTTCAACCTCAGCGCCAACCAAAAGCTGACGCTGCAAGAAAGCAGCGGAGGCGGGCCGGATACAACCCCGCCGGTGATTTCGAGTGTTGCGGCGAGCAGTATAACCACTTCAGC
>CAYZFF010000526.1:0-3144 GCA_964477305.1 uncultured Cytophagia bacterium
TCAAAATTTTTACGGCGCCAACGCCTCCGGGCGCAATATACCACGGCGCAATGGCGCCCATCATTTCGTCGCGCAAGAAAGTAGAAATGCCATATTCTTCCAGCAGGCTTTTCACAAATCCGGTTTCAATCGCATCGCCGGCATGAACGACCACGAGATCATTGGGTGGTGGCATTTTTTCTCTAAAAAGTTTTTATCAAGAAACGAATAATGCCACAAAGTACATTACGACGAGCAAAAAGTCAAGAGCCGCGCTGGCGATTTTTGGCGCAGGCTAAAATAATCCTTGCTTTTGGGGCAGCATTGCGTTACTTTTTTGTTAAATTTTTTTCAGTTGGGCTGTGTCTGTAAAGTTACGATTTTTCCGTAGCGGACTTTTAAGAGCCTGGCAGCCTTCGCGAAGGATCGGCGATGAAATAACTTTCCCATTTCATATGAACGTCATTCCAGCGCGCTTTGGGGGAGTCCAGTTTTTAAAGCCGGTGAATGCCCGATTAAAGCATTGGGCATGGCGTCAGTTGGGTAAGATATTTAATCCGCCTTCACGAAATTGATTTTCTCCTGACGAGTTATGATCGGTAAAACTATTTCCCATTATAGAATTTTGGCGCAATTGGGCCGAGGCGGTATGGGCATCGTGTTTAAAGCTGAAGACACGCGGCTAAAACGGTTGGTGGCGCTCAAGTTTTTGCCGCAGGATTTGACCCGCGATCCTGACGCCAAAGCCCGTTTCATTCAGGAAGCCCGCGCCGCTTCGGCGCTCGACCATCCGAATATCGGCGCGATTTATGAAATCGATCAAACGCCAGACGGGCAGATTTTTATCGCCATGGCCTTTTATGACGGCCTAACCTTGCGGGAAAAAATTGCCGAGCCTAACTTGCTCATTGCCGATTGCCTTGATCTGGCCGTGCAGATCGCACAGGGGCTGGCCCAGGCGCATAAAAATCGCATCGTGCATCGCGATATCAAACCGGCCAACATTATGATCACGCAGGAAGGCCTGGTCAAGATTGTGGATTTCGGTTTGGCAAAGTTGGGCGGCGGCGCCCAACTCACCCAGGTTGGCGTTGCGATGGGTACGCCGGTTTATATGTCGCCGGAGCAGATTCGCGGGCAGGATGTCGACCAGCGCGCCGACATTTGGGCTTTGGGCGTCGTGCTCTTTGAAATGTTTACTGGCCAATTGCCGTTTCGCGGCGAAACCCAGCAAGGCGTGTTTTATGCGGTGCTGAACCAGGAGTCGCCGCCGCTGCCGTCGCTTCGCTTTAATGTTCCGTTGGAACTGGAGCAAGTGATCCACAAAGCTCTGCAGAAAAAGCCGGAGAACCGCTACGCTTCGATGCAGGCGATGGTGGATGAACTGCGGCGCATTCAACGGCAAATTTCCCGTTTGCAACAGCGTCCGGTAGCCGAGACCCAATCGGAGGCAAGCACGCTACTGCAAAAAACCGAGCGAGCGCTTACGACCCCAAAAACTGAGACTATGCGTGTCATGCAAACGGCGCCGCCGAAGCCCTCCAAAAAGCTTTTATGGATCGGGGCCGCGGTGGTGACTCTGCTCGTCATCGGCGGGATCGGTCTCTTCACCTTTATAAAACCGATAACTGAAAAACTTAAAACCGAAAAACCTAAAACTGAATTAATACCCAATTCAGAAAACCGACCCCAATCTCCAATACCAGCGGTGAACTGGCAGGCATCCGCAGACTCGGCCAAAGGCCTGATGCAACAAGCTGAAACCGCGGCCAGCCGGGAAAATGCAGCTAAATTGGCAACGGCAGCCCTGCAACGCGCGACGCAAACAAAAAAACAAGGCGACAACGACTACTTGGCGGCCAAGTATCAAACCGCGAAGGAATTTTATCTCACTGCGGCAAATCAATTTCAAAACGCGCAATCGGAGGCGCAACGCAACCGCGCCAAACAAATAACCGACCTCACGGCGGCCCAAAAACAGGAAGCAGAAACGGCACGGAACCAGACGGCGTTTAAAAAACGATTGGTGCCGGCCAATGCGAAAGACGCGCCGGTATATCAACAGGCGCTGGCCGCAGAAACCGAAGGGGAAAAGCAGTGGCGCAACGGTGATTACGTTCCTGCCCGCCGTTCGTTTGAAAAGGCGCAAAAATTTTATGCGCAAGCTGCCAAAGCTACGCCGCCACCTGTCCGCGAACAGAATGAAGAAACTTTAGCCCTGCCTGGGCGTTTGAACGTGAATGCCGTCGTTATGGAAAACGGCCAGGAACGGCCGGCTGCGGCCGTGGTGTTGATCAATCGACAGGAGAAACCAGAACAGACGCCGCGGAGTTTCTCGCTGCCCGCCGGCCAATATCGCCTTGGCGCCAAATTATTCGGCTACGTCTTGCAAGGTGGAGAGCAGGTTGTCACCATCCGCAGCGGCGAAACGACGCGGTATAAATTTGTTTTTGTTAAACCGTAGAAAATGAGACTGACCGGTTACTCGCGGTGACGGGTCAGCGACTTTCCAAATACGCTCAAAGAAAATGGAGAATTTTACTATGAGACTCAACTCAACCGGCTATCTCGCTGGCGGCACTCTCTTGCTCATTATCCTGTTGACAATGCCGTGGAATGCGTTGCCAACGGCTGCGGCTCACGATGATGCCGCGCCGGCTACGATTGCCGTGGACGATCCTATCCAGGCTTTGAAAGAAGGCAAGCGCCTTTACAACGAAGCGAATTTTGAAAAAGCGCAAGCCCTGTTGCAGCCGCTGCTTGCTGTACCCTCGCTGCCCAAAGAAGCGATATGCGACGCGGCGGATTATCTGGCACTCACTTATTATGCGCAGGATCAAGAAGTCAAAGCCTGCGAAGCGTTTGAACAAACGTTGCAGAAAGTGCAGAATTACAAACCCGGAGAATCATGCTGGCCTTATCAAGGGCTGATGAATTGTTACTATGCCGCCTCGAAACGGCTCGGCCTGCCGCTCCCGGAGAAAACGCCGACGCGCATTAAAACGATTGCGATCATCGACTTCGACAACAACGCCATTGACGATGCTGCGCGCTACACTAATCTCGGCAAAGCGCTGGCCAAAATCATGATTACCGATTTCAAAGTGATTGGCGATTTGCGCGTGGTCGAACGCGAACGACTGCAATTTCTGCTTAATGAGTTGA
>CAYZFF010000527.1:0-3133 GCA_964477305.1 uncultured Cytophagia bacterium
TCCACCGGGCCGTAGCCGATATTTTCATGCGAGCCGAATTTGAGTTTTTTGAATTTCGTGGTTTGGCAATTCACATTCACTTCGCCGTGCGCTTTTTGCATCGCCGGAATCGGCAAATCGGCTTGCTCGAAGGTTTCCAGCACGTGAATGCTGGTGTCCGTATGCGCGTCGGTGTAATAATCGGTTTCGACCTGATGCACAAAAGCTTTGCGGCGGTCCCAATCGAGTTTATCGACGTGATACTGCACCGCCTCGTGAATGTAGATCGCATCATCGTGCAGCATCGTCGGCGCGTCGAGCAAATTCACTTCGCCGATCACGCGCTCGTCATTTTTCGTGTCGATAATGACGACATTTTCCGGCGACGCCGTGCGCAGGCCCACCGCTTCCGCGGGATACGCGTCAGTCATCCAATGCCAGCGGCCTTCGGCGTGATGCAACACTTTGTTTTCTTCGAGATATTCGAGCACGTCATTCGTCGCTTCGACGCGCGTTTTGCCGTAACCAAATTTTTCGCCGTCCGCGAACGGCAATTCAAACGCGGCGCATTTCATGTGACTCATCAAGATCACAAGGTTGTTGGGATCGGTGACGCCGGATTCCGGCGACTTGCCGAAAAAATAATCCGGATGGCTCATCACGTATTGATCCACCGGAGCGCTCGAGCCGACCATCACCGCGACGGCGGAATCGGCGCGGCGCCCGGCGCGGCCGGCCTGTTGCCACGCGCTGGCCATGCTGCCGGGATAACCGGCCATGACGCACGCGGTGAGTTGGCCAATGTCGATACCCAACTCCAGCGCATTGGTGGAAACCACACCGAGGGTTTCACCGCTGCGCAGGCCGCGCTCAATCTCCCGGCGCTCGGTCGGCAAATAACCGCCGCGATAACCGCGAATCAGTTGCGGCGATTTATTATTGGCCGCCATGGTTTCCTTTAAATACGTAACGAGAATTTCCACCCGCAAGCGGCTGCGCGCGAAGACGATGGTTTGAATATTATTGAGCAGGAATTTGCTCGCAATGTGGCGCGCTTCTTTGACCGACGATTTGCGAATGCCCAATTCGCGGTTGACTACCGGCGGATTATAGAAAATAAAATGCTTCTCGCCGCGCGGCGCGCCGTTGTTGTCGATCAATTCAACTTCGCTTTCGGTAATTTGCTCCGCAAGTTCTTTGGGATTGGCAATGGTGGCGGAGCAACAAATGAATTGCGGATTTGCGCCATAAAAGGCGGCAATGCGGCGTAAGCGGCGCACGACGTTGGCGAGGTGGCTGCCAAACACGCCGCGATAATTGTGCAGTTCGTCGATCACAACGTAGCGCAAATTTTCAAACAGCTTCACCCATTTGGTGTGATGCGGCAGAATGCCCTGATGCAGCATGTCCGGATTGGTGACGACGATATGTCCGGAGCTGCGAATCGCCTGCCGCGCCGCTTGCGGGGTGTCGCCATCGAACGTGTAAGTTTTAATATCAAAATTCGTCTGCGGGCTGAGCCGTTTCACGACTTCATACAACTCTGCGACTTGATCTTGCGAGAGCGCTTTGGTGGGAAACAAATATAACGCGCGCGCGGCGGGGTTTTCTAAAACGGCATTCAGCGTCGGCAGATTATAACACAGCGTTTTGCCCGAAGCCGTGGGCGTGACCACGACGATATTTTTGCCCGCGCCGATTTTCGTGATGGCTTCGGCTTGGTGCGTGTACAGACGATTGATACCGTGTTGGCGCATCGCTTCGCGCAACTCCGGCCGCAACCAATCCGGAAATTCCGCCCATTGCGCGGGCTTGGCGGGCAGCGTGTTCCATGAAGTCACGTTATACATAAACTCCGGATCGCTGCGCAAAATATCGAGGAGTTGCAGAAGATTCATTGGGATTGTCCGAGGTTAAAAAGTCCGAAGTCCGAGGTCGGACGTCCAAAATCAAACGAGACACGGGTTGCTAAAAACTTTGCAAGTTTCTCTGCGAGCAAGATAATGAAAAATTTGCCAAAGATCAAGAAAAGAAGTCCGAGGTCAGGAAGTCATCCGCTTTTCATGACCTCGGACATAGAACTTCGGACTTCCCGACTATATCATTGCAAAAAATTATCTTGCTCCAGCACGCGAAGATGCTTACATTGAAAGTCTATTCAGGAAAATTATGCCGCAAACTTCTTTCAAATTTGCAACATCCGAGCAAAAAGCCGATTACGTCCAAGATATGTTCAGCCGCATCGCGCCGCGTTATGATTTGATGAACCGGGTGATGACGTTTGGGCGAGATCAAAGTTGGCGCAAGCTGGTGGTGAAACGCGCCGAGATTCAGCCGGGGGCGCGGGTGCTGGATATCGCGACGGGCACGGCGGATATTGCGCTGGCAGCGCAAAAAGCCAACGCCGGTTTGGTGGTCGCAGCGGATTTCAGTTACACCATGCTGAAATACGCACGCCGCAAAATCAAACCGTGGAAGAAAGAAAATAACGTGCATCTGGTGACAGCGGACGGTTTGCATCTGCCGTTTCCGAGCAACAGCTTTGACGCGGTCGTCACCGGTTTTTCTTTGCGCAATGTCGGCGATCTCAACGGGTTTTTGCGCGAGATGACGCGCGTCACTAAACCGGGCGGCAAGGTGGCGTGTTTGGAAATCACCCGCCCCCGAAATCCAAAGTTTCGCGATTTTTTTGCATGGTATTTTGGCAAAATCGTTCCCAAGATCGGCGGTTTGATCAGCGGCGCGGCGGATGCCTATTCTTACTTGCCGCATTCCGTCGCGATTTTCGTGACCCCAGAAGAGTTGCGCGTGCGCATGGAAGATGCCGGCTTGAATAATGTTGAGTTTGAAACGCTGATGCTCGGCACGGTGGCCATTCATTCGGGCACGAAACTGCGGGCGACAAACGGTGCGAAGACCAAGCACGATTTCGCCAATTCCCCTTTACGCGTCGTACTCTAAAATTTTTCTGCACCGCCTTTCTTGCTTTTTATTTCCCGCCGGTTTATTTTTAAAACTGAATTCATTGCAATGTCAAAGGAAAATTTTATATGCTCGACAAAATCGATCACGTCGGCATCGCCGTGCGTAATTTAGATGAGGCCATCGCGCGTTACACCGCGCTTTGTGGATGCGGCCCCGATCATCTCGAAGA
>CAYZFF010000528.1:0-3130 GCA_964477305.1 uncultured Cytophagia bacterium
ATTCCGCGCCGCTCCGTTTTGCTCGGCATTTGTAATTTGCAAAACAATCGCGTCCAGATTGATTTTCGCGAAATCCGCCTCGACGGTGTAACGTACACTTGTAGCGGGCGCGCGTATGATTTGAAATCATTGCCGGGTATTCCCTATTTGCCGTTGAGCGCCAAAGCCAAACAGGTTGTGGTCGAAGAGTTGAAAAGCGCCGCGGCGGGTGTGCCGATCGTCGGACGGTATTTGAATCAATCCGATGTCAACCCGTTCAACGAAGAAGTGACGACGCTGGACGAGGGGTTGGAGTTTTACGCGCTGATCGCGAATATTTTTTAGAAAATAAAGTCATACAGGAAAGTGTGAAAATGAAAAAAAATCTTTTGTTGTTACTGGCGCTCTTGATGGTGGGGGCCGGTATTTTTATCGTCGCCTGCGAAAAGCACAAAGATCCTTTTTCCGCCCAAAACGTGAAACCGGCGATCGCCGAGTTTCGATTCAAGTCGGACAATGTTTTACCCAATGGCCGGACGGACTCGCTGAAATTCAAAGCGGGAACGAGTTACAAATTGTATTTGCGATATGATGATCCCGAATTCAGCAACTCCACCACGCGTAAACTGCAAGCCATTTTTTCTTTTGAGAGCGGCAGCGGTAAAATCAGCCATGATCAATTTGGCCAGCCCAGCGCGGACGGCTTGACGTTTGGCGCCGCCCCGGGAAAGTTTGACGGCGATCTGTTCTTTATTCCGGATACGTCCGGAGTCGTGCGGGTCAAATTACAGCTTTCGGATGGCGTCAAAATTTCGGAAGTGCCGCAGGCTTCCGCAACTTTTTTTGAAAATTTAAAACCCATTCCCGATTTCACGATTCAACCCCGCAACCAAACCAATCCGTATGAATTTTCCTTTGATCCGGCGCGCAGTCAGGATCGCGACGGCACCATTGCGAAGTTTGTTTGGATGTTTGGCGACAATTCCAAGCCCGATACGGTTTTGAATAATTCAAGCATTACCCATAAGTACACCCGCGCCGGCCAATATTTTGTCCGGCTCAAATTGATTGATAACGAAGGAAAAGCCGACAGCACGGAGCGGCCGGTAACGACGGCGAATCAACCGCCACAGGCGGCGTTGAATGTGTTTCCGCAAAATGGCAAAGTGCCGTTGCAAATCACCTATAACGCCAGCGGCAGTTTCGATCCGGATGGCAATATTTCTTCGTATCAAGTTTTCTTCGGTGATGGCGCCACTTCGCAAACGCCGACGGGGACGCACACTTTCGCAACGGATTTGAATTATCAGGTGTTGTTGATCGTGAAAGATAATCTTGGGCTTGCCGATACCGCCAATGTGCCGGTGCGGGTTTCCACTCCGCCTACAGCGTCATTGAAAATCACTCCGGAAACCGGTGGCCCTATTCCATTGAAATTAGTGGTAAGCGGCAAAGATTCGCGTGATCCGCATCCAGGCGGAAACATTACCGTTTATCGCATCACCATAACCAATATCACCAACAACTCGCAACTGGTTTTTCCGCAAGATTCTGTCACCACGACATTGACAACGCCGGCAAATTATTTGATTCGGCTCG
The DNA here is from genome assembly GCA_964477305.1 of uncultured Cytophagia bacterium. Classification (GTDB taxonomy): domain Bacteria; phylum Zhuqueibacterota; class Zhuqueibacteria; order Zhuqueibacterales; family Zhuqueibacteraceae; genus Zhuqueibacter. The sequence continues at coordinate 1,579 of CAYZFF010000528.1, forward strand.
ACGTGACGAACAATCGCGGTCTGTCCAGTTTTGCGGAGAAAGTGATCCCGGCGGGGTTGCCGGGAATCATATTGCCCGGCGACGAACCGTTGTTTCGCAAACCCTAATCCGAATCGACCACTCGCTGAAATCGTGAAGCGCAAGTTGTGGCGCGGTATATCAATCGCTTTTAACCAGCGGAATCTGTCATGAAAAAAGTTTTCTTTTTATTTGTAGCGTTATTGCCGGCGAGTTTGCTGGCGCAGGATGCATTTTATTATCACACGATTCATTCAAGTACATTGGGGGCGACGTATGGCCGGACTTACAAAGGCCATTATTCCTATCAATTGTCGCATCGCCGGCAATTGAAACTTTCCGGCATTTACGTGTTTGATGATTATACGCAAAGCGACGGCAATCGCGTGAAGGCCGATATTTTCAATGCGGGCTTGCAATTTCAGTATAATATCATCCATCTCGGCAATCTGTTTGTCAATCTCAATCTGGGCGCGGGGGCGTATCAAATTCGTGCGAGCGATTTGATCGGCGTCAAATTCAAAGAGACGAAGGTAAATTTTTTAGGCGGGGGACAGATTGAATTTTATTTGAAGAAAAATCGGCTGGCGCTACTTGTCGACTACGACGCGTTGTATTTCCCGTTTGGCGACTTATATGAAGTCTTGCACGTGCCGACGGCAGGGGTGGGATTGTTTTTTTAAGAAATAGTTTGCAGTTCTTGCAAGAGCCTATTTAAAAGATCGCCGATTTGCAAATCATCTGCCCAATGGTGTAAGTAGGCAATATCCAAATTTTGTTTCTGGATTTTGGCAATGTTAACGGCGTCGTTGAACTGCCGTTCTGACTCACCCATTTTCGACCATTCCAGTTTTGCGAGTATGGTGTCCTCAGCAGTGGCGAACCAGCATTTTCTTCCGGCAAAGTTAGTCAGCTTTTTGCGTTGAAATTCCTCGTGGCCGAAGGGGCGGTTTTTAAGAACAATCAAATCAATTTTAAGGCCGGAGGCATAGTGCACGGTATTAAACATAACGCCGAGTCGAAACGATTCTTTTGCGCCTTCGATATCAAAATAGAATTTTTCGCCCAAAGCGTGCCCTAATTTTTCAATACCGGTCAAGTTTATTGCAACGACCAAATCCGCATCTTGTGTTGCACGTGCGATACCGTAAATATTGCTGGCGAAGGAACCGACGATCATATATGGAATAGCGCATTCCTCTAACTTGGCGCTCACGAATGCCACCACTTCTTCTAATGAGTTCATGGCACAATTTCTTTTGCTTGCGGATAGACTTTAAGAAATAAATTCTCCGGCAAGGTCAGGCGAATGACGGCCAGATGTACTTGCTCCTGGTTATAATTGGGATGACGCATTCGCACACCTTCGGCAAGCGACTTTCGAACAAGCTGTGTTAACTCACTTGCAATTTGCAATCGTCTTTCCGGCGTCATCTTCCGAAATACCTCAATTTGCACACGCTCTGCTTCCAACGAGGTGTCTAATGGTCTGCTCTGTCGCATAGTTTAAAGTAATACGTAATTTATAATTTGT
>CAYZFF010000529.1:0-1248 GCA_964477305.1 uncultured Cytophagia bacterium
GCCGAACAAAAAGTGCGCGTGCATGCCTTGCACAAACGCGTGCCGTTCGCCTACCGGGTGCGCAAGCCGGGCACCGAGAAGGTTTTACGCGGCGAAATTTCAGCCTTCTCGGCGCAGGAAGTGCGCGAATCGTTAACCCGCATGGGTTATCAGATTCTCGAAGTGCATCGCAACTTCTTTCGCCCGCAGCTCAAGGTACCGCAAAAAGACATCGTTATTTTTATCCGCCTCTGCGCCGATCTGCTCCGCGAACAATTTCCCTACGATGAAATTCTTTCCATGTTGGCCAACGACATGGAAAATGCGCGGCTGCGCGAAACGGTTCTGGAGATCCACAAGGATCTCAAGATGGGCAAGGAAGGGAAACAGGTCTTTCTCAAACACGCTGACGTGCTGGGCAAATTTACGGTGCACATGTTGAGCATCGCGGCCACCAGCGGCAATATGGCGGAAATTTACGAGAACACCGCCAAATTTTTGGAGCGCAGCGGCGAGTTTAAAAAGAATATTCGTGGCGCGCTGTTTATGCCGGCCGTGGTTTTCATCGCCGCGTTGGGCGCAATGGTGTTTTATATCTCATACATCTTTCCGAAAATTGCCGGCCTGTTGTTGAAATATAAAGTGGAGGTGCCGCCGATGACCGCCGGCACCATGAAGTTGAGCCAGTTCCTGCAGGATAATGCTCTGGCGCTGATTTTCTTCACGTTCACCCCGATCATTGGTTTGGTCTCCTACTGTCGCAGCGAGAAGGGGCGCGTGGTCTGGCATCGGATTATGCTCGAGCTGCCGGTGGTCGGCAAGCTGATTTACAAAACCTGTATCGAAGTGTTTGCGCGCGTCTTTCACGCGTTGTACAGCGGCTCCGGGGAAAATATCGAAGTTATCAAAATTGCCTCCGAAGCCTGCCAGAACAGTTACATCGAGAAAAAAGTTAAAGAGACGGTGATTCCCGCGATGTTGCGTGAAGGCCGCGGACTGAGTGACTCGATGGAAGGCTCCGGCATCTTTCCCAAAAATGTGATTTACACGTTGCGCAGCGGTGAAGAGTCGGGCACGTTGCGCGAAGCGATGCTGCGGCTGGCGAATTTTTATGAAAAAGAAACGACGCATAAAATGTCGCGCGTCCTCGATGTGATCAATCTGGTGCTGTCGTTGGTGATCTCGCTGATGATTGTCGGCATTACGTTGCTCTCTTCGGAAGTCGGCTTCATCTCGCCGCCCACCACGCCGAGCACGAATAGGCGGTAA
>CAYZFF010000529.1:1348-3130 GCA_964477305.1 uncultured Cytophagia bacterium
ATGGAACCGATGAGTGTGCGCATCGGGCAGCTTTTGTTGCAAAAGCGCATCATCAATCAAACGATTTTTGAAAAGGCCCTGCTGGTGCAAAAGCAGGAACCCGCCGGACGGCAACGCCGCCTGCAACAGATTTTGATTGAAGATTTCCAGGTCAACCGCCACGCGGTTTACAGCGCCATCGCCCAACTTTACGCGTTTAAAGAAATCGATGTGGCGACGGAAAAACCGGATGACACCCAATTAGAGTTTATTCGCCGGACGCTGGACACTTGCGCTGAAGAAGCGCGCAGTCGCTTGCTCAATAAACGCGTGTTGCCGTTTCGCGCCAGCGCCACCAATCGCAATGTTTTGACGATCATCGCCGCCGATCCGCTCGACCGCGAAATCCCGCTGCTGCTGAAAGATTTGCCGTACACGCAAGTTGAAATCGCCTACTGCCAATTCGAGCAGGTGAGCCAGCTCATCGAGCGGGTGCTGGCGTTCAAAAATGAGTTTTTGCAGCAACTGGAAGATTCCGCGCAGAACGTCGAAGTCGTCAACGCCGAAGAAGAAGACAAAGTTGATGAAGCCGCGCTCGATGCGGAAATCAACCGCAGCATGCTCACCAATCTCATCGAAGGCATGCTGGTCGAAGCGGTGCGCAAAGGCGCCAGCGACGTGCACATCATTCCAAAAGACGGCAACCTGACCGAGTTTCATTTTCGCCTCGACGGCAAGCTGCAACTTTGGCATCCGTTGTCGAGCGTCAAGCCGGAGTCGGTCGCCGCAGTCATCAAAGATCGCTCGATCAACATTGATCGTTTTAATCGCAACATCGCGCAGGACGGTTTCATTCAACGCAAAATCGATGATTACAGCATTCGCTTTCGTGTCTCGGTGCTGCCCATCGTGGTTTCGGAGTCGAGCCGCAAATACGAAAGCATCGTCATTCGCGTGCTCGACGATCGCAAGGTGATCACCGATCTCGGTTTGCTCGGTTTGCAGGAACAAGCGCAGCGCGATTTTGAAACGGCGATTCGCAAGCCGCAAGGCGTAATCATCGTCACCGGCCCGACCGGCAGCGGCAAGAGCACGACTTTGGTGGCGGCGTTGTGCCGCATCATGGATCCAAGCAAGAACGTCGTGACGGTGGAAGAGCCGGTGGAATATATGATTCGCGGCGCCCGCCAGGTGAAGCTCGGCCCCAAATTGAATTTTGACCAGGCGTTGCGCTCGATTCTCCGGCACGATCCGGATATCGTGATGGTCGGCGAAATGCGCGATTTGAAATCCGCCGAGATTGCGGTGAGTTTGGCGAACACCGGCCACATCACGTTTTCGACGCTGCACACCAACGACGCGCCCAGCGCCATCTCGCGCCTCTACATGCTCGGCGTCGAACCGTTCTTGATCTCGAATGCGATTAGCTTGATTATGGCGCAGCGGCTCGTGCGCAAGCTGTGCGAACATTGCAAAAAGCCGGTGCGCACCATCGATCTGGAGATGGCGCGTTACGTCGGCTTTACCGATCACGAGATTCGCACCACCACTTTTTATCAGCAGACGGGTTGTGAGAAATGCTACGCCGGTTATCGCGGCCGCCAGTGCATCACCGAAGCGCTGCTGTTCACGCCGGAAATCCGGCAGATCATTTTGAAAAATGCGCGGAACATCGATGAAGATATTGTGCGGCAGGAAGCCATCCGCGGCGGCATGTTAACTCTGCGCGCCTCCGGCCGCGAGCGCATCAAAAGCGGCACGACGACGATTGAAGAAGTGGTGGCCGCAACGGTGGAATGAGTT
>CAYZFF010000530.1:0-3126 GCA_964477305.1 uncultured Cytophagia bacterium
CGCTTTCTCGCGGCGCACGGCGAAGAATTGTTGCACGGCGTAAATCATGCCGAGAATGCCGAACCAAATCGGCAATGCGACCAGACACGTGTAGAGTTTGCTTTGATAAGCTTGGTGAAAATAGTAGATCAATGCGGCTGCTGCACTTGTGCCAATGGTCAGCCACGGCCAACCGATTTTTTTCAACCATTCTCTGGTTTGCTCAAGGCCGACATAAAGCACAGGGATAAATACGAGTGTCGAAACCGTCGACACTGCGAGTCCGCCGAGCACGGTGATCGCAAAGGGCGGCCACAACTCCAACTCCGTGCCCTGTTTCAACGCGAGCGGAAAAATGCCGAGCACGGTTGTTCCCGAGGTCATGAGAATCGGGCGCACGCGGCTTTGCACGGAAACCAAGACTGCGCGCTGCCAGCGATAACCGTGCTGATTGCGCAGAATCTCGATGCGGTCGATGAGAAAGATGCCGTTGTTGACAACAATGCCGAGCAACACGATGAAACCGAGCAACGCCATCGGCGCGCCTTCGCTCAACGACAACGGCGTGCCGCTCAACGCCAGCGTGAACAGCGCGCCGATAATGGCCGTCGGCACCGTGCCGAGAATCACGATTGGACTGAAGAACGATTCAAACTGCGCCGCGAGCAGCATATAAATGAGAATCACGCCAATGCCGAGCATCCAGTAATAAACCGTTTGCTTGTTCTCCGGCTCGACTTTTTCAAGGTTAAAACCGCGCGGCAAACGCAGCTCGCGGATCATGCGGTCTATCTGCGCCTCGGCCAATTCCAACCGCGCTTTGGAATTTTGCGCCTCGGTCAGAAATTCGTAAGAAATTTTAACTTGCCGTTCCTGATTATAACGCACGATGTTGCCCGGCCCTTCATCAACGCGAATATCGGCGACTTCGCGAATCGGCACCGGTTGCCCGGAGGCATTGATGACTTTGGTGTTTTGCACATCGTCGAGCGTGCGCTCCTCAATATCTTTCAATTGCATCTGCACGTCAACTTCGCCGTTGCTGGCATAAAACGGCGTCGCGGCGTTGGCGCCTTCCGCGCGCGTCGCCCAGATCGCGTTCATCACATCCTGCATGTTCAAGCCCCACAACGCCAGTCGCAAACGGTCGCCGCGAATTTGCAGCTCCGGCGCGCCGGATTCCAATTCCGATTGCACGGCGCGATCTTCGATGTCCGGCATCGCTCGCAACGTTTGCACGATCTGCTCGCTGATTTGTCGCAGGCCTTGCAAATCATAGCCGCGCAAGCGTAAAGCTTTGTCATTACCCAACAGTCCGGCGACATTATCGCCGCGCGGCATGCCGCTGCTTTGCCGCGGCTGGTCGAAGTTAATATCGACATGCTCGAGCCGCTCATTCTGCCGGCGCAGTTTTTCTTTCAGTTTTTCAAGCTGCAATTCTTCCGTGCGTTTCGCCGGCTCAACAAAGCTTACATTTATATACGCTTCTTCCGCCCGCACGCTGGCGCGCGTTTCTTTACGATTGGGAAATTCCGCAATTTGATTTTCTAAACGCCGCACGATTTCGTCGGTCGCGTCCAGCGTCGCGCCGCGCGGGGTGTTGATATAAACTTCCAAACGATCCGACGGCGTGGCGGGCGCAAAATTCATCACATAAACCACGCCGATGAACAAGCTGAAGAGCAGAAACACCACGACCGTCGCGATGGTGCGCACGCGGTGGCGAATACATGATTTGAGCAGCAGACGAAAAATTTCCAAAATGCGCCCGCTGCCAAATTGCCGCGGCGGCTTGCCTTTTAATGTGCGGCTGGCGAGCAAGGGAATCACCGTCACCGCGACGACGAGCGAAACGAGCAATGGAAAAATCACCGACAGCGCCAATTCGCGCACGAAAAGTTTGGCTTCGCTTTCCACAAAAAGCACGGGAAGAAAAACGAGAACCGTCGTGCCGGTGGCGGCAAAGATCGAGCGGCTCACCTCACGCGTGCCGTCATAAACCGCCTGGAACACGCTCTTGCCGCGCTGATAATGGCTAAAAACATTTTCCATCACCACGATGCCGTTGTCCACCAACATGCCGACCGAAAGCGCCAAGCCGCACAACGAGAGAATGTTGATCGAGAGATTGAAGCCGTACATTAAAATGAACGTGCCCAACAGCGAAACCGGAATGGCGATCATCAAAACGAACACGAAGCGCACTTTGCGTAGAAAAAGATAAAGCACGAGCAGCGCCAGCAACGCGCCAGTGAGCGCATTGCCTTCCACGCGGTCGATGGCCTGTTGAATCAACTCGGCCTGACTCATGTTCACGACCAGCTCAAATCCCTGCGGCTTGAGTTCCTCGTTGAGATCATCAATTTGTTTCAACACCGCATTGGCGACGGCGAGCATGTTGCTGGTGTTGTCCTTTTGCACGAAAATGCCGACGCCGGCTTTGCCATCGACGCGATACAATTGCGTGCGCTCCGCTTGGCTATAACCCACGTCCGCGACATCCGCCAATCGCACCGGCCCGACCGGATTGATGACGAGATCGCGCAGCTCGCGCAAATCATCGACGCGACCGAGCATGTTCACATCGAGAAAGCGGCCGGCGGCAATGACACGGCCGAGATGCTCCGGCTGGCGATGGAACGCGTTGATCTGCTGCTGCACACGCGTGACGGGAATGCCCAATGCTTCGCAACGCTCCTCGTCGATTTTAATGCCAATCGTGCTCTGCTGCCCGCCGCCGATATTGACGTTCACGACGCCATCAACTTGCTCGAGTTTCGTGCGCACGCGCCGCTCGGCCATCTCGCGCAACTCGTCGAGGTTCACATTGCCGCGAATGCTCAAATCCATCAGATACGAGGAAAAATCCGCGGTATCGAAACGATTGACTTCGATGCGCGTGCCCACCGGCAAACGATTTTCGAGCGCGTTCATTTTCTGCTGCAATTTCAGCAGCGCGAATTTCATGTCCGTGCCGAAATTGAACGAGACTTTCGTCGTCGCGTAATCGGCAAAAACATTAGTTTCGAGATCGTGCACGTTTTCGAGTGTCGCCAATTCGGCTTCAATCGGAAACGCCAGCTCGCGCTCGATCTTCTCCGGCGAGGCGCCGGCCATGCCGCTGCTCACATAAACTTCCGGCAAAAT
>CAYZFF010000531.1:0-3115 GCA_964477305.1 uncultured Cytophagia bacterium
GTTAAGAACACCGGCGAAAAAGCGTGGAGCAAACAAACCGGGTTGCTGTCAATTTGGATTCTCAGCATGTTTAATGCCGCACCGGCCACCACCGTGGTGATTCCCTATAAAACCGGGCCGGAAGCGAAGCTGGGGCCGGTGGTGAATGACGCCTATTTCGGCAAAGTTCCAGCAGAACGATTGGCCGTCAAAGACGGGGTGATGTATTTTGCTGCCGATGCGAATTATCGCAGCAAAATTGGCGTTTCGCCGCAACGCAGCAAGCCAGTGATGGGCAGTTACGACGCCGTCAATCACGTTCTCACCTTGGCGCAATTTTCTTTGCCGGAGGGCGCGACGGATTATGTCAATTCGATGTGGCAGTTGCAAGAAAAACCGTTTGCCGGCGACGCGCTCAACAGTTATAATGACGGCCCGCCGTCTCCCGGCGCGAAACAATTGGGGAAATTTTACGAGCTGGAATCGTCTTCGCCCGCGCTCGCTTTGCGGCCAAATCAATCTGCCACGCATGTGCATCGCACGATTCATTTGCAAGGCCCGGAAAGCGATCTTGATGCAATTGCTCGCGCTACACTTGGTGTCGGCATTGAAGAAATCCAGCAGGGGTTGAAATGACAATGTGGAAAAAATTATTCTGGTGTGGATTATTTCCGGGTTTCGTATTTTGCCAAAACCGCGTCATTGATTTTAAATTTGCGCCGGCCAATTATCTCACGGCGATTTGTCTTCCCGACGATTGGCAGAAAACCTTGGTCTCGGAAAAAGGCGCGCTGGCCTATGATTTTGGGCCAGGACCGTATGCAAAACCGTTGACCGAAATCAGCATTGGCGTTAAAGAGAAGGAGTTGCAGGCGGGGCGGCAATATTTGCCAGCGCCGCGCGTTCCCATTGTGACCACTGAATTTCGCAACGGCGGCTTTACGATGCAACAACAGGCCTTTGCTCTCATTCCGGATAAACTCCCATTGCAAACGCTTTCAAGAATTAATGAAAAAGTTCGCCGTCTGGATGGCTTGAACGGTTGTGTTGATTGGGCCGCGCCGGCAGGAAAAGTCGATCCGGCTTTTCGTAATGTGGCGTGGGGAACCAACCGGCCGATTCGTTACCGAGCGCAAATTGCCCCGGGCAGCAAAAAGCGTGTGGCGATGGGAGTTTGCGAATCGTACAAGCCGCGGGCCGGAACGAGAATTCTCGAGTTGCGCGTCGAGGGCGCGGCGCCACTCACTGTCGATCCGATGGCCTCCGGCGAGAAAAATCATCCGGAAGTTTTTTTTATTGATGGCAAAGATGAAAATAATGATGGAGAGCTGGCCGTTGAAGTTCACGCTTCAACTCAAAGCCCCGATCCCAATGTTCTCTTGAACGCGTTCTGGATTTTTCCGGAAAATACCACCGTCACCACTGCGGAAGTTCTGCGCGGCGAGGCGACGACACGTGCCGAGGTTTATTTTGATTGCGGCACGGAACTCGAAGCCGCAGCGCCATTTCCGCGAATAGATGGGATGATGGCAACTTTTGCAGATTCTGCCGTGACGCCGACCATCACCATTCGTTCTCCGCGCACATTTGCTTTTGATTCGACCACTGGAATTTTAAGCCATCATGGTCTGCCGTATCTGCTTTCACGGCCCCGCGCGACTCGATTAACGAAAACAGAAAAATTCTGGCAACTCGAATTGCCGCGTGGAACGAGAGCAGTTGAAATGATCGTGCTGCACGGCAAGCAAGGGCGCGAGCGCATTCGCGCCGTTCCAGATTTGCAAGAACAAATGCAGCAGGCGCGACGCTATTGGCACGATGCAGCAGCGATACCGAAAAATAAAATTTTGGTGCCGGATAAAAATATTCAATATCTCATTGACGCGAACGTCCGTAATCTTTATCAGGTGCGTGAAAAGATTGACGGCTATTGGCAGTTCCATCCGGGACCGACGGTTTATCACGGCCTGTGGCTGGTGGATGTGATGCTCACCGGCATGCCCGTGATGATGCTCGGCGACACGGCCAGTCTGCGCCATTTTCTTGAAAACGGCAAACGGTATCAGTTGCCGAGCGGACAGTGGCGCGTGATGTATCCGACGCTATCGATCATCGAGACGCCGGTTTTCATTTATACAATGTGCTGGTTCGCGCAAAGCACCAATAACAAATCGTGGCTGCAAAAAAGCTGGCCGATGATCACGCGCGGTATTGAATGGCTGAAACAAATGCGCGCGCAAACACTCAGCGATCCGGCGGCGACACATTATGGTTTGTTGCCGGCGGGGTTTGTCGATGGCGGCATCTTTGCGCCCACGGCCGATTACGGCAGTGTCTGGTGGACGCTGATCGCGTTGGAGAAAAGCATCGCTGCCGCACGCTGGCTTGGAGAAAATGAGGCGGCCTCCAACTGGCAAATACTTTTTGAGGAATTGATGAATTCTTTTCGCCGCGCCGCCCGGCGTGATCTGCATAAAGATCGGCACGGTAACCTGTTTTTGCCGGTGAGCGTTGGCGATACCACCACGCATTTGCCGCAACGCGGCCAGTATGCTTTTTTATTGCCGCCGCGATATGGAAAATATTTTCATCAACAGGACGCGTTGCTGGATTCTGTTGTGGCCGGCAATTTTACGATGTTGGAAGCGACCATGCAGCAAGGACTGGTCACCAGCAGCGGCTGGTTGAATAACGGGGTTTGGCCGTGGCTCGGCGGCATTCACGGCATCGCGCATGAAATGTTTGATCATCACGAACGGGCTCAAGATTTACTCTACGCGTATGCCAATCATGCCAATCCGCTCGGCACGTGGGTTGAAGAACAACACGTCAAAGCCATTGGCACGGCAACCGCCGGCGATGTTTCCAATGCGGAAGCGAGCGCGATCTTCATTCATCTGGTTCGAATCCTGTTGTGCAAAGAAAAATTGGATGATCTCGAATTGTTGGCGGGTGTTCCAGCGGAATGGTTGGTGCCAAGTGCAAAAATTGAACTCAATGGCGGGTGGACGGATTTCGGGCCGGTGACGCTGCGGCTGACGATTGCCGCGGATGGGAAGTCGGCGGCGCTTTTTGTGGCGCCGATTGACGGTCGCGGCAGCGCGGGGAAACCGGTGGTTGTTTTGCAGGCGTTGAA
>CAYZFF010000532.1:0-3113 GCA_964477305.1 uncultured Cytophagia bacterium
TTAAAGTGTCACGCCGAGCGAAGTCGAGGCGTGTGTCATGGTTCGACTCCGCTCACCATGACAAATTAAGGTAACAGCGCACTAGTATAGTGTATTAGTGAAGCTTTGTAACAAGCAAGTTCACCACGAAGGCACAAAGACACGAAGTTCATTAAGCTTCATTAGTGCCTTCGTGTCTTGGTGATTATAATACTTTTTGCATTAATTTATAGGTTACAAATGAAACTCAGTGAAATCTCCATACAACGCCCGGTGCTCGCGACGGTGATGAGTCTCGTGATCATCATTTTCGGGCTCGTCTCGTTTCTGCGGCTGCCGGTGCGTGAATATCCGGATATCGATTCGCCGGTGGTGTCCATTATCACGTTTTATCGCGGCGCCAGCCCCAACGTGATTGAAACCGAAATCACGGATCTTTTGGAAGAGCAGCTTTCGACCATCGAAGGCGTCAAGACGATTACGTCCTCGAGTCAGGAACAAGGTTCAGTTATCACGATTCAATTCGAATTGGATCGCAATGTTGACGAAGCGGCGAACGATGTGCGCGATAAAGTGTCGAGCGTGCGCGGTTTTTTGCCGCGTGAAGCCGACGATCCGATTATTCAGAAAATCGACGTCAATGCGCAGCCCATCAACTGGCTGGCGCTGACCAGCGAGCGGCATTCGAATCTTGAATTGACCGACGTTGCCGACCGCGTGCTCAAAGAGCGCATTCTGCGTTTGCCCGGCGTCGGTTCGATTTTCTTTGGCGGCGAGCGCCGTTATGCCATGCGCGTTTGGCTGGAGACACAAAAGATGGCCGCGTACGGCGTGACGACGCAGGATGTCGAAAACGCCATTCGCCGTGAGAATGCGGAAATTCCCGGCGGCCGCGTGGAAGGCGAGAACCGCGAATTTTCCGTGCGCACGCGCGGCGATCTTGCGACCCCCGAAGAATTTGGCGCGATCATCATCAAACAGAGCGGCGACGAACTGGTGCGGTTGGGCGATGTCGCGGTCGTCAACATCGGCGCGGAAGATGAACGCACCGCCGTGCGGTGGAGCGGCAAAACCACCGTGGGCATGGGCGTGGTCAAGCAATCGAAAGCCAGCACGCTCGACGTGGCGGCAACCGTCATTCAAGCGTTGCCGGAGCTGCAAAAACTTTTGCCCGAAGGCATGCGCCTCGAGGTGGCCTACAACTCCGCCACGTTCATTCAACATTCCATCAATGAAGTGCGCGACACGTTGTTCATCGCCTTCGGCCTCGTGGTGTTGGTGATCATCGCGTTTCTCAAAAGTTTTCGCGCCACGCTGATTCCAACGTTTGCGATTCCGATTTCGATCATCGGCACGTTTGCGGTCTCTTATACTCTCGGCCATACGATCAACATTCTGACGCTGCTGGCGTTGGTGCTCGCCATTGGCCTCGTCGTCGATGACGCCATCGTCGTGCTCGAAAATGTTTATCGTCACATGGAAATGGGCAAGTCGCGCTGGCAGGCTGCGATTGATGGCTCCAAAGAAATCGGCTTCGCGGTTTTGGCGACCACAATTACACTCGTTGCGGTTTTCGTGCCGCTCGCTTTTCTCAGCGGCAACGTTGGCCGCCTCTTCAATGAGTTCGGCGTGGCGGTCGCAGTTTCCGTACTCATCTCCGGTTTCGTCGCGTTGACCTTGACGCCGATGTTGTGCTCGCGCATGTTGAAGCCGCTGCATCACACGAGCACGAGCTGGGCGGCGCGTTCGTTTGATGCGTTCTTCGACGGGTTGGAACGGCTTTACGGCAAGATCGTGCGCGGCGCGCTCAAACATCGCGTCGTGGTACTTGGCATCGCGTTGGTAATGGTGGCATTGAGCGCCATCATTTTTAAATTTCTCCCGAGCGAATTGGTGCCGACTGAAGATCGCGGCACAGCTTTCGGCATCGTCATCGCACCCGAGGGCGCCACGTTGGAATACACCGATCGCTACATGCGGCAGGTCGAAGAAATCATGCTCCGCCGTCCGGAGACCGACGGCGTTTTCACCGCGACGGGCGTGGGTTTCGGCGGTCCCGGCCGCGTCACCAACGGCTTCATTTTTATGGGATTGAAACCGGAGAGTCAAAGAGAAAAATCACAACAGGAAATCGTGCAAGAACTTTTTCCGCAGCTTTTTTCCATTCCCGGCGTGCTCGCGTTCGTGTTGAATCCGCCGAGCGTCGCTTCGGATTTCAATTTCACGCCGGTGTCTTATGTTTTGCAGGCGGATTCTTATGAAGAGTTGCAAAGCGCCGTCGGCACGATGATGGCGCAGGCCTCGCAGCTTGGCTATCTCATCAATTTGGATAGCGATCTGCGCTTGAACAAGCCGCAGCTTGAAATTACCATTGACCGCGAGCGCGCCGCCGGCCTCGGCGTTTCGGTGACGGACATCGGCAGCACGCTCGAAACTTTTCTCGGCGGGCGCGTGGTGACGAATTTCAAACGCGGCGCGAAACAATACGACGTCATCGTGCAGCTCAAGCCCACGGATCGCGCGACGCCGAGTATCATTGAAAGCATTTATTTGCGCGGCAACGGCGGCCTCGTGCAACTGGCGAACGTCGTGAATGTCAAAGAGTCCGTCGCGCCGAAAGAGTTGAACCACTTCAACCGCGTGCGCTCCGCGACCATCACCGCCAGCATGGTGCCGGGCGTGAGTCTCGGCCAAGCGCTGAATGATCTCGATCGCATTGCCGACACCAATTTGCCTAAAACCATCAAGCGCGATTTGACCGGCCAATCGCGCGAGTTTCGCGACTCCAGCGACGCGCTTTATTTTCTGTTCGGATTTGCCGTGTTGTTCATTTATTTGGTGCTGGCGGCGCAATTCGAGAGCTTCGTCCATCCGCTGACGATTCTGTTCTCCGTGCCGCTGGCCGTCGCCGGTGCGTTGATTGCGCTCTTCATGTTCAAACAAACGATGAACATTTTCTCGCAAATCGGCTTGATTATGTTGATCGGCTTGGTCACAAAGAACGCGATTCTAATTGTTGAATACTCCAACCAATTGCGCGAGCGCGGCAAGCGCTTGTTCGACGCGGTGGCCGAAGCCTCGACGATTCGCTTGCGCCCGATTCTGATGACGTCATTCTCCACGATCTTCGGCAT
>CAYZFF010000533.1:0-3095 GCA_964477305.1 uncultured Cytophagia bacterium
AGTCCGATGGTTCGACTCCGCTCACCATGACTTCGGACCGATAAAAATTTTTCTTGCTTCTCGGCTTTTCCATGTGCAAATTGAGATGTTGGGCAAAATGTTCCTTGGAACCAGCTTATGGAGAAATTTATGCTAAAACGCAAGAACGCCGGTGGCTGGGTGTTGGCCTTGGTCGCTGTCATCCTGTTTGGCGGATTAATCTTGCGCGGACTTTCGGGCCATGAGACGATGGCGCCGGAAGAGCCGATAAAGGCGGGGATGGTGATGAGTGGGAATGAGCGCGTATTCGCGCGGGATTTAAGCACGACTTTTGAGAATATGGCGGCGCAATATTTACCCGTCGTCGTAACCGTCCACGCGAACGCGGCGGCGCGCTCGGAAACTTGCGGTCTGCTGGTTTCGCACGACGGCTACATCCTCACCAGCAGCCCAAATTTCCGGGCCGGAGATTCGGTTCGAGTTGTGCTTCACAAAGGCCGGCGTTTTTCTGGCAGCGTCGTTGGCAGTGATCCAGTAACGGATTTGACGCTGGTTAAAATTGCCGCGACCGGATTGCCTTATGTGAAATTCGGCGATTCAGACCGCTTGCGGCTTGGGCAGTTGGTCATGGCCATTGGCAGCGCAGGGGTAGCAGCGCCGGTGGTCACCACAGCCATCATCAACTCCAAGGGCCGGTCGAAAGTTTCGTTGCCACAGATAGACGATTTTATTCATACCGATGTCACGGCAACGCGAGCGAGTTCCGGCGGCGCGTTGGTGAATTTAGAAGGCGAATTGATCGGCATTAACACGGCGAGGTTATCACACACCGGCGCTGGCGTGGCGGTTCCGGCCAATCTGGCCAAACGGGTCATGAACATCTTAATAGATGAAGGAAAAGTGACGCGTGGCGATATTGGCGCGGTGGCGCAAGATATTGATCAAAATTTAGCGCAGGTTTTGCAATTAAACAGCACACTTGGCGCGTTGCTGGTGGAAATCGCGGCGAACAGTCCCGCCGAACGCGCCGGTTTGCACCGGGGCGATGTGATTTTACAATTTGCCAATGTGCCGATTGCCAACGCCAATGAGTTTGAAAATGCGGTAGCCGCACAAAAACCAGATACCAAAGTTACGGCAGTCGTTTGGCGCGATTCGGTGAAAGTGATTTTCGACGTCACTCCAGTCGAGCGGCAAAACTTTGCAGAGCCGGCCTCCGGGGCAATCTCGAGCCGGCCTCCGGCAATGAATGCGCTGGGTTTAGAAGTGCAAAATCTGTCGGCTGATTTCATTCGTATTCATAAAGCCTCCGGTGTGCTCATTTCACATGTCGACCCGGAGCAAGCAATGATAAACACCGGCGATATTATTCAAGAAGTGAACCACCGGCCCATCCGCAGCGTGCGTGATTTTCATGCCGCGACGGCAACTTTGCAAACGGGAGCAATCGCGCTGCTGCTGATTCAGCGCGGCGAGAAAACTTTTTTTAGCGGCGTGAAAGTGCAAGAATGACGAAACTGATTTTATTCTATGGGCGCATCGGCGCCAATTTTTTTGTGCATTTTTACCGCGTCTGCGCCTATCTCGGCGCGGCGGTGGGGCAATTGCGATACATGCATTTTTATCGTCGCCAGGTGATCGAGCAAATGTATCGCATCGGCCTCGGCTCGTTGCCGTTGATCATGGGGCTTTCCATGTTTACCGGACTCGCGACGACGATTCAAACCGCCTACCAGATTTCCTCCTATATTCCCAAATATATCGTCGGTTCGATTGTGTTTCAATCCGAAATGCTCGAACTCGGCCCCACCTTGATGGCGCTGGTGTTGGCTGGACGCGTCGGCGCCGGCATTGCCAGCGAAATCGGCACCATGAAAGTTTCCGAGCAGGTTGACGCGCTCACCTCGATGGGCGTCGATCCGGTCGGTTATCTCGTCATGCCGCGTATTTTTGCCGGCGTGACGATGTTTCCCATCATTATTATTTTTGCCGTCACCGTTGCGGTGGCCGGCGGGCATTATGCCGCGACGACGATGATGGGCGTGAGCACGGCAGATTTTGTGCGCGGCATGAAAGAAGTTTTTCGTTTCAAAGACGTTTGGGTGGGTTTGATTAAAGCGACGGTATACGGCGGCATCATCACGCTGCTTGGCAGCTACCTCGGCATGGAAACCGAGCAGGGTGCCAAAGGCGTCGGCATGGCCGCAACGGCCACCGTCGTTGCTTCGTCGTCGTTTATCTTGATTATGGATTATGTTTTGACGCGCACCTTGCTTAAATTTTATTAGACGGATTTTAAAATAGCTTATTGACCGGTGCTGGAATTGCGCTAATTTGTAATGTACGGACGAGGCAAGCGACCGGTCAATATTTGAATCTGTAGACAGGCATGATCGAATTTAAAGACGTTTATAAATCCTTCGATGAAAAACATGTTTTGCGCGGCATTAACCTGACCGTGCAAGAGGGCGAGTTGATTTCGATTCTCGGCCCCAGCGGTTGCGGCAAAAGCGTCACGCTCAAACACATTATTGGCATTTTGCAACCTGATCGCGGGGAAGTGTGGGTAGACGGGCTATTTGTGCCAAAGTTGTCGCGCAATGAGTTGCAGGAATTGCGCAAACATATCGGCGTCCTGTTTCAGTCGGCGGCGTTGTTCGACTCGATGACGGTCTATGACAATGTCGGATTCATGCTGCGCATGCACACGAAAATGACCGACGGCGAAATCGACCGGCGGGTGACGGAATGTTTGGAGCAAGTGGAATTGCGCGGTGTCGAAGAATTAAACCCCGATGAGTTGAGTGGCGGCATGCGCAAACGCGTCGGGTTGGCGCGCGCCATTGCCATGAAGCCGGATTATATTTTGTATGACGAGCCTACCACCGGTTTGGATCCCAAAACGGCCATCATTATCGGTGATTTAATTGTGCGGTTGCAGCGACAATTGAAAGTCACCTCAATTGTCGTCACGCACGACGTCAAACTCGCGACGAAAATTTCCGACCGTATTGCGCTTTTTCACGAAGGCAAAGTCGCTGCCATTGGCGCGCCGGAAGAAATTTCCCACAGCGGGGACGATATGATTCGGCGATTTATGGAAGGGCAGCTTTAGT
>CAYZFF010000534.1:0-3088 GCA_964477305.1 uncultured Cytophagia bacterium
CACCACTTCGGCGGGAATATTGGCGCGCTTGATATTGGCGTATGCACTCGGCGAAAAGAAAGTCAACACGCGCACGGCGGCGGGGAAACGCTGATGGATTTCCTGCAACAGCGGCCGGGCCTGCTCATATTCGCCCATTGAACTGGCATGAATCCAAAAACGCGGGGCCGAATTGTTGACGGAAGACAACTGCGCGGCTAATTCGGCAAAAAGGTTTTTGCGGCCAATGCGGCCGGCGCGAATTTTAGCGAAACGCGCGAAGCCGCATGACGCGAGCAAAGATATAAAATGAAAAAGACCAAACAGCAGAGGAATAATAATTGCATTGTAAAAAAAACGCCAGAAGAATGGAAGCGGGTGAGAGCGCATGAAGTAAATGAATGTTTAGAACCACAACCCGGAACCAAGCCGACTCGGCCCGCCGGGTTTAAAACAAGACAACCCAACAGGTTCTTGCCACCGTTGGGTTGTTGATGGTTCGACTTCGCTCACCATTGGTTTCGCGCACCATTGGTTTCGCTCGCCATGATGAGTTTAAATAACAGAAACTTGTTTTACTTGGGCGCGAGTTGGATGCCTTTATAATCCTGGCCGATAATCACACTGACGGCAACCAACCGTTCGGGGCTGGCTTGGTACACGACATAATCATCTGCGAGTCCCAAGGTTTTAGCGACTTGCCGCGCATTCACCATGGTATTGGAGGTACGATCAATAATGGCAGTGCGTGGAATGTTTTGATTGGCGTAATTGGTGACGGTGACGGGATCGAAACCTTGCTTTTTCAGATAGTCGGCAAATTTGCGCGCCACGCCGTCCACGCCACAGCCGTTGAGCACTTCAATTTTTAAAATCTGGTTCGGCTCGGCTACCTCCGCGGTATCGGAAATCATGGTATGCTCGTTGCCCGTGGCAAAATGATTGCGCACCGATGAGCCGATGAGTAAAACATTAACGATGCCGAGTCCCCACAGTAGAACACTAAAAAAACTCCGTTTGAGATCGAAGGGGGTTTTCTCGGTTTTGGCCATGCGTTTGGCTGAAGCCCCGCTGCTATTTGATTTGGGGCGCGAAGGTGAGGCCATTTGTGAGGGTGGTTGACGTTTCACGAAACAATCTCCCGCGTTGCAGTTATTAAAACCAACAGCCGACTCCCAGCAGGGATAAATTAAGCCGACAAAAAATTGCCCCACATGGGGGCAAGAATGACAAAGCGTTTTGCAATTATTGCTTGGTTTCCTCGTCTTGCGACCATGGCCGCAAAAGCGAGTTATTCTGGTAATACGGATATCCGCGGTACCAGTAGCCATTCGGATTACGATTTAATTCGACGCCGATTGATAAATTGCGGCTCGGCTTGTATTCCACGCTGGCGCCGGAAACGAAGAAACCGTTTTGATAGAGGCTCGGCACGCCCAAACCACTCAAGGGCTGATTCATCACGCCCCATTGCAACGACACTTGCAACGGGTCCGCGACCTGATACGACATCGTGTTTAAATAAACGCCCTGGCTAAAATTTTGGCCGCCCAGCGAGGTGTACGACAACGAGTAACTCTGTTGCATCGAAAAGCGTTTCGGGTTCAACCCGATCAATCCAACCAGCCCTTGCGGACGGGTGAGAAGCTGCGAAAAGGATTGCGGCTGGAGTTGTTCTTTTAATTGCCCAAACGCCAAAACCGGCAGCAACACGAGCATCAACATAAAGTTTTTGTTTCGCATAATGAAACTCCTAACGCAGTCGTAAAATCATAATAAAAGCTTACCAGCGTTTATCCGCGCTTAACCAGTGTCACAAATGTTACAAATGCGGAATTGTCTATATTTAATAAAACTTTATGGCAAAGTCAAGGAATATTTATTTCACCATGTGCAGGCGGCCGCGGAAAATTTCGGCGCCGAGGCGCAGGCGATAAAAATAGACGCCGCTGGCCACGGGCCGATTGAAATTATCGCGCCCGTTCCAGCGTTGTGCATGCGCGCCGGCATCAAGAGAGCGATCGATCAGCGTTGTTACCAATTCGCCGCGCAAATTAAAAATTTGCAGGGTGACCGGTGCGGGCGAATCTAAATTAAAGCGGATCGTCGTCGCGGGGTTTCCCGCAAAGCGGGATGTCGCTCCGCTCCAAAATGGATTGGGATAAACCGATACGCGCGGCGAGCCAGCGGCCTCTTCAACCGTAACCACGCTGTCTCGCGCCGCGGCTTTGGGGGCGCTAAAATTAATTTGCCGATACCACACATCGTCACTCGACACATTGCCGCCACAAACCAAAAGCCCCGAGGCGCTGTAAAGCGATTTGCCCGGCGCCGTGAGCGCGCCGAAATTATCGCCGTTATTGTTGAGCAACACTGTGGCTGCTTGTCCCTCCAGCGCACTCTCATTGCCAAAATTGCAAACTTTATATTCGGCATAATTCGGCGTGTTCGCGCGGACGCCCATTACGTAAACCCGATCATTCGTGTCGTCGATGCCGACGGCGGGGCTGCTCCATTCCACGCTGGTGTTCACTTTGAATTTGCTCCACGAGCCGGCGGCGTTTCTTTTGTACAGCGTATTTTTCACTTCGCCTGTTGCCGCGGCGTTGCTGTTGCGCGTCAACACAAACAGCCTGCCGTTATCGGCTTTCGCAACGCTTACCCAATCATCGGCGCGTTCGTTGCCAAAAAATGCAAGCGCGCTGCTCTCGTCCGTCCATGTGCTGGAAGGATCACCGTTGCGATGGCGCAAAAATCCGAAACTCGTGCCGCCGTTCGCCGCGGTCATGCCGTAAAAAACGCCGGTGTAATTTGCGCCACCTTCGGGAAATGCCGTGCCATCCGTAACGCCGCCGCTGCCGGTCAATCCGGATTTCAACGTGATTGTGCTCGACCACGTGGCGCCGTTGTTAGTGGAAAGTTTCGCTTCAAGCGCGCTCGCGTTAATTCGAAACAGCCACAACTCGCCGTTGCTCGCGCGCGATAAACTCACCGGATTTCCGCCGTTGTCGCCAAAATTGGGAACCTCCACCAGCGCCATTTCTTCGGTCCATGCGCCGTTGGCATACAGCAAGCGGCCGAATTGCGTTGCGCTCTCGTGCGAGCTGAC
>CAYZFF010000535.1:0-1337 GCA_964477305.1 uncultured Cytophagia bacterium
AAACGAGATTTTAAAATTCATTTTACCGTTTTTAAGGATGAACATGACGGCAGTCTCGCCGGAAAAGTCTTCGGTACCGGAAAATGTTGCCAACCCCACAGCAGAAGAAGTTGCTCCCGCGCCGCCGCCGTGGCTGGAGAAAATTCGCGCCATCCGGCATCGGCTGCCGTTGATCATCCGCTTGCCGCTGGCGCTGGTGTTTCTCGCCATCGGCATCGCTGCCGGCTTTATCCCAATTTTACAAGGCTGGATGTTTGTGCTTGCGGCCTTCTGGTTGATTTTTCCAAATCAAGCTGAACAACTGGCCGAAAAAATTAAAAACTGGTTTACGGGGTTTAAAAATAAACGTAAAATGTAAGGCGTAATTGGCGCCTCACGTTTTGCGCTTTATTCGTAGAAACAGGCTAAAGGAGAAAATATAGAAATGAACAGTCTCAGAACCGTTGCTTTAATGGCCGGGCTGACGGCTTTGCTGGTTTGGGCCGGAAATGCCTTTGGCGGACAAAGCGGCATGTTTATCGCCTTCGGTTTTGCCATGCTGATGAACTTCGGCAGCTATTGGTTTAGCGACAAAATCGTGCTGCGCATGTACAACGCCCGCGAAGCCACCGAACGCGAGGCGCCTGAGCTTTACAGCATGGTGCGCAATTTAGCGCAGCGCGCCCAACTGCCGATGCCCAAAGTTTATCTCATCCCCGGCGAGCAGCCGAATGCTTTTGCTACCGGGCGCAACCCCGAACACGCGGCGGTGGCGGCGACCGAAGGCATCATGCGCATGCTCAGCCGCGAAGAGTTATCCGGCGTGATGGGACACGAACTGGCGCACATTAAAAATCGCGATATTCTCACCGGCACCATTGCGGCAACGATTGCCGGCGCCATCAGCATGTTGGCGAACATGGCGCAATGGGCGATGATTTTCGGCGGCCGCAGCAGCGACGACGATGAAGGCGGCAGCCCGATTGCCGGTTTGTTGATGATCATCCTCGCGCCCATCGCGGCGATGGTCATTCAAATGGCGATCAGCCGTTCCCGTGAATACGTGGCCGACGCCGACGGCGCGCGCATCGCCGGCAATCCGCGCTATCTTTCCAATGCGTTGCGCAAATTGCACAACGCCTCGCAGCAGATTCCGATGCACGCGACACCGGCCACCGCCCACATGTTCATCGTTAGCCCGTTGAGCGGCGGCGGCATCGTCAGCTTATTCAGCACGCATCCGCCGATGGAAAAGCGCATTGAGAAATTGGAAAGCATGCATTTGAGTTAATAAAAACTCGCCCACGAAATTGAAAATCCCACAGAAATGGCTTTGGAGTCTTATTTCTGTGGGATTT
>CAYZFF010000535.1:1437-3083 GCA_964477305.1 uncultured Cytophagia bacterium
CTCTTCTGCTCCTGATATTTTGGGGTCACGCCCATATTAAAAAAGATGAACGAAAAAATATCCGCCGTTTCCTCAATGCGTTTGGCCGTGCTGCTGGCGCCGTGGCCGGATTTGGTTTGAATGCGAATCAGCACCGGATTCTCGCCCGCCTGCATTTCCTGAATCGTCGCGGCGTATTTAAACGAGTGCGCCGGCACGACGCGATCATCATGATCTGCAGTCGTGATCAACGTCGCCGGATATTTCACCCCGGCTTTGAGATTGTGCAAGGGCGAGTAGCCGTACAAGTTTTTAAAATCCGCTTCGTTCTCACTGGAGCCGTACTCCGCAATCCAATTCCACCCGATGGTAAATTTGTGGAAGCGCAGCATATCCATTACCCCCACCTGCGGAATCGCCACTTTAAATAATTCTGGCCGTTGATTCATCACCGCGCCGACCAGCAAACCACCGTTGGAACCGCCGCGAATCGCCAGCTTCTGCGATGAAGTATATTTCGCCGCAATGAGATATTCCGCCGCCGCGATAAAATCGTCAAACACATTCTGTTTTTTGAGCCGCATGCCGGCTTCATGCCACTTCTCACCATATTCGCTGCCGCCCCGCAAATTCGCCAGGGCATAAACCCCGCCTTGTTCAAAAAAAGCGATCAACAAAGGATCGAACGCCGGTGTCAGGCCGATATTAAAACCGCCATACGCGTAGAGCAGCGTCGGGTTATCGCCATTCAATTTCAACCCCTTTTTGTGGGTAATGAACATTGGAATCTTCGCGCCATCTTTGCTCGCGTAAAAAACTTGTTTAGTCTCATAATCCGTCGCTTTGAAATCAACCTCCGGCGCGCGAAAAAGCGAACTTTGGTGCGTAGCAATGTCGTATTTGTAAATCGTCGGTGGAAATGTGAATGAGGTGAAAGAATAAAATACGAACTTGTCATCACGCTCGCCGCCAAAACCGTTGGCCGAACCGAGTCCGGGCAGCGCCACTTCATTTTCCAGGCTGCCATCCAGGCGATGGACATACACGCGCGATGACACGTCTTTCAAATAGACAGCAAACAATTTGCCGCCGCTTGTTGCGGTTCCCTGCAGCGGCTCCGTTTTTTCAGGGATGAGGGTTTGCCAATTTTGCGCCGCGGGATTTTTCGGATCAAATAAGATGACTTTGCTGTTGGGCGCCTCCTGATTGGTTTGAATGAGTAGTTTGTCCCCGATATTATCGATGACGCCATAATCAAACTCGCCGATCTCCGCCACGATTGGCAAAAACGTTTTTTGCCCGGCCAGCGCGTCCCGAAAAAACAGGGCATTGCCATCTTTGCCTTTGCCGCGATCACTGATCGTTAAAATCGTAAACCGCTCGTCATCCGTCGTGTTCACAAAGTGAAAGCGCTTCGGGTTGGCGCGATCTTCATACACCAATTCGTCCTGCGCTTGTGGCGCGCCAATTTTGTGATAGTAAACCTTGTGAAACTCATTTGATGCCGAAAGCTCCTTGCCGGCCTCGGGCGCATCATAACGGCTGTAATAAAAACCGTTGCCCTGCCACGCGATGCCGGAAACTTTCACCCACTTCAACGAATCGGGCAATGTTTTTTTGGTGGCAATCTCCATCACGTAATATTCCTGCCAGTCCGAGCCGCTGCG
>CAYZFF010000536.1:0-3074 GCA_964477305.1 uncultured Cytophagia bacterium
AAACTTATTTCGCGCAACAGTTGAGGTAAGCCGGCTTATCAGTTGGCTAACATTTGTATCCGAGCTTTATTTTATCAACGCCGGGTCAACATACGTTCCGTGCCGCGTTGCATTGCCCAGCCGCCAAAAGTAATCGTACAGCGTGCGAGAGATTTCCTTCATTGCCGCTGCGGCTTCGTCACCGAGGGCATAGTTCTCCATCACGGCGACAACATACGGCCGCTCTTGCAAATAAACAATCGCCCACTCCGTTGACACACCGGAAATACCGCCGGGTTTGAAGGCCACCGGAACATCCGCCGGCAAACCGGCATTGATGCCGCCGCGCTTCGGCTTTTTAAGAACAGCTAAAATTTCGTCACACCCTTGCCGGTTTAAAAATTCTCCACGATAAAGAATCTCCATAATCCGTGCGGCTTCCGCCGGCGTGGAGAGATTCTCCTCGCCCCGGCCGGACGCGACCGTGTTGAGCATTTTGCGTTGCAAGCGCGTCTGTTGCAACCCCAGCACACCAAGTGTTTTGTTGACGTTCTCTATTCCCACCAAATCAATAAGCATATTCGTCGCCGTATTATCGCTCAACACGATCATTAAAATTCCGAGATCGCGAATGCTGAGTTGCGAGGTGTGATCGCCCAATTCAAACAATATGCCGCTGCCGCCCACTTGATCCGCTTTATTCAACCAACGCAAATCCGTGAGCTTGAATTTGCCGGCGTTCGCTTGTTTATAAACCTCCATTAAAACCGGAATTTTGATGGCGCTGCCCTGCGGAAAAACCCAATGCTCGTTCACGGCAAAACGTTCGCCGCTGGTTAAATCGAGCGCAGCCATTCCCATTGCTCCGCGCATCCCATCGACGATTTCACGCAGCCGGGTTGCGGTTTTTTCGCGCACGGATTTCCAATTTTCCGGCTGGGCAACAGCAGCGGAATTTAAAAAGAGCAAGCCGCAGAAGAAAACTAAACAGGTTCGTGACTTGAGCATTGCGCTTTCCTTGTTAGTTAAAACGGTAACGACGTCTGCACGCCACATTCAAATTTGTCCTGCTCTGGATTAATGAGCCGGGGAATTTGTTCTTCCAGCCAACGGATGTAAAGCCGATGCGTCGCGCGTTTTTCGATGGCGGCGATGCAAAGCCGGCGAATAAGTTGAGCATATTGCGGCCAATGCGTGCGAACGACGAGCGGCAATTTCAGATAGGTCGGCGCGTCATCACAGAACAGCTCGCTGCGCGCGAGGGTCCAAATATCGCATTGCTTTTCGCCGCCGGGGATGCGCGCGTTCGCGGTAGAATCATCCAAATGCGACAAGCCTTGCAAAAGATGGGTCAACTCGTGGCCGATGGTGTTGTAAGTCAGTTTGCGCACGTGCAGCCGGATGGTCAATTCCGCGGCAATATCGCGTGGAATTAATGCGCTGCCCAGGTGGGCACGCGTATAACCGACGGTGATATTTTTGCCTTGCAATTCCGGAAACAGGCGCAATGAGGCTTGGAGCATCGCCGGCACGCGTGGCGTCAGCCGCTGGCGCATGGCAGGAGTAAAACGAATGGGCATCGGATTATTGATCCAAAGCGTCCAGTACGATTTTAAGATTTTTGAAAACCACGCCTTTCATTTCCTCCCGCGTTTCAGTGTACTCGGTATCATCATCAACTTCAAAAAGTGCTTCGACGATATAGCGCAACACATTGATCTGGCGGTGTTCTTTGATCGCCCGCGACATCAGCACCATAAAATCGCCGACCGACTCATTCATAAACTTGTCAACGACTTTTTCCGTGCTCACCATCAGCTCATCCAAACGCTTGGCGCCAACTCGTTTGGGCCGGGGTATGCCCTGTCGCATTATCTGCCAAACCACCAGCCCAAGATAAAACAACAACTCCCGCTCATCCTGATTGAGCACGTCGCCATCGATGGCCATTAAAAAAGCCATAATTTCCGGCTGTTCGCTTTCCATGCACTCCATGAGTTTGGGCATTTCGTCGAGAGGCATTGCTGCCATTTTCTTCCAGGTGTCATCGACAATTTCGGTGGCAATCGTTTGCATGACGGAGCTCCGGCGTTCGAGCCTTTTAAATTTCAATGCGTTTCAAAATTTATTAAAAAGAGCGCTTATAGCGGCATGAAGGCAAAGCCGAAGGCGCGCTCAACAAACCAGCCAAGGCCGAACAGAAAAATAATCGCGGAACAGGCAAACACGGCGGTGCGTTGGAATTTTTGTTTGGCGAGCCAAAGGGTAAGTGGAAAAAATATTGCCACAATGCAAAGCTGGCCGATTTCGACCCCAATATTGAAAGCGAGCAGCGAGGGCACCAGTCCGCTCGTGGGCAGGCCCAGATCCCCCAAAACGTTGGCAAAGCCAAAGCCATGCACCAGTCCGAAAATAAATGTCAACAGCCAACGATGTTGCGTGTTGGTAATGAAAAAATTTTCGGCCGCGACATAAGCAATGCTTAACGCAATGCCCGTTTCAATAATCGGCGGCGGCAGCTTGAGAATTTCCAGCGCCGCGAGAATCAAGGTAATACTGTGGGCGATCGTGAAAGCGGTGACGATTTTAACCAAATTCACCAGGCGGCCGCCAATCACGATCAAGGCGAAGAGAAACATCAGATGATCGTAGCCGAGGAAAATATGTTCGACGCCGAGCTTGGTAAAGGCGCCGATTTGCGCCCACAACGAAACATTGCCGCCGATAACAAAGCGCTGACGATAATTTTCCGCGGAAAAGACTGCCTGTTGAATTTGTTCACCGGACACCACTTTGACTAAATTTTTGTGTTGCGCCCCAAACTTCTCAAAAAAATCGGCTTGCAATGAAATTTCCGCGGGCAGTCCGTTCAGTTTTTTATAAAAAACAAAATTGATGAAAACGTTGCCAAAATCATCTTTGGTAAAACCGCCCGGCCGCCGCTCCAAACGCGTGGGCGAAAAATTAATGGCGATTGCCGCTTGCGCTTCAACATAATCATAAAGCGCCGGCATCGCCGCGAGCAATTCTTCCTGCCCGACATTGGCATCACGGTCGGTGTCGAGATGAAACGTTTTATTCAAATCGGAAAGGTC
>CAYZFF010000537.1:0-3067 GCA_964477305.1 uncultured Cytophagia bacterium
CTGAGCAGGAAAATGTGCTCGAAGCGTTGCGCGATGGGCAGGCCGTTTCGAGCCATGAAGGCGGCGTCACGCTCAATCACTTTGCGCATTTTTTATATGTTGATGATTATGCCGCCGTGCGCTTGCGCCAGGGCCATTTGCGCGCGGAACAATATCGCGAAAATCTCGCGCATTTTCTCGCGCTGGCGCTGTTGCAATATGGCAAGCCGTATGATTTTCAATTTGATGTCAATACGCTCGATGCCATCGTCTGCAGCGAGTTGATCTATCAGAGTTTTGTCGATATCGATTTCAAAACCGGCAAATCACTGGCCTCCTACACCATCGCGCCCGATCAAGTGGCGCAAGAAGCCGGCGTCAAAACCGTTCTCGACACGCTCAAGATCGATCCGCCCTTTGAATTGCTGCAATGGTACGCCGAAGCCGCGCCGCTTTATCCGGCGGTTGACTCGACGGCGTCAACTGATACGCTTGCTGTCCGCGCGTTTATGGCGATGGTGCGTGAAGAAAGTGGCGGATTGAATTTACTTGTGCCGTCCGAGCGAAAACAATTTGCTGCAGTTGTTGATCGCGCCAAATCAGAACGTGAGAAGGAACGCGACCGGCTGCGACAATTGCCGGTAACCAAGACGCTGCCCATCTCGACGCAACCGGACCTCGAAGCCGAACGGCGTTTGCAAAAATTTTATGCCGAGTTGAATCGTAAAATAAACCAGGCCCGCGCCGCGGGAAAATCCGAAGCAGAAATTGCCGCGATGAAGCAGCGCGAGATTGAAGCCTTTGGCCGCGAACCGGAAGCGGCTTCGCCCGAACGCATTGCGGCTTTAACCGAAGATTTTCGCAACTGGCAAGCCGGTGCGGCTTACAACCCAAGTTACGTCGATCTTTATTCCGGCCCGGCGCGTTTTCTGCTGTCGATTTTTCGTTCTGCCGGTGTTGCCGATGACAACGGCTTCGGCCGCGGCCTCGATTGGCAATTCGCGGTGACAAACGAAGCGCCCCAACAATCGTTGATTTACTCGCAGCACTACGCCTTCTTGCCGTTTCACTTGCAATTTTTTAACAATCGTGGCCGCGTGCATAAAACCGTGCAAGGCGGCGCGATGCTCGCTCGCATTGCACGCCGTTTCACGCAAGGCGATTATATTGAGATGAAAGCGCTGGAATGGCGCAACGACGCTTTTACGACGGCGTATTTGCCCTTCACTTTGGAAGCCGGCGGTGACAAAGGCCCGCTGGCGGTGATTTTGAATTTGACGACGATTGGCAACGGCCATCATCAGCACGGTTTATATATCGGCGAGAAGGCGCGGGTGGAATTGGCGCCGTTCGAGCGCCGCCAGCACCGAAACGCTTTTGCGGTGGCCAATTTATTCTATGGCGGCCGGGCGCAATTTACTCTTGGTCAATTTCGTTTGTATGCCACTGGCGAACTTGGCACTCGTCTTGGAGAATTGGGCGAACGCCAAAAGCAAATAGCATCCACGAATTTTCCGCCAATTCGGGCCTGGACTTTCGGCGCGGAATTCGCCGGCACGACATTGTATCGCCCCTCCGGTCATCGCCTCGAATTTTCCGTGATCGAAGACGAGTCCCGTTTTATCGGCGGGCGTTTGCAAAAAGACCGGCAGATGCGGATTTCATACCGCTGGGCGGTGAATGATTGAATCCTTTTTCATATTTGATAAATTTTAACTTTTTAATGGACGGTTAATATGGAAGGACTGCTGAAAGAACTTTTTTTAAAACACTTTGGGGAAAATGTTGATGCAATCTCCCCGCTCAAAGGCGGCGGCTCGGATCGCAAATTGTTTCGCCTGCGCAATGCGCAACGCAGCGTCATCGGCGTGGCCAACGCCGACCGGCAGGAAAATATCGCGTTTTTGGAATTCTCCCGGCACTTTCACCAACTGGGATTGCCGGTGCCGGAAATTTATATTGACCAACTCGAGGCCGGAATTTATCTCGAAGAAGATTTAGATGACACGACGTTATTTCAATTGCTGACGGAAACCCGCGCCCGCGAGGGTTTTTCGCAGAAGCTGATTGATCTTTACACGCAAGTGGTGCAGATTCTCCCGCAATTTCAAATCGTCGCGGGCCGCACGCTGGATTATCGGCTCTGCTATCCGCGCGGCAGTTTCGACCGGCAATCGATGCGCTGGGATTTGAATTACTTCAAATATTACTTTCTCAAACTGGCGCAAATCCCGTTTAATGAACAGACGCTGGAAGATGACTTCGACCGGTTTACGGAGTATTTGCTCGCGGCCGACCGCGATTTTTTTCTGTATCGCGATTTTCAATCGCGCAATATTATGATTAAAAACGGCGCCCCGTATTTTATCGATTATCAGGGTGGCCGCAAAGGCGCGCTGCAATATGACGTGGCCTCGCTGTTGTTCGACGCCAAAGCCGATCTCCCTTTTGAAGTGCGGGAGGAGTTGCTCAATCGCTACCTCGAGGCCGCGGCGCCGCTGACGAAAATCGACCGGGCCGAATTTGTGAAATATTATTATGGCTATGTTTATATTCGCATCATGCAGGCGTTGGGCGCGTATGGGTTTCGCGGTTTTTATGAACGCAAAAGCCATTTTTTACAAAGCGTGCCGTATGCCATTCGCAATTTGGAGATGCTGCTGCGCGCCGTCGAGTTGCCGGTGGAACTGCCGGCGTTGATGGAGGTTTTCAAACGGCTCGTCCGGTCTTCGGTGTTGCGGCAATTCGGCGAGGCGGAATTGAAACTCTCCGTGCGCCTGCAGAGTTTTTCCTATCGCCACGGCATGCCCGGTGATGAAAAGGGCCACGGCGGCGGCTTCGTCTTTGATTGTCGCGCGCTGCCCAATCCCGGCAAGTTTGAAGAATTTGCCACGCTGACCGGCAAAGACCCGGAAGTGATCGCGTTTCTCGAAAAAGAACCGGTGGTGCACGATTTTCTGCAGCATACTTATGCCCTCATCGATGCGGCGGTGGAGAACTATCAGCGCCGCAATTTTACCAATCTCATGGTGGCCTTCGGCTGCACCGGCGGGCAACATCGTTCGGTTTATTGCGCCGGCATGTTGGC
>CAYZFF010000538.1:0-3061 GCA_964477305.1 uncultured Cytophagia bacterium
TCGAGATAGGCGCTGCGGGCTTGCGTGAGGCGGTTGCGGTCAAGAGATAGCTCTTGGGCGGTGATGTCGCCGTTATCGAAACGCGCCAAGCTGATTTCATAGCTGCGCTCGGCCAGCTTCTGACTTTTCTCCAATACGCCAAGACGATTCTCCGCTTCGCGCACGCGCGCCACCACGTCTTTGATCTCGCGCTCGACGGTGATGCGCTCATTATCAAGACCCAAGACGGATTGATCCAGACGCGCTTTTGCCGCAGAAACTTCTGCCCCATTCACGCCGGAATCCCACAACGGCATGGTAACCGAAAAAAGCACGCCGCGATTCTTCGGACGATCTTTTAAATCATTCCAACTCGAGCGGAACAGTTCGCGGGTGCCGGTGTCGTAGGGCAGCGTGGCATCGCTAATGCCGGTTAAATCGTAATAGCCCGATAACTCGGCTTTCAACTCCGAGCGGGCATCGGTGCGCTTCAGCTCGATTTCCTGCAAACGTTTATCAATCGCCTGCTCGCGAATTTCGGAGCGATTCAGCAGGCCGTGCGCCAGCGCTTTTTCGAGATCAATCGCAAACGGTTTGAACTCCACTTGGGTAAACACGGCGATTTTTTCGGCCAGCGGCATGCCAACGGTTTGTTTGAAAACATCCTCCTGCCGATTTAGGGCGCTCTCCGCGGAGTAAACGCGATTTCGGCTCTGCGCCAGATCGACTTCCGTTTGTAAAGCTTCCACCTCGGGAATCAAACCGGCGGAGAATTTTTTGCTGGCCAAATTATAGGCTTCTTCCTGCTGTTTCATATCTTCGCGCGCAATTTCCAGCGAACGCGTTGCGCGATAAAGATCATAAAAATTCTGGGTTACGTTGTAAATCACCTCAAACTCATTGCGTCGAATTTGCCCCGAAGCACGTTCGTAATTGAGATTCGCTTCTTCAAAACCAAGTTTGAGGGTGTTAATCGTAAACAGCGGCTGGTTCAAACGCAAACCGATCGATGTCAGAAAATCTTTTCGCTTCAATTCGTTGGCGACGGCAAGCAAGGTTGAAACGTTTTGCTGGTAAAGCTGCGAGGACAATGTGAAAACGCCGTTTGTCGGCAACGGCTGATTGATGTCGAGCGCCCCGGAAAAACGCAACGTCCCGCGAGTGGAATAAGAAGGCAGGCCGTTGGCGACTTCGATGGAAAGGAGTTGCTCGTTTAAACTCGGCGAATCGAGCCGCAGTTGCGCGTTAGTTTTGAAATTGCCTTTGCGCGCAATCAAATTCTGCCGCGCCGCTTCCAACGAGAGACCGAGAAATTTGACATTGAAGCTGCGCTGGAGGGCGTAATCAATCGCCTGTTGCAACGTGAGAATTTTGGCGTTGGGGTCGGAAGATGATGATTGGGAATAAACCAGGTTACCAAAAGCTAATCCACAAAGGCAGACGATATAAAAAATTCGCAAACGAAGCATTATTTTCCTCCGTGCTAACTGAGGTAAAACGGTGAGCATGTTTTAAACACGGAGCCACAGAGCGAGCGGAGCAACACGGAGTAAAAAGCTTCATTGCCGTCTCCGTGGCCACTCATTTTTCTCCGTGGCGCCGTGTTAAAAAAACTTTTCAAAGGCTTGACGATTTATAAACTTGGCTGATACAACGCCTGAAGGCGTCACTACAAACTTTTACTCGTACCGCAAACTCTCAATCGGATCCAACCGCGCGGCTTGGCGGGCCGGATAAAAGCCAAACAGAATGCCGACCGCGGCCGAAACGCCGAAAGCGAGAATAACCGAAAAAATCGAGACGATGGTTTTCCAACCGGCGTAGAGCGTGATCAAATACGTCATGGACCAGCCCAGCACGATGCCGGTGATGCCGCCGATGAAACTCAACAGGCCGGCCTCGAAAATAAATTGGCCCATAATATCTTTGCGCGTCGCGCCGATGGCGCGGCGAATGCCGATTTCGCGCGTGCGTTCCAACACCGAGGCGAGCATGATGTTCATAATGCCGATGCCGCCGACGAGCAGCGAGATGCCGGCGATGCAGCCCATGACGATGTTGAAAATCCGTTGCGTTTGCTGGCGCTGCCGCAGCAATTCTTCCGGAATGGAAATTTGGTAATCCCCGGCATTATTGTGCCGGCGCGCCAAAGTCGTTTGCACGATGTTCGCCGCCTCGCGCACGCGCTCCGGCTCGTTTACCCGCGCGACGATGCGGTCGACTTCGCTCTCGAATGGCTCCAATGTAAAACGCTGCAGCGAAGCGGTCAACGGAATATAAATCTGCTGGTTCATGTCGTTGCCGGCGGCTTCGGTGCTGCTCGACATTTTTCTTTCCATCACCCCGACGACGGTAAACCAATCGTCGCCGATTTTGAGGCGCTCGCCGAGCGGATCGCGAAAATAAAACAAATCGCGTTTGATGCCGGCGCCGAGCACGCACACGCGTCGCGCCTCGATTTCGTCAAAATAATTGAAGAACGAACCTTGCTGCGGCTGGTAATTCATCACCGTCGCATAAACCGGCAACGTTCCCACCACCGTGACGGAGACGCGCTCGGAGCCGTATTGCGCCTCGACATTGAGGTAGCGCTGCGGCACCACCTCGCCCAACAACGGATTTACGTCTTCCAGCGCCAGCGCATCCGCCACCCGCAAGCCCCGGGATTTGTTGTCGACATCCTTGCCTTCTTTCGTATCTTCGGCGGCCACGTTTTGAATGATGATGTTGTTCATCCCCATCTGCGCGATTTGCTGCAGCGCTTCTTGTTTCGCGCCCTCGCCGATGGACATCATGCTGATCACTGCCGCCACGCCGAAGATAATGCCCAGCATCGTCAGCAACGACCGCAATTTATGGCTTTGCACGCCGTCGATGCCAACGCGCAGGCTTTCTCGGTAGTTCATAGTTGATTTTGTTTGCCGTTTAGCCGGTTTACCGGTTTATTGAAGTTTGTAAAATAAGGAAATGTCATTCCGAAGGAATCTTTTTTATTTCCAGTAGTGATCTTGAATTGCAAAAAGATTCATCCTGAATGACGTCCAGCTTGGAGATTGTTTACTAAACCCGACTAACCGTTCAA
>CAYZFF010000539.1:0-3047 GCA_964477305.1 uncultured Cytophagia bacterium
CGCAGTTCATCAACTACAGTCGGGGCGATCACAAAAATCAAGCCAATGCCCAAATTAAACACATGACGCATTTCGGCTTCTTCAACCTGACCGTATTTTTGCAGCAGCCGAAACAACGGCGGCCATTCCCACCCGCGCCAATCCACGCGCAATTGCAAATTGTCACGCAACAGGCGCTTCGTGTTGCCTTCGATGCCGCCGCCGGTGATATGCGAAATGCCGTGCAACTCGGCAAGCTCGCTGACCAAGCGAATTTGTTTTTGATAGCTGCGATGCGGTTTCAACAAAGCTTCGCCGAATGTTTCGTTCAATTCGTGCTGAAAATGATCCAACCGCAAATGTCGCGCTGCAATAATTTTGCGCGCCAAAGAATAGCCATTCGTGTGCAAGCCATTCGACGCGAGGCCGACGAGCATATCGCCGCGCGCGATGCGGCGGCCGTCCAAAATTTTTGCTTTTTCGACGACGCCGACAATCGAACCGGCGAGATCAAATTCACCGGGATGATAAATGTCCGGCATCTCCGCTGTTTCACCACCGATGAGCGCACAATCGGCGTCGCGGCAGGCGCTGGACATGCCTTCAATTAATTCAAGTACGACCGCCGACTCTAATCTGCCGAAAGCAAGATAATCGAGAAAGAATAACGGTTCGGCGCCGCCAACCATGATGTCGTTCATGCAATGATGCACGATATCCATGCCGAGGCCGCGATATTGCCCAAGCTGGCAGGCGAGTTTAATTTTCGTGCCGATGCCATCAACGCTACCGACCAACACCGGCTCGCGATACTTTTCTTTGGCCAATTGAAAGAAGCCGCCAAATAAGCCGATCTCGCGCAACACATTCTCGTTGAATGTTTGCCGCGCCAATGCACCGATGCGTTTTTTAACGCCTTCGCCTTTTTCGCGATCCACCCCGGCGGCTTTGTAATCCAATTTAACCGCCGGCACAGGCAACTCCGGCGCGCCAAATTCGGTTTTCAACAGATCAAAATAGCGCGCGCGCGCGTTTTCAAAGAACGTGAGATGTTCCGGGGCGCGATAATCCGGATACGTCCATTCATTAAAATGAAATTTCTGCAATCGATACCGGAGTTGCACGTCGCCATAAATGCCGCGACCGAGATAAATACGATGGTCGTAATTTTTGGTGGTCGCGAGCACGAGCTTCGAGGCATCGAGACAACCGGGGTCGAAGTTGATTTGGCGCTGCGCATTCGCGGTGTATCGGGCTTCAACCTCCTGCGCGTGCAGTTTCCAGTCCACAAGAGCAGCCGGATCAATCAAGCGCGCCAGGAGAAAAAAAACTTTTTGCAAGTTCCCGCCCATTTCGGCGCGATAGTATTCGCTGTAATTAAACGGAAAAACCGGACTCGCTTCCAAAATGTCACCGAATTCCCGCGTCACTTCGGCGCGCACGTCGTCATACGGCATGGCCGGCGTAAAGAGCACGGCCACAAACAGTGCGGCGGGTGAAGGCGATTTCGGAACACCCATAAGCTTGCAGTACATTAATTTTACAACGCAAAAAATCTTACCATTTCACCGCAAAAAAATCAATCCGACGAACAACGTCAACACCACGACAAAATGCATCACGTAAGCCGGATAAATCGAATCCGCTTTCAACACGAGCCAGCCGGCCAGCAGGCCCCAGATGAAGGACAACAGCGCGCCGCCGGCGTGCGAAGGAAATCCGACGCGATAATGCATGGCGCCGAAAACGAGGCTTTGCGCCACCACTGCAACGGCGGGCGTGAGTTGCGCCCGCGAGAAAGCCACCATCACGCTGCGGAAGATGGTTTCTTCCATCAGCATGCTGAAGGTGGCGTAACCGAAACCAACCACTATCAGCACATCAACCGGCCACTCGGTTGGAACCGGATTGGCGCCCAGTTGATGCGGAATTAACGCAAACAACATCAACACGAGCGCAGAGAATCCCAGACCGATACCGAACGCGCGGCGCATCCACTGCCGCGTTTGGCCGGGGCCAAAATATAACCCCTTCCAACTCTCGCCGCTGAGAAAGAATAAACCCATCACGCCGGTCAAAACAAAAATATTCGAGTACGGATACGCAATGCCGAGCTCATTGATGACAAACATCAAAAGACAAAAAATAAAAACGACGCGCGCCAGCCCCATCGCCGCTCGCCAACCGGGCAGGACGAAACCAATCAAGGTAAGAAGAGCGAGGCTACCGATCGCCCACAACGGCTCTCCCAGAATAAAATAGGCCGCGGCGGCTGCAGTCGGGCCCAAGATCGCGACAAAATTTTTCATGCGGCCGAGAGCAAAAACCCTTTCTGGTTAAATTCTTTTACACACAATAGTTTAAAAAAATATTCAAACTGCCGCATAAAAGCAAGGGAAAAATCAACGGGAAAATGCGTAAAAATAATGCGTCAAGTTTACGTTTTACGCATTGCGTCTGAAACCAATGACCATCTCGTCAAACAGGGTGTCAAATTCAGTGATACGGTTTTTCCAATCAAACTTTCGCATGGATTGGGCGATTTCAGCGCGCGCTTCATTTAACTGGCGGTAGTCGCGCAATAATTTTTGCAATTTGACGCCGAGTTCTTCTTCGGTGGAATACAGAAAGGGTTCGTGGAATTTCTCCGGCAAAATTTCGGGATAACTCAACCGTTTCGGCAATAACGGCAGCGTATGGCAATACATCGCTTCCACCACCGCGAAGCCAAAATTTTCCTGCATCGCCGTGGAGACGACAATATCGGCCAGGGCGAGATAACGGGCATAATCGTAAACGCTTTCGACGTAGCCATACTGCCGGATGCGCGAGCCGAGTTTTTCGCGGGCTTCAATAAACTCTTTGGGGTGCATCTGAAAATTTTCCCCGAGCAACAGCAACTCAAAATCAAAACCCGCGTCAGCGAGTTTGTACAGTTGCCGAAAAAAAACTTCCGGTTGCTTGTCAAACTCCCAGCGATGATTCCAGAGAATAACCGGCTTCGCGTTATGCAGCGCGGGCCGATGCCGGAACTCCGAGAGGTCGATGCCCATGTAAATCACTTGTGA
>CAYZFF010000540.1:0-3035 GCA_964477305.1 uncultured Cytophagia bacterium
AAATGTTAGCCAACTGATAAGCCGGCTTACCTCAACTGTTGCGCGAAATAAGTTTATACAGCAGCAACAAGAAAAAAGCTTTTGCGCCAAAATTCATATTGGCGGTAGCAGATAGTTTTTCTCGTTCTTGCAAGAGTTGTTTGCACATCTCAAAAACCGGCACTGCCATCAAGAGCAGCGCGATGATAAAAACCGGCCAATTGAACCCCGCCTTGCGGGGCAGCACTTGCCGCACGGCTTCGATGCCACCGTCGGCAGCGCGAAGGGCATCTGCCATGAAGACGATGAGCGCCAAGGCGCAGCCGCTTAAATTGAAAAACCAGGCACGGCGCGAAGGCCGGATGTTTTCAAATTGTGTTGTCAGCGTTCCGAAAACAATCATTAACGCCGCAATCGACATCGGTGCGAGCACCGGTCCCCACCACGGCAGCGGCAGCAAAAATAAAACATCCCAATCCCACAGTGAGCGCGGCCAATCGACGATGACTTTCAGAAACACATAATAAAAAATATCCCAGGCGCCGAAAGCGAGAGAAGCGTAGCCCCATCTTTTGGGCCAGGTTTGACCGGCTAGCCAGCCGACAATGAATAACATCATCAACGTCGCGGCTTCGCGGATAAGCTCGACTTCGCCTAATTTGGGTAGAAGCGGCAGCGGGTTAGGCTGATAAGGCTCGAGGCGATCAACCAATGTGCGCAAATCGACGACCAACGCCGATTCCACCCACGCCATCGCGACGGCAAAAAGAATAACGATAAACCAACGTTTTTTTTCTGTCATCATTGCAGCGTTTACATTTTTTACTGTTTAAAGTCAATGCTGTTTTTGCACGCGCCGGCCGATGAATGCGCCAATATACGCGCCGATAAACGCCGGTATTAATGCGATGAGCGTCACCAACACATTCGGTTTGACCTCATACGGCGGGTTCAATCCGAGCAACGGGCCGAGGAGATGCGCGGTGAGAATGCTGCTGCCGATGATCAACGCCCACAACCACGCGCGCAGTGGCTGCACAATACCGAGGAGAACCGTCGAGCCGAGTATAAGTAAAACGACGGGCTGCACTTCCGAAGCCTGTAAATCAATCCACCCGATGATCACTCCAAAGCTCATGGCTAACAGCAGGCAAAAAGTTGGATTGAGGCGAAATTGGTTCGACATGGTTTGTCTTCTCGTCTTTAAATGTGCCATTACTTTGGTTTAAGGGAACAGTCTCGTTTGATTCAATGACACGCCCAAAGCGCCGTTCACGGCAATTAAATTCCTTGACAATGGCCTCAAGATCTTCGGGCTTAAATTCCGGCCACATTTTTTTAATAAAAAAAAGCTCGGCATACGCGCATTCCCACAGTAAAAAATCGCTCAAGCGCTGCTCGCCGCCGGTACGAATGAGGATGTCCACATCGGGGGCCGGCTCACTGTGATCGACTTCCGAAAGCAGCCGGGAAAATTTTTCGCGTGAAACCTCGCGGGAACCGTTGAGTTTAAGGGCGGCGCGCAGAATCGCCTCGCGAGCGGAATAATCCACCGCCACGCGGAGATGCAGCAAATCGCCTTTTGCCGTCGTCGCTTCGACGGTTTCGATCAATTCAACAATGCTGGGTTGAAAACGATCACGCCGGCCAACGATGTTCAGGCGGACGCCGTTGTCGAGACAGCGTTTGGCTTCGGATAATAAATAAGCGCGAAACAATTTCATCAGCGCGTTCACTTCGTGAGAAGGGCGCTGCCAGTTATCCGAAGAAAACGCGTAGAGGGTTAAGGTCGTAATGTCGAGTTTCGGCGCGGTTTCCACGATGCGGCGAACGACTTCGGTGCCGGCGCGATGGCCGGCCACCCGCGGCAAGCCGCGGCCATTCGCCCAACGCCCGTTGCCGTCCATAATGATGGCGACGTGCACGCCATGCTTGCCGTTCTTTTTTCGAGGTTCTGTCATGGTTGTCATAGTCAGTGTTGAGTTTGGTAAAATAAAAAACGCCATTGCAAAGCCAATGCTTCGCACTCTGTTTTTGCAGCGCTAAATTGTGATCAGGATTCTTTTCTGCCGAGCATGCTGCCGATGACGGCCCCGATTCCAACGAATGCGGTGCTGGCGAGCGGAATGATCGGGGTGTGCAGATTGTTAACCGCGATCACCGCCGCGATGATATAGCCCGCGGTGGCGCCGATGAGGGTGGAAATATGATTACGCGCCTCGATCAACTGATAGCGCCGCGCCCAAATCATCACCATCAGAATACCGCAAATTCCGCCGATGATTGCGCCGATATAC
Source organism: uncultured Cytophagia bacterium (assembly GCA_964477305.1). GTDB lineage: Bacteria > Zhuqueibacterota > Zhuqueibacteria > Zhuqueibacterales > Zhuqueibacteraceae > Zhuqueibacter. The sequence continues at coordinate 2,277 of CAYZFF010000540.1, forward strand.
AAGCCAAGTTTCCCTAAAGTATTGCCCAACATGGAGCCGAGTACGGTGAGGAGGCCACAAATGCCGTACATCAGCAAGAAAAGTTTAATTCGATTTTGCATTATTGGTCTTGGTCAATAAACCGATTTTGCGTAAAAAGGCGCCGCAGTAAACGCCGATGAATGCCGGAATAAATGTCGGAAACGCTTTGAGAAAATTCAGGCTGGCTTGATCAAAAACGCGGCGCGTCAAAAAGACGATGTACACACAGCCGCCAATAATGGTTGCCCAACGCCAAACGCGCTCCGGTTGCATGAAACTAACAGCGGCGCCAAAAATCATCAGCAACAATCCTGTCATAAACAGATGAAACGGGCCGCCGCGCGAATCGATGTAAGCCGTAAATAAGCCCAGTAAAATGGCGAGCGTAATCGTTAATAAATTTTTATAATTTTGCGAAATCATAGTTTCACCTAACAAAACAGACGCTTTTTCGGCCCAAGGGTTGAGAGAAAAACCGGGGCAAGGGCGGCGAGCCCAGCAGCTTTCGCTCCAGTGCCGCTGTCATACCGCGCCGAGTTTGGGTTCTCCACGCGCCGCTTTCCGAAACAGCCAGGCCGATCCGACAAACAGCATAGCGAAGACTGTATGGAGACCAAACACGGCCACCACGCCGTTGGCAAAAGCGGGCGTCCCGATGATCAACGCAATCGCCGGGACGAGCACCATAGCGAACGCCGTCGCCAACAACGCGCGTGACATTTTCTGTGGCTCTAAGCG
>CAYZFF010000541.1:0-3009 GCA_964477305.1 uncultured Cytophagia bacterium
AAAAACCGTCATCGCGAGGAGTGTTTTTAGCGACGAAGCGATCTTTAATTTTAAAAGATTGCTTCGGCAAAAAGCGCCTCGCAATGACTCACATTACAACCCGTAATGAGTATAGCTCTTGTGTAAATCCGACTTTCCTCATTTGCAAAGGTGTCATTGCGAAAATATAGCTTAATTTTTCTCATCATTGCTGCGCTCGCTGTCGCCGCCGTGTACTATTGGCGAAAACCAAACACGGCGCCTGCCATCGCTCCGCTGCGCTTTGTCAGCCTTGCGTGGCAGGAACAAGCTCTGGCAGCGAACAAGGCCATCGTTGCGGCATGGAACGCCGCGCATCCGGAAACGCCGGTGGAATATGTGCAAGGCACGTGGAATTCGATTCACGATTACCTGATTACCGGATTTGAAACCGGCGAGGTTCCAGATGTTTTTCACTACGAATCTTCCATTATAATAGACTTTGCGATTCGCGGCTATCTTGCCGATTTAGCACCAATGCTGACCAGTGAAATGAAGCAAGATATTTTGGAGGTGGCCTGGGCCTCGGTCACGCGCCCCAATGGCCAAATCATCGGCATTCCTTTTCTGATTGAATCGACGGTAGTTTTGTACAACCGGGAACTTTTGGCACAAGCCCACGTGACGCCGCCGTCTTTTGACCAGCCGTGGAGTTGGGATGACCTGCGCGCTGCGGCGCGGCAATTGACCAAAGACACCAACAACGACGGCGTTATCGATCAGTGGGGCGCAGCCTTCGGGTTGCGCAACTCAGCCAATCTGGTGATGAATCTCTCCATCAGCTTCGGCGGCTCCTTTTTTCGTCATGAAGCTGGTAAATACGTCGTCAAAGTTGGCGACTCCGAACGGCAACTGCTGGCGACACTCATGAACATGCTTTATGTGGACGGCTCCACCTCACCTGCGAGTATCGGACAAACCGGAGCAAGTATGATCCCCGGATTCTTCAGCGGCAAGTATGCCATGCTGGTCGGAATCGGCGCGTGGGCGCGGCAACAACTTGCCGCCAATGCTCCGGTCGGATTTCATTGGGGAGTGATTCCCCCGCTCAAGGCCGTTACGCAAAACACCGGTATCAGTGCGCAAACGCTCAGCATACCCCGGCAGTCGCAACGCCAAGCTGAGGCCATGGCCTTCATCAATTTTATGCTGAGCGCGGCCAACATGGCCGAGTTGGCGCGCAGTGATTGGATGATTCCGGCGCGCCGCTCTTGCCTGGCGATGCCGGAGTTTCAAACGCCCGGCGACGGTTGGGATGTCGTTTCCGCTTCCGCAAAATTTCTCGCCACCGGATCGTGGTTAGGTGTGCCCGGCTATGTCGAGTGGAAAAATCGCGTCGCCAATCCGCTTTTGCAAGAGTTGTTCGCCAATCGACTCTCCGTGGAAGAAGCCGCCAAACGAATTGAAGTGGAAAGTAACCTGGTTCTCTCCCGTTATCAAATGCGAGACGAAAGATGGTGAATGATCTTGTGAGCCGTGCTCGTGGTGCGCTGATCGGTCTGGCCGTTGGCGATGCGCTGGGCAGCCCGACGGAGGGAAAAACTCCCAACGCGATCAGACAGCAGTGGAACCGCGTGACGGATTTTCTTTCCGACGCGCAAGTAGGGACCGACGACACGGAATACGCGCTATTCAGCGCCAAAATGCTTTTGCAGCACGGGCGCGGGCTCACTTCGGAATTGGCGGCACGCGCGTGGAAAGATGACATCATTTCAGCTTCCAATGAATACAAAGGGGCGGGATTCAGCGAGATGTTGACAATCGCAAACTTGCGCAAGGGTTTGATGCCGCCACAATCCGGCCAGCATCTCCACAGTTGGAGCGATGGCTTGGCCATGCGTGCGGCGCCACACGGCATTGTCGCTGTGGGTGCGCCGGAGCTTGCAGCACAATTCGCTGAGATTGATGGCGCCGTGAGCCATTCCGGCGAGGGCATTTATGGCGGCAGAGCAGTGGCAGCGGCAGTTGCTGTTGCAATGACTGGCGCAGCTTTGCAGGAAATTGTCGCCGCCGCACTCACCGTTATTCCCGCCGATTCCTGGACGGCGCGGGCAATTAGTGATGGCGTGAAAATCGGCTCGCAATGCGATGAAGTTTGGCAGGCGATACAACCGTTGTACGACAAGATCGCCTGCACTTATTATCACTGGAGTGACCTCGCACCCGAAGCCGTTGGTCTGGCGTTTGGTATTTTAACTGCGGCCAAAGGCAAATTTAGCGAAGCCGTACTGGGAAGCGTCAACGTCGGAAGAGATACGGATACGATTGCCGCGATCTGCGGGGCTATCGCCGGAGCCAGTGCCGGCGAAAATAAAATTCCGGCATCTTGGGCGGCGCGGATCACCACTGCCAAGGGCAACTGCATTAGAACGGTCAAAGGCATGCACATTCCGGAGGTTGCCGAGCAATTAGCCGGCTTGGCCAAAAGCTGGAGTCTTTCATGAACGAACTGCGACAACGCGCCTGTAATGCCATGTTGGGATTAGCCGTCGGCGATGCGCTGAGTTGGCCGGCGATGTTTCATCGCAGTTATTTGCTGCCGTTCTGGACCAGAAGAATACGCCGCGAAATCGAGGCGGCCTCGGAAACCACGCAGGTGATACGTCCGGCGGTGCCGTTTTCTCTCAACCGACCGGCAACGGCATTCGCTCTCAGTCCCACCGATGATACGGAATGGGCTGCGTTCACGGCGCAACAAATTTTACTTGCCGAAGGTAGACTTGATGCTAAAAAACTTTTGGAAGCGTGGCTGGAACTGGCTCGCGTCCCGCAAAATGTGCGCGGCGGCGTGAGCCAGCAAGCCGCACTCGCGAATTTGCGCCAGGGCAAATTGCCGCCGCAATCCGGTCGCGATAATCCGCACTATTTCGATGATGGCGCCGTATCTCGCGCCGTGCCGATTGGCATCATCTGCGCCGGACAACCGCACGCGGCGGCGGAGATGGCTGCTCTTGAGGCGAGCGTGACCAATGCCGAAGACGGTCTTTGGGC
>CAYZFF010000542.1:0-3003 GCA_964477305.1 uncultured Cytophagia bacterium
TAATATGAACCTATTACTGAATCTCGTTCAAATCACGCTGGCCGTGACGCGAATGCCGGCGATTGAATTTATACAAGAGGTGAAATGAGAAAAAAGCTCCGTTTGCTTTTTGTGGTGTTGTTGTGCGCCTGTCAGGGCGATGAATTATTGAGCGGATTAGATTCCGATCTCATTCGCGAAAAAATTAAAGAACAAAATTTATACATTTATGTCCCGCCGAGTTATAAGAATTCGGCCAGCCGGTACCCGGTGGTTTATATGCTCGATGGACAAGGCGTGTTTGCCGGCGGCTGGGGAACCGAGAAAACGCTGGAAAAACTCGTTCGCGATAACAAAACGCCGGAGATGATTATCGTCGGCATCGCCAGCTCCAATAACCGCACCAGCCAATACGTGCCCTATGACGATGATTGGGTCCGAACCGATTTTGGACCCTATCAACCGCAGGCTGCCGCGTTCGCCGATTTTATCGTTAAGGAAGTCGTGCCGTATGTGGATCAAAAATTTCGCACGCTGGCTGATCGCGAAAATCGCGCGCTCATTGGTTCCTCCTTCGGCGGCCTGTTGGCGATGTGGATGGGCATGCACCATGACGCCACGTTTTCCATGATCGGCGCGCTCTCGCCCTCGTTTTGGGTTGCCGATTATAGAATCCTCGCCGAGGCCGAACAGTTTGCTAAAAAAGAAGTCAAAGTCTGGTTTGATATGGGCACGTTGGAATGGAATTATTACGTGCCGTTGATCGATATTTTGCGCGGCAAAGGCCACGCTTACGGTGAGACGGTGGCTTATTACGAAGACGTTGGCGGGCGGCACGACGTCTCGGCGTGGGCGGCGCGCATTCAATATCCGCTGATTTTGTTCAAAGGCAACCAAGCGGCGAAACGCACCAGCTTCACGGTACACACCGAAGTGATCAGAAGCTCGAGTGGCGCGCGTTTTTTTCTCCGGCTCAATCCGGTGGTGGACATGGATAACGGTTTGAAGTATTCTCTCAGCACGACGGCGAAATATACGCTGCTTAATCCCGAGGCGGGCCGCGTCAACAAAGACGGCAGTTTTGAATTTTCGGCCACGAACGATTTAGAGGTCGAAATCGAATATCAAGACATTAAACAAAAGATGACAATTCGCTATAACGAGATCGAGGCGATCAAGAGAAGATTGTAATGGCGTTTTCGCTCACGGCATTTGAACTCCCACTGCAATTCGATTCTATAATTGCAGTGGGAGTTTGTTTTTACAGATTGACATTGTTTGAAATCGAAGTTATATTGTCGGCAACACAATTTAAACAAAAGTCATTTCATTATGAAATTGCCGGCCTCTTCACAAGTTTTTGCAACCCAACTTACTCGCACGAAATGGCGCACGCTGCTTTTGCTTGCGCTGGCTTTGCTGCTGGCTAAAGGCCTCTGGTTCTCTGCCTCAGCAGTGGTGCCGGCGCTCACGGCGGCGTGGGGATTAACCGAGTCCGGCCGGGCGTGGCTGACGATGTCGGTGCAGATCGGTTTTGTCGCCGGCGCATTTGGCTCGGCGTTGCTGAATTTGGCGGATCGCATTCCGTCGCGAAAATTTTTAACGATCTCGACTTTCCTCGCGGCATTATCAACGGTGTTGATTCCGGCTGTTGCCTTCGATCTGCGTTACGTTTTATTTTTACGTTTTGCCACCGGCCTTTTTCTCGCCGGCGTTTATCCGGTCGGGATGAAAATTATGGCGACGTGGACGAAAGCAGATCGCGGCCTCGGTATCGGCTTACTCGTGGGCGCTTTGGCCGTTGGCTCGGCGTCGCCGCATTTGCTGAATGTCTTTGGCGGCGTGAGCGATTGGAAGCCGGTACTTTACGCGGCAAGTTTTTTTGCGGCGTGCGGCGGGTTCATCGCGTTCTTTTTTATAGATGAAGGCCCGTATCGCACCCAAACACCGCCGTTCAATTGGAAATTCGTTGGCGAGATTTCGCGCTCGCGAGAAATCGTGCTGGCCAATCTCGGTTATCTCGGCCACATGTGGGAATTGTATGCAATGTGGGCGTGGGTGCCGCTTTTTCTGCTGGCGAGTTTTAAGGCCGTTGGCATTGCGCCCAAGTGGGCGAGCCTCGCGGCCTTCGCCGTCATTGCGGTGGGCGGCATTGGCAGCTTAATCGCCGGGAAATTGGCCGATCAATTTGGCCGTACGCTGTTGAGCATCGTTGCTTTGGCGATCAGCGGCGCGTGTGCGCTCCTCGTTGGATTTTTATTCGGCAGCAACCCCATTGCGCTCGTGACGATTTGTCTCATTTGGGGTTTTGCCGTCGTCGCCGATTCGGCGCAATTTTCCGCCTGCATCACCGAGTTGAGTCCGCGCGAATATATCGGCACGGCGCTGACGCTGCAAACGAGTTTGGGATTTCTGCTGACCCTGTTGACGATTCGTTTGATTCCGACGCTCGAACGTTTGGTCGGCTGGCAGTGGGCGTTTGCGTTTCTCGCGCTCGGTCCGCTGGTTGGAATTTGGGCGATGCTGGCGTTGCGACGCTCGCCGGCAGCAGCACGTTTGGCGGGTGGGAAAGGATAATTTCGGATAAAATCATCGGTGACCAAAAGTTGGAAAAGGTTTAATTTTTTTGAACACGGATGACGCGGATGATGCAGATTTTCACGGATCAAAAATCCGCGAGAATCCGTGTGTTCCGTGTCATCCGCGTTCAAGGCTTTGAACTTGATGGTGAGCACAATGCCTGTCAGCGCAGAATTTCAAGATTATGTTCTCGAACAACTTTCCGGGGTTGGGGCGGTTTTGCCCAAGAAAATGTTCGGCGGCGTCGGTTTGTATTGCCACAAAGTTTTCTTCGGCATTCTGTTCAACAATAATTTGTATCTCAAGGTGGATGATTCAAACCGGCAGGATTACGAGAAGGAAGGGATGCCGCCATTCCAGCCTTTTGCCGGCCGGCCAATGACGATGCAATATTATGAAGTCCCGGCAGAAGTTTTGGAGGACAAAAGGCAACTCCAAATTTGG
>CAYZFF010000543.1:0-3002 GCA_964477305.1 uncultured Cytophagia bacterium
TTTTGCTTGACAGCTTATTCATGATACGATGCCTCTAATTTGGGAAGACCTAAATTATGAGGCATCGGTATTTTAGCCCCAACCATCATTACATCTTTTGTGAGCCAATGCAAGTGGAAGAACTGAGGTAAACATAAGTATTTTTTGAAAAGGCGATTGACATTTTAAGCGAGATTACTTACATTATGAACGTTAATTTTTGGAAATTTTCATTTGAGAGCTTTTAAGCGGTTAGTACAATAAAATAATGCGCAGTGGCTGCGTTTCTAACCCAACTGCGGAATATGGCCACCGACTGGCGCGTTTGAGTTTTGATGAGAAGGTCGCCAGCATTGAATGAATGGCGCATTAAACACCTGGCAATAACCTCGTTAACCAGCGCATGTTATCACACCGGCCGACGTTTCCCAATTTTAAAACTTAACAAAAATACCTCTTATCTTGTACGACGCAATCATTATCGGCAGCGGTTTTGGTGGGGCGCTAACCGCGCATGCGCTGGTCAACGCCGGCAAAAAAGTTTTGATGTTGGAACGTGGCGACTGGGTGCCGCGCGGGCCGCAGAATTGGGCTGCGGAGGCCTCGGTTGATTTGACGCCGGTTTATTCGATGGAGTCGCCGTATCGCATTCTCGCCGGCGGCAACAAAGATACGATGGGAGCCTACAGTTGCGTGGGTGGGCCATCCGTTTTTTATGGCGGCGTCTCGTTGCGTTTTCGTGAAGCTGATTTTCAATTTGCCGCGGAAATCGCCGGCGACTCGAATGCTTGTTGGCCCTATCAATACGCCGATCTCGAACCCTACTACACCCGCGCTGAAAAAATTCTCAATGTGGCGGGCGAGATGAATAGCGATCCCAGCGAGCCTTTTCGGAGCGCGCCATATCCGCAGCAACTGAACGCTCTGTCACAAACTTCGCAAATGATCGGGAACGCGGCCCGGACGCTTAATTTGCAGCCGTTTCGTTTGCCGCTGGCAATTAATTATTCTGTGCATCATGAGCGGATGCCGTGTGTTGCCTGTATGACGTGCGATACGTTTGCCTGCGCTATTCAAGCTAAAAATGATTTAGCCACTTGCGTTTTGCCGCAACTGCTCGCGCATGGGCTTGAGCTCAAAACGAATACGATTGCGACGCGATTGCTTGTCGAATTCGGACGTGTCGTTGCAGTGGAAGGCTTTGACAAGACGCTGAACCAAAAAATTCTTTTTAACGCCCAAACGGTCATACTCGCCGCCGGAGCTTTGGGCTCGCCGCATTTGTTGCTCGCCTCGGATTTGCCGAAACTCAACCCCGGCGGCCACACGGTTGGGCGTTTTTTAATGCGGCATTGCAACGCGATTGTTTTCGGTTTTTTTCCCCGGCGGCCGAATCCGGCGAAACAATTTCATAAGCAACTTGGCATTCATGATTTTTATTTTGGCCATCCGAGCATCAAAAACCCCTCGGGAAAATTGGGTAGCATGCAGCAACTGCAAACGCCGCCGGTCGGGCTGGTGCAAGCCCATTTGCCCAAACCGTTGGGCCAATGGCTCAGCCCCGCGATCGAGCATCTCACTGGTTTACTGGTCATGGCGGAAGATCAGCCGCAATATGATAATCAAGTCGCCCTTAATCACGCCCAAACGGATCGCTACGGTTTGCCGCAACTCACCGTGACGCATCACTACACCAAGCGTGACGTGGCGGCATGTAACGCCCTGGTCAAGAAAGCCCGCCAAATCTTACGTCGTGCCGGCGCGCTATTTTTTTATACGCATCAAATCAAAACTTTTTCACATGCCGTCGGCACTGTGCGCATGGGAAAGGATCCTAACACCTCGGCGCTCGACGAGTTTTGTCAATTCCGCGGCGTTAAAAATTTGTACGTCGTCGACGGCAGTTTCATGCCTACGTCGGCGGGATTAAACCCCAGCCTAACAATTTCGGCCAATGCTTTGCGCGTCGGCGAGCATATGGCAGCGCATTTAAATTAGAGTGACTGAAATTTTAACACCAATGCCGATTCATCTTGCCTTTTTAGGTTGCGGTTTTGCAACCCGCTTGCATAGTAAAACGCTGAAAAGCCTCAAAGCGGATGTGCGTTGTTTTTATGCCAGCCGCGATCAACAGAAAGCCATGGTGTTCAGCCATGAGTTTAACGGCAGCGGCCATTTTGCTTCATACGACGCAGCGATTCATGATGCAAAAATCGACGTGGTGTTGGTGGCCACACCGCCGGTGTCGCATCTGGAATTAACCCTCCAGGCGCTACGAGCCGGAAAACATGTCATTGTCGAGAAGCCGCCTTTTTTGCAAGCGGCTGATTTCGCGATGATTCGGCAAGTGCAAAAAGAGACTGGCCGTCGCGTTTTTGTCGCTGAAAATTACTTTTATAAGCCGCTGGCTTTCAAGTTGCGTGAACTCCTCAAAAATGAGATGATCGGCGAAATTTTGTTTGTGCAGATCAATGCGATTAAACTGCAAAAGACCGGCAACTGGCGCGATGATACACAACTGTCTGGCGGGGGCGCGTTGTTTGAGGGTGGTATTCATTGGGTCAACTTCATCGCGAATTTAGGTATGCCGGTTAAATCCGTGCGCGGTTTTCGTCCCGGAAAACGCGTCGGGGTTGAAAAGAGCATGCTCGTCGCGGTTGAATATGAAAGCGGCGCGGTGGGATCGTTGTCGTATTCATGGGAAGTGCCGGTGTTGTTGCAGGGGGTTCAGCTTTCTCGAATTCACGGGCGGAAAGGTGTGATCACGTTTGAGTCGAATGGAGTTTTTATTCTGGTGAGCGGCGTCAGAAAAAAAGTGATTTTTCCGGGACTCGGCGATATCGCCGGTTACAAAGGAATGTTTCGGGATTTTTTGCATGTATTGCAAACCGGAGAAGAACCTGCCATGAATTTGGCGGTGGCGCAAAAGGATTTGCAGCTCATCGAAACAATTTATCAATCTGTGTAAAAAAAATTATTCAGTGCAAAAAATAAAATTTTGCGCTTTATTAACCAACCGGAGG
>CAYZFF010000544.1:0-2999 GCA_964477305.1 uncultured Cytophagia bacterium
AGTCGAGGTGAGAATAAGATTTTATTTTGTTTGATTTTAAGTAATGGCGTTCGCCTTATGATGCCGCCATTCGTGTAAAAGTGCTCATGTCCAAAAGTGTATCAACATACAAATTCGAAATTCAAATTCCTATTGTGATACATATTCGGATTTCGATTCACAGTCGTTCGGAGCTGCGTTTCGCGTGGCTCAACTATCCGACCAAATGAGCATTTCTCTCGCTCAATGGATTGAACCGGATCACAATGAAGGTGATGTCATCATCAGGTGGGCGCGGGCCGGCCCAGGTTTTTCCGGCTTGCAGAAGATAGGCAATCACTTCTTGCGCGGTTTTACCCGCAGCTTGCGCAAAGAGTTTTTTGACTTCGTCGTAGCCCAAAATTTCCCCTTCTTCATTGAATAACTCCGGGAAGCCGTCGCTCATAAACAATAGCGTGTCGCCGGAATGCAGTTGCAGTTTGGCCGTTTGATACGGAAAATTAAATACGCTGCCCAACGGCATCCCCCGCAGTTCCACCGCTTCAACTTCCTGGCAAGCCGCGCGATAGATGAGGGTAAAAGGCATGCCAGCAGCCGATAGCTGCAAGGAGTCGTGTTGAAATTTAGCCATCGTCATTGCCATGTACATTTGACGAAACCCCATGCCTTTTAGCGCCTGCGAAGCCTGCTTGAGTACCATCAAGGTTTCCGGCTCTTTTTCCAAAACATTGAACAAGCTTTTGGTGGCGGCGACCATCGTGCCGGCGCGCATGCCGTGTCCGGTGGCATCGCCGATGGCGAGCGTCAAGGTATCGTCCGGTGCAACCTTGAAGTCATAATAATCGCCGCCCACTTCGGTGGCAGTCTGCATATGAACGGCAATATCAAAATGCGGCAAACGCGGAATGGCTTTTGGCAACATCGAAAGCTGTAGTTGCCGCGCTTCTTCCAACTCTCGGGTTTTGCGGGCATTTTCCGCTTCCAGATGCGCGCGCTCGATTTCTTTTTGTTTAACGAGGCGCTCCTGCTCTAACGCTTTTTGCGAAAGCGCAGTAACTTCCACCAGTTTCGCTTCCAGGTTTTTATTGATGTTTGCGACATAGCGCGCCAAAAAAATCGACATCGAGATTGTCAACCCCAGTTGTCCATAAAACGGCGCCGGCAAATCATAGAAGCTCCACCACGGCTGCAAAATCTTCAAACTGGTGAGAATTTGATAAGCGGCCGCGGCCAAAAGCGGAATGGCGCCAATCTCGATAATCCAGCTCCCTTGCATGGTTTCGTCGCGTTTGCGCAATCTTGCCACCAGCAGAACCCGCCCCAGTTCGGCCAACGCCACCAACATCATTAACAGAACAAAGTCATTCGCCGCAAAGGGCTGCAACCAACTCCAAACCCCTAAACCGGCGCTGCCGACGACGAAAATGATAAATATTTTGGGAATGCCAGAATGGATCAATGCATACATGAAGCGCAACCAGGCCAGCGTGAACAGCAGAAAAGTCACGTGCGCCCCTCGTTTGGCCCAGAGTAAATCCATTGGGGTGGCGGTGACCGGCAAAGCCAATTCAAAAAAAATGTTGCAGGCAGCGGTCACGGTTAAAGCAGCATAATAAAGATTTGCTCGCAGGCGCGGATAAAAGCAAAAGAGCATCAAGTGCAACAGAGAAAAAGCCAGATTGATTCCCACCAGCAGCATTTGATGAAACGTGATCTTTCCGGAAAACGCAAGATGGGCGCTGACCATCGACTCCAGATTGGCAATTTGAAAATGCAGTTGGGGGACGACGCTGGCCCAGGTCTTATCTTTGAGTAACTGACTCGAATAACGAATAGCCACAATATGCTGGGAAAAATTGCCGTTAGGAAATTGCGGCCTGGCAAAAGTGATAGCTTTCGGCTCACGAACGAAGCTGGCGCTTTCACTCTCGAGCGCATTGCCTGGCTGGCCGAAGCAATAAATAAGCTTACCATCGAGATAAAATTCGGCGGCGCCCCACAGTTGTATTGATAAGCCCAACGGCACCTCCCATTGCGACGAATCAACTTCCAAAACATACCGCAACCAACCGACGCCCTGCCATTGGGCCTGAGGGAAAGATTGGGTTTCGACACGCGGCCAATGCGCGTCATCGTATTCCGGCCGTGCCCAGGCTGCGCTGTCACCGCATTGATAAGCGTATTGTGCCGGAAACTTGATCACCGGTTGAGGCTGAGCAAAAGCCCAAGAAGATAAACTGAAAACAAAAATAATGCTGAGCCAGCTTGCTTTTTTCATTATTCTCTCAAATACATTTCGCGGTCGCAGGGTTTTCCGGATCATTCCAAAAGAGAGACGGTATTCGAGCTGATTTCGATGCAATATTTTGACAAACCTAAACGCAATTTGGTTGTCGTTGGGCAGGCGAAATTTAGGACAGGGGAATTTCAAAAAAATAGAGTACTCTCAAAAAATCCGCCTCCGAATGAAACGTTGGTTGGGCGAATTTCTTCAAATGTCGGGAATTTAAAACCCCGCCGGCTCGCAGCCGGTTAGAAAAAAAATTTAACCGTCACGCCGTCAATATGCAATGACTTTCATTACAAGATCACTGCCAGCACTCCAACGATGATGCCAATAGGGACAAAGCTACTGCCATTAATTTCAACTTCGTGGCTTTCGAGGCGGGCCCGGCGAATATTGCTGAGCGCGATCTCGACGAATTTTCCCGGTTCGGTTCGGCCGATGATCACGCGCGTTTTATTTTTGTAGCGTTCGTAATACTGGCCGCCTTCCTCATCGAAAGTCACGACCTCGCCATTCATCAGCGTGACACTCAAAATCTTTGTTTCGGCAAAGTAAGGAAGGCTCTCACGATCGATCATCGTTTTGCTGGGGCCAGCGCATCCAGTGAAAAAACAAACGGCCAGACTTAGACAAACAGCGGCAAAGAGGCGACGAAACATGGCAACACACTCCTTTCTATAAAACGAGGGCGGCAATGTTCATCTTCGATTTAATCAACATCAAGAACCATGCC
>CAYZFF010000545.1:0-2998 GCA_964477305.1 uncultured Cytophagia bacterium
ATTAATCAATTTGTCATGGTGAGCGAAGTCGAACCATCCCTTCCGTAAAAATTCATTTGCTTCTTTCAAATCCAATTTTTACCTTTCAAAGCAGCGATACTTTTGGTCAAAAGCCTTTGCCCGCTCGTTGCGGCAAAACCCACCTAACCAAAGGAGCATGCGATGAAATCTGAGGATGGTTGCAAATCGCTTGGCTATTTGATGACTCATGCCGACCAGCTTATTGGCGAGATGTATGCTTCGCGGCAACCCGTCATCATCACCCACAACGGCGAACCCTGCGCCGTCATTCAAGACTTCGAAAGCTATGAACGCCAGCACGATGCGTTGATCATGCTGCAACTCATCGCCTGCTGGAAAGGGCCGCGGCAGGAGAAAAAAATAAATACGCCCAAAAGAGAAATGGCCAAAGCGGAACCCCGACAGCGTCGTCTGCGGAAGGCGGGTTGAAGGTTTATCGCACAATCAGTTTAAAGCCTTTGCCGTGTACATTCATAATCTCCACGTTCTTGTCTTCCTGCAGATACTTTCGCAGCTTTGAAATAAATACGTCCATGCTGCGGCCATTGAAATAGCTATCTTCACCCCACACCAATTTCAGCGCCATCTCGCGTTCCAGCGTTTCATTTATATGCAGGCAAAGCAGCTTCATCAGCTCCGATTCTTTGGAAGTGAGTTTTTGCTGCTGCGTCCCGTTCTGCAAAAGCTGCTGTTCATAATCAAAAAGAAATTTCCCCATCGTAAAAACTTGTTTGGTTTTCTGCGTCTCAGCATTGGGCTTGACACGTTTGAGCACAGCGTGAATACGCAAAACCAGTTCTTCCATGCTGAAAGGCTTTGTGATGTAATCGTCCCCGCCCAGCTTGAAACCTTCAACCCGATCGTCTTTCAGCGATTTCGCCGTGAGAAAAATGATGGGAATCCTGTCGTCGCTGCGGCGCACCTCGCGCGCAAACGTGAAGCCGTCTTTTTTCGGCAGCATCACATCAACCAGGCACAAGTCAAATTTGTCGTGTTGATAAGCCGACAAGCCCTCTTCGCCATCGACACAAAGTTTTACCGCAAAACCCTGCAGTTCGAGATTTTCGTTGAGAATGAAGCCGAGGTTGGGATCGTCTTCAATTAATAAAATTCTATCGCGCGCCATAAAATTTTCTGATCGCCGCATTTCGTTAAACTGGCTGGGTGGGTGGTTGCACGGGCAGACAAATCTCAAATTCGCAGCCTCGCTGCAATTCACTCTTTACAGCGATTGTGCCGTGATGCGCCTCGACCATTAACTTGACATAACTCAAGCCGAGGCCGAAACCTTTAACATCGTGCACATTGCCGGTTGAGACACGATAATATTTTTCAAACACGCGCTGCTGATCTTCCGCTCGCAACCCGATGCCGTTGTCCGCGATGCAAATCTTAAGATCGCCGTTTAAATTCGTCGTGGCAATATTGATCATCGGCGCTGCGGGCGAGTATTTATTGGCATTATCGAGCAGATTGTGAATGATGTTCGTCAAATGCACTTCATCGGCTTCGATCACGTACTCGGACGCATTCAGCGCGCAGTCGATTTTGCCGCCGCGTTTTTCAACCTGCAGCGCGATATTTTGCGCGGCCTCGGCGATGACTTTGTGCGCGTCCACCGGCGCGATATTCAATTCGTAATCGCCTTCTTCCAGCGCGGCCATTTCCAAAATTTTTTCCACTTGATTGCGCATGCGCGTGTTTTCATCGCGAATGATGCGATTGTAACGTTGCAAGCGGTTTTCATCTTTGGCGATTTCGGCATTCGCCAGCGCTTCGCTCGCCAGCGCAATCGTCGAGATCGGCGTTTTAAATTCGTGGGTCATGTTGTTGATGAAATCCGCCATCGCGCCGGCAAATTGCTTTTGCTTGTAAATCGTCCGCGTGGTATAAACAAAACCAAACACGACGACGCTCAACAAAACAAAAGACGAGGCCAACAAGCCCACCATTTGTTTGAGCAGATAAATATTTTGTTGGGGAAAAAACAACACCAAATCGTCGCGCGACGCAAAAATATCGCTCGGAAAAAGCCGGCTGCGAAATTCGGATTTTTTTAATTCGCCGGTAAACTTCGCCGGTTTCGCAAAATACAAAGAATCACGCGGCGCGGCAATGACGCCATACGCATAAGCCGTTGCAATGCCTTTCGCGCTCAAAGTCGAATTGACCAGTGAATCCAAAACCACAGGTTTAACGCGCGCGTCGAAAGGAATGAAGCGGGCGGTGGTGATGTCGTCCAAAACTCTTCGCACGATCATTTTTTTGTTTTCCTGCAAAAGCGCCGGCGGGAGGCCTTCGTGCATTTTCCCGTCGCGCATCTTCGCCACAAACGACGTGCTGTCGGTGGTGAAACTAACAAAGACCGCCCCTTTTTTAAACGGGTATTGTCGCAAATCCTGTTCGTGTTTGCCGGCGCCTTTAAATTCGTTGGTGACCTGCACCGACTCGTGGCCCAGCGAATCCAACAAAATAATGCGCACGTGCTGCGGCGTCGGCAGATTATACCAGACACGATTGCTGTCAATCTTAAATTGCGGATTCTCGCGAAGCAAAACACGGCCCGTTACGCGCACGCTATCAAGTTGCCGCAGGCCCTCATGCTCAACATTCATGCCGATAAAAGCCATCTGCTTGCTTGGCGGAGCATTCACCGCAACTTCAAAAACCTTGGTTGCCACCTCGCGGGTTTCGAGCTGCTGCACGATGCTGGTGAGCGCGGCATTGACATTCTGCCGAAACGCCTGCTTCTTCAACTCCATCGCATGATCGAGCAAATAAAGTTGAATGCCGATCAAGCCGAGCAGCGCGAGTGACATCAAACCGACGATCAACGCCACGGTTTTCATGGATAATTTCATGCTCTTAATTTACGAGAATACTTGCAAAAATGCTCGGCATTTAACACTTTTTAACACTTCCTAACACTCTTTAACTAACCAAAATAAAACTTCCGGCGTATATTGAATCGTCATAA
>CAYZFF010000546.1:0-2994 GCA_964477305.1 uncultured Cytophagia bacterium
AAAGGAGATCTTTAATATGAATAAATCATTGGAAAAGCGCGGAAGCTGTTTTATCGCCGTGCTGTTTATGGCGCTGGCTAACGTATTATCCGCGCAGCCTGGTTATTATTTTGGCCAAAATAAAGTGCAGTACAAAAAGTTTGATTGGAAAGTTTTTCGTACCGAGCATTTTGACGTCTATCACTATTCCGAAGAAGCCGAAGCCGCGCACGACGCCGCCCGCATGGCCGAACGCGGCTACGATTATTTGAGTGACGTGCTGGAGCATAAAATCTCCAGACGCATTCCATTAATTCTCTATGCCTCGTTGAATGATTTTCAACAAACCAATGTCGTGCAGGAAATGCTCGGTGACGGCACGCGCGGCGTCACCGAGTCGTTGAAGCATCGCGTCACGCTGCCGATCACCGGCTCTTATCGCGAGTTCAATCACGTGCTCGTGCATGAGCTGGTGCATGCATTTCAATTCGATATTATGTCCACAGCTAAAGGGTTGGCGCGGTTCGATCCGCCGTTGTGGTTTATGGAAGGCATGGCCGAGTACCTTTCCGTCGGCATGGACAACACGACCCGCATGTGGGTGCGAGACGCGCTGCTTGCCGACAAGCTGCTGACCGTTGACAAGCTCAATGGCGCTTTCGACATTCGCGTTTATCGTCTCGGTGAATCGCTCTGGAACTATGTCGGTGAAACGCACGGCAAAAAGAAAGTTGGCCAGATTTTGAAAACCGCAGTCAATTTTGGTGACGTGCAGCGCGCCTTCAAGGCCCAAATCGAAATGGATTTCAAACAGCTTACCACGGCATGGCATGCCGCCGTGCGTAAACAAGTGTTGCCGAGTGATAGCACGCTGCTGCGGCCCGATCAAATCGCGCAGCAAATTACCCGACAGGAAGGTTATTACCACCGGATGAATCTCGTGCCGTCCGTCAGTCCCGATGGCAAAAAAATCGCTTATGTCGCGAACAAAAATTTGACCGACGAGATTTATTTGCTCGAGCAAAAAAGCAACGGCAAATTTGAAAACCGCCGTCTCATCACTGGCGGTCAGAGCCGCGATTTTGAGTCGCTGCGATTTTTTGATACCACCATCAACTGGTCGCGCGATGGCAGCCGGCTGGCGTTCGTCTCCAAAGCCGGCAAGGACGACGCGATCTATGTGATGGACGTCAACCGCGACGCGATTCTCCACAAGCTGGTTTTCGCGGAATTAAACGGCTTGGTCTCGCCGAGTTTTTCACCGGCAGGGGATGAGTTGGTTTTCGTCGGCATCTCCGGCGGCCGTTCCGATCTTTACACCGTCGATCTCGCCGACAAAAAGCTGCGTCGTTTGACGCAGGATCGTTTTTCCGAATTGCATCCGCAATGGTCGCCTGATGGCAATGCGATTGTTTTTGCCACTGATCGCGGCACCGGCACGGATGAAAACAAATTGCTGTTTGGCGATAATGATCTCGCCATTTATTCATTGGCGACTAAGGAAATTGCGTTGCTCACTGATTTGCCCGGCGACGCCATCAACCCGCAATGGTCGGCAGATGGCAGTGAAGTGGCATTTGTGGCGGATCATCAAGGTATTCCGAATATTTATCGCGTCAACCTCGCGACGAAGAGCATGACGCCGATCACTGCATTAAAAAACGGCGTGTCCGGAATTACCGAAACCACGCCGGCGATGAGCTGGTCGGCGGATGGCCGCGTGATGGTGTTTTCCTCTTTTGTGAAAGAAAGCTGGCAGCTCTTTCGGATGGAGTTGTCGCCTCTGCTGGCAACAAACAACGGACAACAAACCCGCAGCGACTCGCTGTGGCTACCGGCGATTTCCGATTTCAATAATTTATACACCGGCTATCAGTTGGCAAGCTCCGATTCCGTGGAGCCGCGAAAATATAGCCGCATGCCAAAGTTAGATGGTATCGCGCTGGGAGCCGAGTTTGGCGGTTATTTCGGCACCGCTGGCGGGTTGCAACTTGGGTTTAGCGATATGATGAGCAACCACAATTTCATCGTGGCGCTCGGCATTACGCGCGATTTGCAGAACTCGGATTTGGGTATCGGCTATTTGAATCAAGGCCATCGGTTCGGTTATGGAATTGAAGCCTTCCAGCAACGCAACGCGTACGGCGTGTTTGCCGCGTCCAACGCCGCTGGTTTCGTGACCCAAACTTATCGCGGCGTCAGCAGCTTTGCTTATTATCCCTTCAACCGTTTCTCACGCGTGGAATTGAGCGCCGGTCTCACGCATGTGAATCAGGATTTTGTCGTCGAGAGTTTGGATTTTTCCAACGGCAGGATTCGCGAAGATAAACAAAGTTTGGGTGGTTTCAGTTTCGGGCAAGTGGGCGCGGCGTTGGTTTATGACAATGCGGTTTACGGCCCGCTTGGTCCACGCAGCGGCCGCCGGAGTCGTATTGAAGTGCAGCGCACCACCAACGATTTTCAGATCACTACCGTGTTGGCGGATTATCGAAAATATTTTAGCGTTAACAGCCGCACGGTGCTGGCGTATCGCTTGCTGGGCGGCAGCAACTTTGGCCGCGACGCGAGCTCGCAAGTGTTTCGCATCGGCGGGCCATACACGTTTCGCGGCACGGCCAACGCGGATTTGCTCGGCACCAATTTTATCGTGCAGAACATTGAATATCGTTTTCCGTTGCTGCCCTTTCTGCCGCCAACCACAGATTTCCTGAGCGCGGTGACGTTTGCCGATGCCGCCGCCGCGTGGGGTCTCGACATCCCGGGTTTGATTAAAAAAGAATTTCAACCGTTCTCGACCAAAGGTGGCTTTCACCTGCAAGATTTGCGCGGAGCCTTCGGCGTCGGCGCGCGGTTGAACCTCGGTTACGTCAGCCTCGGCTACAACGTCGCCTGGCCGACGGATTTGAAAACCGTGAGCAAACCGGTAAATATGTTTTCGATCGGCGCCGATTTCTGATTACTGCATACTGATCACTGAATTTGCCTCCTTTCCTCCTCAAGGTGAGCAGGCGGCTC
>CAYZFF010000547.1:0-2985 GCA_964477305.1 uncultured Cytophagia bacterium
TTTTCGCCGCGTCATCATTCGCATCAAAAAAATCCCACGCGGCAAGGTGGCGACTTACGGCCAAATTGCGGCGCTGGCCGGAAATCCGCGCGGGGCGCGGCAAGTTGCGTGGGTTTTACACTCGGCGTCAGATAAAGAAAAATTGCCGTGGCAGCGAGTGATCAATAGTCAAGGCCGGATTTCCTTGCCGCGTTACGGCGGTTATGAATTGCAGCGGGCTTTGCTGGTAAAAGAAGGCATCAAATTCGATGCAACCGATCAAATCGCCCTCGCGCGCTTTCAATGGAAACCGCGACTCATTAAAAAAAATAAAAAGAAAAGAAGATAAAAGGATTAGCGGCACGCCATCACGGCTTCTTCCGTCACAATCATATCCACTCGCTGATCATGCGGCTCGATGGGGATGTCTGCGACGATCTGAAATCCAAAGGCGAGCGCAATTCTCGGCACTTGAATACCGCTGAGAAAACGATCATAATAACCTTTTCCCGCGCCGAGACGGTGGCCGGCGCGATCAAACGCTAATCCGGGCACAAGCACGAGGTCAAATGACTCCACCGCCGCCAGCCGGTTCGAATCGAGCGGCGGCTCGAGGATGCCAAAGGCGCCGGTTTGCAATGCCGAAAAATCATCGATGAAATAATGCTGCAATGTATTTCCCGCGCCGACGCGAGGCACCGCAACTTGCTTACCTTCCCGCAAAATACGTCGAATCAATTCGTGAGTGTCAACTTCATATCGCAACGCCACGTAAGTTTGAATGCACCGCGCCCGTTGAAAAACCGGCAGCGCTTGCAGGTGCGAGAAAATCGTTCGGCTCGCGCCCTCGCGCCAATCTGCATCCATTTCACGGCGCCGGGCGCGAATTTGCGCGCGCAGGCGTTCTTTGGCTGCCACCACCGTCACGGTTGCACTTTTTGCAAAATGCCGGCGATGAAATTTTTATCAATGACGGCGATGACGCCGACCTGCTGGCGGCCAAAATATTTTCCCCATTCCGCCATCGTCCCCGCTTGCAAAACCCGCGGTTGCGGGGTGGCAGTCGCCAGCAGTTTCGCTTTGGTGGCCGCAGAAAAATCTTCCGCAAAAATCAGCAGAATCTCGCGCGACCGCCGCAATTCGCTTTCCACGGCGGTGGTGCCGATGATGACTTTGCCGGCGCGCTGGGCCAAACCGAGCAGGCCGATGATTTCATTAGGCAGCATGTTCACGCAAAAACGCGATTAGCATATCGTAAACTTCCATCGCCACGGGCTCGTGAAAGCCGTGGTGCAGGCCTTTTTTCTTTTTTAGCAATTCTCCGCACGCGAGCGTGCGGCAAACATACGCCCCGCGGCCCGGCAGGCGTTGGCGCGGATCGAGCGCGATGTTGCCCTCCGGCAGGCGCGCGAGGCGGACTAACATCGTTTTGTCCTTTTTCCGCCTGCACGCCAAACAAGTGCGCTCCGCAATATGGCCCATAAAAACCCGCCCGTTACGAACGTTTCGCGCTTTTCATAAATGCACTGAAACTCGAGGCATGTTGCGCAATCGTTTGCTCGGGTCCGACCAGCTTGAAAAAGTACGGCCCTTCTGAGGTTTCCAACACCGCCGCCAACATGCGGAAATTCGGTTTATCATAACTCTCCGCGACGCCCGGCATCAATGGCGCCACATAGGTGCCGCTGAGATCGACCATCGTCAAATCCATGCCCTCGACTGTTTCGCGCGAAACTTTTGCTTTGTCCGCGGAGGCGCTGCTATCCGGTTGGGCAAACTGCGTGTACCACCGTTTGAGATTGGCTTCAACCGAACCGCCCTGGTTGGCGCCAAAATAAAAAACGACCAACTCGGCATCTTCCGCATCTCCTGCCGCGCGCGGCAGAGTAAATTGCGCTTTTCGCATCGTCGAAGTGGGCGTCGAGGCGAGCCAATCGGCATTGGCCTGCAATTTAATCACACCCAGATCCAGCGGCTGCGTCTTCGGCGCCGGCGCTTGGCACGCCAACAGCGCGCCACACATGATGAGGCCGGCCAGGGTTTGCCAACTCTGCTTAAATTTGGGGACAACTGGCATATGCTAACTCTTTCTGGTTGGTGAATGACAGAAATTTAAATAACGTCCTGCGCTTTCCATCTTAAATAAATGCGCGCAGAATGTCAAGCAAATAAAAAAGGCTCGACTTTACAGTCGAGCCTCATTGAAAAACCAAATCGTTTGTTCACAGCCGGCGCTGATTATCGGGCCGCAATGGCTTCCTGGCGGGGACGAAAATCAAAAATACGGCCGCGTTCTTCCGCCTTGCCGTTTTCCGGCAGCGTCATCGGCCGGCCGTTGTCGTTCATCGCGCAATTGCCGTCAAAAACCGCCCCTTCATCAATCACCAACTTCCCTGTCTTCAGCTCGCCGTGCACAATGGCGTGCGCTTCTAACACCACTTTGCCGGTGGCCAGAATGCGATTTTTCACGCGCCCGCCAATGATGGCGTTGCGCACTTTGACCTCACCTTCAATCTCGCCGTCTTTGCCGACGACCAGCGAGTCTGTTGCCTGCACCTGGCCCAGGACCCGGCCATCGACCCGCAAACTACTTTGTACCGTGAGCAGCCCGTCGATGACCGTGCCCTTGCCGATCACCGTGTTCAGTTCGCCGGAACGCTCGCTCTCGACGATTTCTTTCTTGCCTAACATCTGATCCTCCTAAATTCAACGAAGAGGGGTTTAAAAAAAAATAACTGCCGGTTCATTTCGGCGCCACTTTTATCTCTCCACGGCACGAAACGAGCCGCCAGTTTCGTAAAATTAAATCAGCAAACGAATATATTTACCGGCGAAGGGACGGAAGTGAAGAAAGCCCGCCCCCGGCCAAATAGAAAAAAGTTCTTGCAAATTACTTTTGTCATGGTTAGTTTTCTGGGCGCTGCAATTTTGGCAATTTGCGGGCCACCGGGTTAGTTCATGATGAAAGAAAAAATGATTTCCATGACATCTTTGCAAGAAATCTCC
>CAYZFF010000548.1:0-2985 GCA_964477305.1 uncultured Cytophagia bacterium
TCATTTTGAGGCGCGCGGTAGCCTGATGATAAATTCCGTAAATTTGCCTTCCTCGGTTTCAAGACGAATCTCGCCGCTGTGCTCCTGCACGACAATATCGTAACTAATTGACAGCCCCAATCCCGTGCCTTTGCCCGCTGGTTTGGTGGTGAAAAAGGGATTAAAAATTTTATCCCGAATTTCTGCCGAAATGCCGCCGCCATTGTCACGAATGCGAATCTCAATCATCTCTTTTAGGTTTTGGCTGCTCACCGAAAGCGTAGGCGAGAAATCAGAATTCCCAAGCTTAAGTTTTTGTTCGTTGGCGGCATAACAAGCGTTACTGATGATATTCAAAAAAACCCGCTGCAAATCCTGCGGAACGACGTCAAGCTTGCCGATGGTGGCGTCGTAGCGCTTTTCCAGCGTAATGTTGAAGGCCACGTCCTGCGCGCGAATGCCGTGATAGGTCAGATTTACGGCTTCGTCCAACAAAAGATTTATATCCGTCATCTCGCGGTGGCCAGCTTTGCCGCGCGAATGCATCATCATGTTGTGCACGATGCTGTCCGCGCGCTTGCCGTGATGGTTGATTTTTTCGGCGTTTTTTTGCAGCGTGGCAATGAGGTCGTCGATTTCAGCGAGCGCTTCCGGCTCCACTTTGTCGCGTTGCCTGGCAAATGCGGTGCGCAATTCTTCCATCAAATCAATCGACAAATGGGCAAAGTTGTTGACGAAATTCAACGGGTTTTTGATCTCGTGCGCAATACCGGCGGTGAGTGCGCCAAGCGAAGCCAGCTTTTCCTGGGTGACGAGCTTTTCCTGGGTGCGAATGATTTCCTGATTCTTAATTTCCAATTCGTGATTTTTTTCGTCTTGCAGCCGATTGAGCGCCTCTAATTTTTCCCGTTCGGCCCGCTCGCGCACGGCAGCTTCTTGAAAACGAATCCGCGAAATGGCGTTAAGCGCCTCCGCTGCCAGCGCCAGATATAATTCCAAATCTTCCTCGGTGTGTTTGTTGCCGGCAAGCTTTCGCCCCAACAACAACATGCCCCACTCACCCTCGTTGATCGCGATGGGCAACAAAATCTCAAAATGCTGGTTCTCCAATTTGTGCTCGAGTACGACGCCGGGCACCAGGCCTTCGATCATCATGCCCAGCGCCTGCATGAGCGCGGTTTGCAACATTTCCTGGCCGGTCTCCGCCGCGAGAAAGTCACGCTCCGTCGCGGTAATTTCATGTTCGCCCAGGATTTCATATCTGCCCTGCACAGAATTCAGAATCGCCATTTTCTCCAACGGCACCGCAGCGTGAATGTGCATCATTAACGTGTGCAAAACTTCGGGCTGCGTCCGGGTCGTCGCCATGAGCCGGCTGAACTCTTTCGTTGCCAAACGATAATTGTATTTGATCCGATAAAATGTGCGATCGACAAAATTTTGAATTTTCTGTTTGGCCGGATTGAACAGTGCGGCTGCCGTCAGCGTACAAAGAACCGCGACGGTGCGATTGGCTTCCGGGCTCATCGTCGTCATCAAATGGCCGGCCAAACCGGAGAGCAGCAAATACACCCCGACGACACCGCTGCTGAGCAAGCCGTAAACCAGGCTGCGATTGATGACGACGTCAATGTCAAAGGCATTATATTTGACGATGGCAACCGCAAAACTCAACGGTGCGATCAACAGTGCCAACGAGGTGATTTCTTCCGGAACGAGAGGCGGCGCGCCAAATGCCAGAGGAATCGACCACAGCACGATGAACGGCGCACACCCCATCGCCAATCCCCATAAAATCCAGCGCACTTTGTCTTTTTCGATTCCCGAGCGCGCCGTCCGATAGGAGTGAATCAACGCCGCCATCGCGATCAAAAAAAACAAAATCAGGTACAACCGATGGAAGTTGAAATAACGGTAGTAGGCGCGAAAGTATTCGAGGTTGCGGCTGAACAAAGCCTGCAGGTGATGGAATTGTAAAAGAATAATGAAGCTCAATGCCGGCCCATAAATCAGCAGACGCCGCACGAGGCGCGAACGCCACACTAACTTTTCGCGTGGGAAGATCGTCACGAAATGCAAAAAGAAGGCGGGAAACAATGGATAGATGAACCAATAAACCACGGGCAAAAGATACATCCAGGGCGGTGTTCCAGCGGGAAGGCGGGCGGTTGAAATCAAAATCGCCAAACCCAAACACAGCGTCAGTCCCCAAAAGATGCGCGCCGGTTTCTCCCGGCTTTTGTTGAAAAAAACCCAGACGCCGATCAAAATAATGAAGAAGCCGAGCGTGAGATTGACAACGGCATAATGCCACGTATTGCGCGGGCGCAAAATCAAAGTAACCGGCACTGCAGTTTCGCCCCGGCGCAAACGCGCGGCAATGGCATCACCGGCCCGCGTGCCATCCAGCGCAAATTCAATCTCCTCGCCGGCCTGCAAAGAGTACGGGCCGAGGCTCTGCACCACATCACCGGACATTAACTGTCCCGCCGGCGCAAATGATTCGGTGATGACGACTTCCTTGCCGCGATTTTCCCATTGGAACGGCACCTCGGCGCGCACCCAAACGCGTGAGATTCCCCACAGCCCTAATGACATCACCCCGAACCAAAGAATCATCGCGCCGATTTTGTATCGTAGACTCACGCGTGTCTTCTATTTGAAATTGTTAACGTTCTGCTTTTTTGCCAGCGTGTCGCAAAGGCCATGAACTAAGAATTACTAATTTTTTCGCGAATGTCAATAGAAATTCACGGCTTTTCGTAATACCTCACTTATCGGTGGAAAAACGTAGCGCCGCCATCCTGATTGCAGGCAAGATGCCGCGCTGCCTGTCCGTCACTATGCCATTGCGGCTTTTTCGCTTTTCGGTTTTTTACTTATCATCCTTGATCATCGGCGCTTTGCCCTACGCCCGCGGCAACCGCACCACAAACTCCGTGAACTTCCCCTCCTCGGTTTCCACTTTAATCTCCCCGTGATGCTGCTGTACGATGATGTCGTAGC
>CAYZFF010000549.1:0-2974 GCA_964477305.1 uncultured Cytophagia bacterium
AACATCGGCGTCTATCCGAACCCGTACTATGCGTTCAACCCGGCGGAAACCAACCGCTTGTTCAGATTTATGACCTTTAACAATTTGCCGCCCAAAGCCACGGTCCGTATCTTCAACTTGAGCGGCCAACTGGTGCGCAAAATTGTAAAGGATGATGCTTCGCAATTCATGCAGTGGGATTTGCTGAATCATGACAGCATCCCAGTGGCCAGCGGCATGTATATCGCCCACATTGAGGCGAATTTGCCCTCCGGCTCCACGGCAACCAAGGTGTTGAAACTGGCGGTTATTCAAGAACAAGAAGTTCTCGACATCTATTAAGCCATGCAGAATCATTCACGAATTCAAGCAACGGGAGATTTAAATATGAAAAAACGTTTTCTTTACACTTTCCTGTTAAGTTGCGTGATGATGGCTGTCATGGTGAACAGCCTCACAGCGCAAGAAGGCAGGAATAAACGAGTTGGCACCGCGGCCGCGACGGAATTGTTGATTCCGGTCGGGGCGCGCGATTTGGCCATGGGCGGCGCCAACCTGGCGACCACCCGTGGCGTCGATGCCATGCATTGGAACCCCGCCGGTTTGGCCCGCCACGATGGCGCCGCCGAAGGGATGTTTTCGACCATGAGTTACCTGGCTGACATTAACGTCAACTATGGCGCGGTCGGCATCAATTTCTCCGGCTTTGGAACGGTTGGGTTCAGCGTGAAGTCGTTGGATTTCGGTGATGTACCGCTCACCACGAACGACGATCCGGAAAACACCTCCGGCCGCACCTTTAGCCCAACTTTCTTGACGATGGGTTTGACCTATTCCCGCGCGTTTACCGATGCCATCACGTTCGGTACGTCGCTCAAACTCATTTCCGAGAAAATGGCCCGGGTGAGTGGCAGCGGCTTCGCCATCGATCTTGGCGTGCAATACCACAATGTCGGCGGCCTGAACGGCCTGGCCCTCGGCGTGGCGATGAAGAACATCGGTCCGCAAGTTAAGTTTGATGGATCCGGCCTCTTGCGTGAGGGCACGGCCACCAATGGCAGCCGTCCGGAGCAATTCTATCAAAGCAAGGCCGCTACCTTTGAGTTGCCCTCTTCGGTAGAGCTTGGCCTCGCTTACAATCGGAAGATGAATGATAACATGAGTTGGGCCGTCACCGGCACCTTCGCCAACAATAACCTCGGCCTCGATGGTTATCGCGGTGGCGCCGAACTCAGCTATCAAGGCGATCAAATCGGTTTTGCCGCGCGCGGTGGGATGGAACTTTCCGCCGACGCCGGGCAGGATCTCAGCGGCAATACGATTGATGATTCCATCTTTGGCCCGACCTTCGGTTTTGGTTTGAATTACAAAGCCCCGGGCATCGCGCTGACGCTGGATTTTGCGTATCGCCAGACGGATTTCTTTGACAGCAACAAGATGTTCTCTGTGAAGTTCGGTTTCTAAGTTTGGCCGCAGTGCTTCACTCACTATAACCGAGAAAGGCTGTCCATCATCTGGACAGCCTTTCTTTTGTTATGCCCGCTGCAAATTGACCATATACTTTTTTACGAGTGCAGTCATGAAAAAGCTTTTATGCTGTTTTGCTCTCCTAACTTGTTTGAGCGGCAATCTGGCGGCTCAGAACCTCATCCCGCTCGGGGCTTTTGGGCTTAATCTGGATTATGCCCGCTTTCGCAATGACGCGCAAAGTTCTTACTTCGAGCTTTATTATGGCTTCTATCCCAGTTCGCTCAACTACACTTTTGCCGGCGGCAAGTATACGGCGGGCATTAAAGTGCATACGAAGCTGACCCGTAACACGGATCAAACGGCAGTGGTCAATCGCCCCATGTTGCTGCCCATTGTCATCAGCGACACGGCCAGCGCTGCTTATAAATTTCCTTTTACCACCCAGACGGGTTTTGTTGTACCTTACGGTGAGTACACGCTCGAGGTGACAGCCGTAGATTCGCTCGCGCCCGCCCGCCGCGATAGTCTGCGCCTAACGATTAGCCTGTTGCCGTATGCCGAGAAGATAACATTGAGCGATATACAAATATGCAGCCGGGTACAAGCCTCGAATAAAAAAGATGATCTTTTCTACAAAAATGGTTTGGAAGTGGTGCCCAACCCGGCCCTGGTTTTTGGCGTTGCCACCCATCCGATGCTCTTTAATTATGCCGAACTGTATAATTTAGACCCGGAAGCCACCTACACCGTCAAAAATCAGATCGTCAGCGCCGAAGGGCAAACGGTCAAGGAAATCACCCGCGCGCCACGGAAATACGGCGTCAAAAACGGCATTGAAGCCGGCTCGATGAATGTTACCGCCGTGATGCCAGGGAAGTATATTTACCGGCTGCTGGTTTTCGATGATCGCGCCCAAGAGTTGGCACGGAGTGAAAAAATATTTTTTGTCTACAATCCGCATTTAAAGCCACCCGCAACAACACCCATCACTTCCTCGTTTGCCTCTGCCGAGCTATCCGGTTTGACCGCGGCCGAATTGGATGCAGAATTTCAGCAGGCGAAGTATCTCGCCAAAGGCGATGAGATCAAGATGTATGCGCAAATTCAAACCGAGGGCGGCAAGCGGGAATTTCTGGCAGATTTTTGGTCTAAAGTCGAATCCGGCCGGCTGGATCGCCCGCCGATGAAGCGTGTCGAATATTTGCGCCGCGTTGCGGCAGCGAACCAACAATATAAAGCCTTCAGCAAAGATGGCTGGCGGACTGATCGAGGCCGAATTTTTATTCTTTACGGCGAACCGGATCATGTGGCTCGCGCCACCGGCGATGCGGCTACCCGTCCTTATGTCACCTGGGTTTATTACGGCATTGAAAAAGGCGTGGAGTTTGTGTTTGTCGACCGGTATGGCAGCAGCGACTATCAACTGGTGCACTCCACCAAACGCGGTGAATTGCAGGACGAAGATTGGGAACGCTATTTGAAATAAACTGTGGCGGAGATTTTTTTCATACCCCTGGTAAACCCC
>CAYZFF010000550.1:0-2961 GCA_964477305.1 uncultured Cytophagia bacterium
CCGCCGATGATACCCACCAAATCCGCCAGCAGCGTGAGACATGGCAGCACGATCACCATCGCCAGCGTGCGCGGCACGACGAGGTAATTGATCGGATTCAAGCCCATCGTTTTCAGCGCATCGATTTCTTCCGCCACTTTCATCGAGCCGATTTCCGCCGCAATGCCCGAGCCGCTGCGGCCGGCAATAATAATCGCGGTGAGCAACGGACCCAGTTCGCGAATGATCGACACCGCCACCAAATCCGCGACAAAAATTGTGGCGCCAAAACGCTCAAGCTGATAGGCGGATTGCATCGCCATGATCAGCCCCACAAAAAATAAAATGGTACAGACAATCGGAACTGAGTCAAAACCGATCCGCACCATTTGCTCGATTGCGCTGCGCCACCGCAAGCCCTTGCCTTTGAACGGCGCGACTATCGTCCACCACAACGTTTCAACGCCCAAGCGCACGACGCGATCGAGATGCACTAAAAAATAGATGGTTTGCCGGCCGATTTGGCCGGCGAAGGTCG
The DNA here is from genome assembly GCA_964477305.1 of uncultured Cytophagia bacterium. Taxonomy (GTDB): domain Bacteria; phylum Zhuqueibacterota; class Zhuqueibacteria; order Zhuqueibacterales; family Zhuqueibacteraceae; genus Zhuqueibacter. The sequence continues at coordinate 518 of CAYZFF010000550.1, forward strand.
TCAAGAATCTCATAAAGCAAAAGCTTTTGAACGCGGATCACGCAGATTTTCGCGGATTAGACGATTTTTGTTTTGTCCGTGTAAATCCGTCCAATCCGCGCCATCCGTGTTCAAAAAAGAACCTTTCAAAATTTTTTCGAACTTGAATATTTTACACTCACCCTACTTTGTCAAACTATTAAACGCCGCTTCCTCGTTCGGGTAAATCTCAAACACTTTATCGAGACGGCTCAATTCAAATACTTCGCGCACCGCCAAGCCGAGTCCGAAGAGCTTGAAGTGGCCTTTATATTTGCCGGTTTGCTGCAAGCCCTCAACCAGCGTCGCCACGCCGGAGCTGTCCATGTAGGTCACATTTTGCAAATCCACCAAAATCATCGGGGTTTTCTTTTCCGTCAGCGCGATAATCGCTTGGCGCACGGACGGCGAAGAATAGAGGTCGACGTCGCCTTTGATCGAGACAATGGCGGCCGCGTGCTGGTTGCGTGTGATAACTTCGATCATGGTACAATCTCCTCGTGAGTATCGCTCCTGAGTGGCGGTAAATACTTAGTGAGTGTCAGTTGGTTGCCCTCCGGCAAGGTGTTGTCAAAAACGACTTCATCCATCGCGCTCTGCATCAAATGCACGCCGAGCCCGCCGGGGCGAATGTCGTCTAATTCACGCGATTTGATCTTTTCCATATCCGCTTTTTTGCCGAAATCGCGCAGCACCACTTCAATGCCGTTCGCAATCAGCCGCGCCGTGATGATCACCGGCTGATCCGTCGCGCCTTCATACGCATGCCGGATAATATTCGCGCACGCTTCATCGACCGCGAGCGTGGCGCGATGGCGCTGCGCCTCCGGAAAACCGGCGAGATCGCACAAGTGGGCGACCACGAGCCGCACGACTTTCAATAATTTCGGGTCGCTGGTGAGATGAAACGTCACGGTGTTCGGCGGCACCCGGTCAGCAGAAGTTATTTCGTTTGGGCTGTGCGAGTTCATATTGATCATAAAAATTTTAAATTGAAAATTTTCAATTTAAAATTTTAAATCCCTTCGTTACACTTTACGCCGACTTCCATTTCAGCGCCACCACCGTCAAATCATCGTGTTGCGACATGCCCTTGGTAAATTTGCGCACGTCTTCCACCACATGCTCAACCAACGCTTTCGGCGACGCCCATTTGCGGCGCAACAAATCTTTCAAACGCGGCAGCGAGTATTGGTCGAAATCGGTATTTTTCGCTTCGATCACGCCGTCGGTAAAAGTGACCAAAACGTCGCCGGGGCTGAGTTGAATTGATTTGGGCATAAATTGCGTCGTGCCCATGACGCCCAGCGGCGCGCCGCCGCCGGAGGCAATAAACTCGCCGGATTCGCCATTCTGCTTCAACCAATATACCGGCAAATGGCCGCCAGTGGCAAAAGTCACCTCGCCCGTTGTGGCGTTCAGTTGCGCATATTGCAGCGTCACGAACATGCCGCGCCGGCCGCGCTCGACCAGACCCTCGTTCATTTTTTGTAACGTTTGCGCCGGATCGCGATGGCGTTGGCTGGCCACGCGAAAATCGCTGACGAGCCGCGCCATGTACAGCGCCGCCGGCACACCCTTCCCCGAAACGTCACCGACCACGACGCCGAGCGTGTCATGCTCAAGCATCATAAAATCGTAAAAATCGCCGCCAATTTGCGTCGCCGGAATCGACTTCGCAAAAATCTCGAAGCGCCCCTGCGGGTCTTCGGGAAACGTTTGCGGCATGAAACTTTCTTGAATCGTGCGCGCCGCTTCGAGCTGCTGATCCAACTTTTGTTTCTCCAACATCGTGCGGTGCATGCGCGCATTCTCAATCGCCAGCGCCACTTGCCGGCTGAACGTCGAAAAGAGATCGAGATCGTCATCGGTGAACGACTTGCCGTGCAGCGGATTGATGACTTCTGCGACGCCGATGATGCGCTCTTTTACTTTCAGCGGCACCGCGAGAATCGAGCGCGTGATGAAGCCGGTGGTGTCGTCGCTCTTTTTGGAAAACCGCGGATCCTGGCTCACATCCGGCACGATGAGCGGCTGGCCGCTTTGCGCCACCCAGCCGGCAATGCCCTCGCCGACGCGCAGTTGAATGGTTTGCATGACTTGCGCGCTGACTTCGCCGAGCGCCACTTCCCATTCCAACATGCCGGTTTTCTCATTGATCAGCATGACGGAGCAAGCTTCGGCATCCATCACCGCTTGCGCCTTTTCCATCACGAGGCTGAGCACGCTGTCGAGATCGAGCGTGCTGTTGACGATAATGCTCACTTCGATCAAGCTGGAGAGCGTCGCCACCCGTGATTTTAAAGCTTCAATCTCGTCATGCACATCCATCTGCAGCGCAGACGATTTTGCAGTTTTTAACGTTGGCATAGTTACCGCCTTGGCCTAAGTTTCCTCAATTTCCTCCGGTTCGCGCCGCGCTCCCG
>CAYZFF010000551.1:0-2954 GCA_964477305.1 uncultured Cytophagia bacterium
CCAAACTGCCGTGGGATATCACCGCGTTGTACGAGTCGGGATTGTGCTACATGCGTTTGAAAAACTACGACCGCGCGCGTCAGCTCTTTCAACAGATCGTGAAGGAGCAAGGCTCGCAAAGCGATTTTGGGCGTTTTGCGCAAGCGAAGATTGAGGAGTTGGAGGGGATGAAGAGGTGACGTGTAGAGACACCAATTTTATGCAATTTCACCAGGCCTCCGTGAGGGAAGGCTATTTCAAATTCGCAACGCTATTGGGCCAAATTGGCCTTCGTCTAAATTTGTTTTTGCTCGCAGTCGTTGTCATTTTTGCCTTCGCCTGTAATCACCCATCGAATCAAAACGAAAGCCGCACCGCAGCCCCAGTCACTTTCGTCGGCGAAAAAGTTTGCGCCGAATGCCACATGCAGCAAGCCGAGCTGTGGCGCGGCTCGCATCATGATCTTGCCATGCAAATCGCCGACAGCGCGACGGTGCTGGGCAATTTCAACAAGGCAAAATTTAAAAAAGATGGGGTAACGACGACGTTTTTCAAAAAACAAAATCAGTATTTCGTGCAAACCGACGGGCCAGATGGCAAGCTGCACGAGTACAAAATTGCTTACACCTTTGGCGTTTATCCGCTGCAACAATATCTCGTGGAATTGGACCGCGGGCGTTATCAAGCCTTGAGCATTTGCTGGGACGCGCGTCCGGCGCCGGAGGGAGGGCAGCGTTGGTTTCATCTTTATCCCAACGAGAAAATCGATTACAAAGATATTTTGCACTGGACGGGGCCGTACCAAAATTGGAACTTCATGTGCGCCGAGTGTCACTCGACGAATTTGCAAAAAAATTATTCCCTTATTGATGATCGCTTTGCCACGAGTTGGTCGGAGATCAACGTTTCCTGCGAAGCCTGCCACGGGCCCGGCTCTCGACACGCGGATTGGGCACGGCAATTGAAACAGGGCCGGCGAGTCGTTGATGCAACCAAAGGGTTAATGGTCACTTTCGCGGACACCGCGAGCGGCAATTGGACTTTCCCGCCGGGACAAAATATTGCGACGCGCACGCACGCCCTCGCATCCCGCGCTGAATTTGAAACCTGTGCGCGCTGCCATTCGCGCCGCGCGCAGAGTTGGGGCGAATATCAATATGGCAAGTCGCTCGCGGCGACGCATCGCGTGTCGCTGCTCGATGAAGGCGTTTATCACGCCGATGGCCAAACAATGGAGGTTGAAGAAGTTTATGAGTACGGCTCATTTCTGCAAAGTAAAATGTATCAAGCCGGTGTGACGTGTTCGGATTGCCACGAGCCGCACAGTCTCCGTCTGCGTTTTCCGGGAAATGCGATTTGTCTCCAATGCCATCTGCCGGCAAAATATGATACGCCAGCACATCATTTTCACAAAATCGAGTCGGCCGCCGCGCAATGCGTGTCGTGCCACATGGTCGAGCGCAAATACATGGTGATCGACGGCCGCCGTGATCACAGTTTCCGCGTGCCGCGTCCGGATTTGTCGATGAAATTGAACACGCCGAATGCCTGCAATGAGTGCCACCAAGATCGTTCGGCAAAATGGGCGACTGAAACCGTGGCCAAATGGTACGGGCCGAATCATAAAACCGAATGGCATTTTGGCGAAACACTTTTTGCGGGGCGAACCAGCCAGCCCGATGCGGCTGAACAATTGATGCAAACGCTGAACAATACGCAATTGCCCGCCATCGCGCGCGCCACAGCGTTGAGTCTTTTGCCAAATTATTTGCGGCCAGATGCGCGTGCCATAATTGAAAAGGCGATTAGCGACTCTGATCCACTTATTCGCCGCGCGGCAGCAACAGCGCTTGCGGTTTTCGAGCCGCCCATGCGATTGTTGCTGGGATCGCAATTATTGAATGATCCCATTCGCACGGTGCGTTTGGAAGTCGTGCCGGTTCTCGCCAGTGTTCCAGTCGCAAATTTCAATGCGCAACAACGCGCTGACTTTGATCGTGTGGTGGCGGAATATCGCGAAGCGCAACTGAGTAATGCTGATCGTGCGGAAACACACGTCAATCTCGGCACGCTGGCAGCGCAGTTTGGACAGTTTGACGAGGCTGAAGCTTCTTATCGCACAGCAATTCGCTTGCAAGCGACTTTCGTTCCAGCTTATATCAATCTTGCCGATTTGTACCGCGAACAAAATCGCGAGAGCGAAACTGAAAAGTTGTTACGCGCCGCTTTGCAGGTCGATCCCAATCACGCCGATGTGCATCATGCGCTGGGCTTGTCGCTCGTGCGCCAGCAGCGCATGCCAGAAGGCGTCGCTGAATTAGCCGAAGCGGCGGAACAGCGCAGTGATTTGCCGCGTTATATTTATGTCTATGCCGTAGCATTGTATGAAATGGGCGAGACCAAGCGCGCGCTGCAAGTTTTGCAAACGGCGTATCAAAAATTTCCCCAAGATCGCGAGATTCTCATCGCACTCGTGCAATATCATCGCAGTCTCGGCGATATTCCTGCCGCCCGTCATTGGGCGCAAAAACTTTTGGCGCTGGCGCCGGAAGATGCGGGCGCGCGGCAGTTGTTGGAGAGTATCACGAAGCAGCCGCCGTAGAGTTGCTCTTGCAAATCAATTTCAAAAGGCGTATATTTATCCGGACGGAGAATTAGCCTTGGCAAAAATTAGCGATTTAGGCCGGAAAGTGGCATTGGGAATGTATGAATTGTCTTCGCATTCCAAAATTGAAATGCAAGCCGATGGTTTTGATACTGAAGACGTCAAACATGGAATTTATTCGGGTCGCATTGTGGCGCGTCAACGCGACCCGCTTACCTCAACCAAGTTTTGCATTAGCGGCAAAGCCAAGGATGGACGAAGAATAGGAATTATTTGCCGATTAACCGATTTGGGATATTTGCGAATTATAACCGTTTTCGAGGAATGATATGGCGACTAAATACGATAACTGCGATTATTGTGGCGGCAT
>CAYZFF010000552.1:0-2943 GCA_964477305.1 uncultured Cytophagia bacterium
CCCAACTTTTTCAAACGCCTTCACCGCCAGATCCAAATCTTCTGTCGAATGGGTGGCAGAGATCATCACCCGCAGCCGTTCTTTGCCTTTCGGCACGGTGGGAAAGCCGATGGCCATGGTGAAAACATTGTGCTCAAAAAGTTTTTGGCTAAACGCGCGGGCTTTGTGGGTGTCGCCAATCATCACCGGCGTAATCGGCGTGGCGCTTTGGCCGAGGTCAAAACCGAGCGCTTTCATTTTATTCTTAAAATATTTGGTGTTCGCCCACAGTTTCTCCACCAGCGCGCCGGATTCAGCGAGAATATCGACCGCGGCGATACAGGCCGCAATATCCGCCGGCGTGACGGCGCTGGAAAATAAAAACGGCCGCGCCCGCTGGCGCAAATAATCAACAATTGCTTTTTTGCCGGCAACATAACCGCCAACCACGCCGAACGCTTTGGAGAGCGTGCCGATTTCAATATCGACGCGGCCGGCCAAGCCAAAATGATCCGCCACGCCGCGGCCGGCGCGACCGAGCACACCTTCGCCGTGCGCATCGTCGGCCATCGTCAAAGCATTATATTTTTCGGCAACTTCGACAATTTCTTTCATCGGCGCGACATCGCCGTCCATGCTGAATACGCCATCGGTGATGATCAAGCGGTTGCGCGTCACCGGCTCACTCTGCAGTTTGGCTTCAAGATCGGCAACGTCGTTGTGTTTATAACGCACCACTTTGGCCTTCGAAAGGCGCGTGCCGTCAATAATGCTCGCGTGATTCAGCTCGTCGGAAAAAATCACATCCTCCGCCGTGGTGATGGTTGGAATCACGGCTTGATTTGCCAGCAGGCCGGATTGCACGGAGATAACATCTTCGACGCCTTTGAAGGCCGCCAGTTTTCTTTCCAACTCGCGATGCAAACTTTGTGTGCCGGCAATCGAACGCACTGCCGCCGGCCCGACGCCATATTGCTCAATCGCCGCCTTCGCCGCTTCTTTTAATTTCGGGTGATTCGCAAAACCGAGATAATTGTTGGTGCACAGGTTCAAGACACGTTTGCCGTCCACCTGAATCCAGGCGCCGACTGCGCTTTCAATGGTGCGAATATTGATAAAAAGTCCTTGATCTTTCAATGCCTGAATTTCCGCATTGAGAAAGTCGAACTTGGACATAGATGGCATCCTCATCACAAATTTTGAGAAGATCAATTAAAGGTAACGTTGTTTAATCCCCGGAATCAAATAGGTTTCAAACGCACGGGTTTGATCATATTCTGGGGCCCAACCCCAATCACGCCGTGCCGCAGCGTCATCCACCTCGGCGGGCCAGGAATCCACAATTGCTTGGCGTTTATCATCCGGGCTAAAAGTGATGTTCGCCTTGGGAAAAGCGCGCTGCGTCAACACGCGAATTTCGCCGGCACTCGGACTAAAACTGCTGATATTATAAACGGTTTGGGTTAATTGGGCGCGCGGGGCGCTTTGGAGAGCGAATAACGCCGAGATCGCATCCGGCATCGCCATAAACGGAATGCGCACGTCTTCGCGCACAAAGCAGGCGTAACTTTTATTCTGCGCGGCGGCGTGCAACATTTCCGGCGCGTAATCGCTGGTGCCGCCGCTCGGCACAGTGATCGCGCTGATCAAACCCGGAAACCGAATCGAGCGAAAATCGATGCCGCCGCGCTGCGTATTGTCCGCCGCGAGTTGGCGATAATGCGAGGCATAGTAGCGCCCGAGATGTTCGCAATAAAGTTTATTGCAACCGTACATCGTGGTCGGATAATTCCACTCCGTTTCTTTGACTTTTCCGGCGCGCTGCTTGGCAGCCAGATCGGGTAGGCCATAAATCGCAATCGAACTGGGGAACATGAAGGTGACCACTTCGCCGTGCCAGCGCGATTGTTCGATGGCCATTTTTAATAAATTGATCGTGCCTTCGACATTGACCCGATGCGCGGCTTCCGGCGTAAATTCGGCGCGGGTGGAGAGCAGGGCGGCAAGATGATAGACACAATGAATTTCGTATTCGCTTTGCAGGCGTTCAAGCAGGCGCGACTCGAGAATGTCGCCAATCACCACGGCATTACACAGCCGTTGCAGATCCGCATCGAGAGGGCGCACATCCAGTGCAATGATATTATAACTGCCGGCGCTGGCCAAACGGGTAATCAAACCGTGGCCCATCTCGCCGTTGGCGCCGGTAATCAGAATGGCCGGTTTGCGAATATGGTCAGGCATAAGTTGTTCTCGCGAGATGATGAGCAAAACTTGGGTTATGGCACGAAGTGACCCCTCAAATATAAAACGATTCCGCCAAATGTCAAGCGGATTTCGCATCAACAAAAAACGCGATCCTTCTCGTTAGAAAAGAATCGCGTTTTTAAAAATTGGCCAAGCGTTTGGCGAAAATTTAATTGCCGCGCCAGGAAGATGGCGCTAACTAAGCCGCCGCGGCGGCGGGTAGGCCATTATAAAATTTTGCCAGCCGTGATTTTTGATTGGCCGCTTTGTTCCGGTGAATCACGCCATGCGTCACCAGTTTGTCCAACAGCGAAACGGTCGCGCGCAAATCCTTCTCTGCCGTTTGCCGATCTGTGGCGGAGAGCATTTTTTTAATCGTAGTCCGCATTTCGGAACGATATTCGCGATTGCGCAGCGCTTGCCGCTTGGCTTGCCGGTTGCGTTTAATTGCTGATTGATGATTAGCCATAGTCTCTCGGTTTAATATTATAGGTTTTTAAAACAGTTTTAAATATAATAAAGTTAAGCACCAATGTCAATAAAAAATATATATAAAGTTTATGAGGGGTGATCGAGATGTCCAGAAACAAAAAAGGCGGCGAATCACCTGCCGCATACGAATAACACGGAGATAATTCTCGCCTTTGATGTGCAGACCAGAGGTTGCAAAATTTTATTTGCGCTTGCGCCGGTGCTCCCTGCCCGTCACGGCGATAG
>CAYZFF010000553.1:0-2910 GCA_964477305.1 uncultured Cytophagia bacterium
TCAATTAATCACGACAAACTTGGTCGTCTCTTGAAAACCGCCGGCGAACAAACGCAGCAAATAAACGCCGCTGGCGACGCGCCGGCCGTCGTCGTCATTGCCGTCCCAATAAAGCTGGCTCGAATATGCGCCGGCGCCGAGTTCGCCCAGCTTAAATTGGCGCATCACCCTTCCATCTTCGCGCACGATCGCCGCTTCCACCGTCATGCGTTCACTGAGGCGGAAAGGAAAAAATTGCAACCCTTTGCCCCGGAACGGATTCGGGAAAGGATTTTCCAGCATGTTGGCGAGCGTCACTTTACCGGCCAAACTAAGCTGCAATTGATAGTTGGAAAAAATAGATTGCCCGGTGCTCGAGGGCAGGCTCGTATTCACCACGGCGACGATCACTGTATCTTCGCGCGTCGGCGCCGCGACGGAAATCGGCGTCAATCCGCCGCCGCTTTGCAAATTGTATTGTTGGTTGGCTCGCGAAATCGCCGTCACCAGCCAGCGGCTCGGCTCGTTGGTTTGCAACACCACTTGCAGATTTTGCGGATTGCGAATCACCCGATAAAAATGCGCCGCCACCGAAGACAAGCCGTCACTCACCATCGTGTCGCGTTTTGCGGCGAAAGTGTTTTCGAACCGCAGTTGAGGATATTTGTCGCCTTCTTCAAAATACCGTGCCGTGTCCGCCCGCGTGCCGGTGAAATAACACCAGGTGTTGAATTCGCTGAACGCCTGCGCAAACGGCAAATTGTATGGCGCCGCTTCTAAAACCGTTTTGAAACTGGTGATCGCCAACTCGGACCGCACTCTATTCCACAAATCCAGCATGAGGCGCGGCGTCCGCGTGCGTTTAACCAGATAATGCAGCCAGACGGTTGATTCGTAGCCGTCGGTTTCATGCAGCGGAATGTCAAGATTATTAAAGAACGTGCGCAGGTAAAAATAGTAATCGTTCACCGCATCATACGAAAAATCTTCAAACCACACCGACGACATCTCGAGAAAGTAAATATCCTCGCTGCGGAAGCGGTAATTCAATTGCACCCCGTGAAAATATTCATGGGCGACCGTCACGCGCAACGCCGCCAGGCCGGTGGTGGCATAGCCGGTAAAATCATTGTCCACAAAGGAATAACCCGGGCCGCGGCCACTGGCGTCGAGAAAATCCCACGCGGTTTCACCGTACCGATCCGCCGGCTCGTTGATCACATAAAAATCATACTCCGCGCCGTCGACGTTCTGATCGCTCATCGGCAAATCGAAACCAAGCTGGACGTGCAAAAGATTATACGCCCGTTGCGCGGCCAGCCCGGCTTCGTAAATATAATCCGGCACGCCGCTCACCTGCGTCGAGGTTGGATTAACCGCATCATTGCCGGTGATCGTATAATGAAAACGAAATCGGCCATCCGGCGTCGCGTACTTGAGCGGCAACGTCGGACGCTGAAACGTGCTTTTGAACAGCGCGTTGAGCGCCGGCTGTTGCGCCGCGGCTTGTTGCAGCGCGGCAAAGGCCGGCAGGCCGCATTTGCCGTGCGGTATCCGCTCGCCGGCACTCTGCGCGCTATTGAGCAGCAATTGATAGTTTTCTGTGCGGGTCTGCGCGGAAATGATTGTGCTCCCTGCCAACAACATGACACTTAAAAAACGCTTCATCATTTATTCACTTTCTCCGAAAGCTGAAGGTCAACGGCACGCCGGTAAAACCGAAACGGGCGCGAAACTGGTTTTCCAAATATTGCCGATACGCCGGGCGAATCGCTTCGGGATGATTACAAAAAACGGCGATGACCGGCGGCGAGTTTTTGACCTGCGTGCAATACTTGATCTTTACCTCGCGCTTGTCCATCGCCGGCGGCGGATACTTTTTAAGCACGGCTTGCAAAAACTCGTTTAGCTCCATCGTGCGCAATTCCCGCTGGCGTTCGCGATAAACGGTTTGCGCTACATCAAGCATTTTGAACACGCGCTGGTGTTTCTCCGCCGATATGAACAGTATGGGCACGTAGCTGTAAATGCGCAACGCTTCGCGCAACTCTTTTTCAAACGTTTTAGCGGTCAACGCATCTTTCTCGATCAAATCCCACTTGTTGACGCCGATGACGATGCCCTTGCGCAAGCGCGCCGCCTCGCTGACGATATGCAAATCCTGATCAACAGCCTTTTCCGTGGCATCGAACAGCAGCAGGGCGACCTGGCAGCGGCGAATGCTCTCGCGCGTGCGCAGCGTGCTGTAAAATTCTATCGACTCTTTGACCCGCGAGGTTTTGCGCAAGCCGGCGGTGTCGATGAGCACGATTTCCTGGTTTTTGTAGCGCAGCCGCGTGTCAATGGAATCGCGCGTCGTGCCGGGAATGTTGGTGACGATCACTTGATCATGCCCCAGCACAGCATTCACATACGAGGATTTGCCGACGTTGGGACGGCCAATCACCGCCAGATGTAAAACGCCGGTTTCGATTTTCTCTTCTGCCTCCTCGACTTGCGGCTGGCGCTTGGCCGAAGCCGGCAACAGCGCCACGAGCCGATCTAAAAAATCGCCGACTTGCCGGCCGCTCGCTGCGGAAATGGGCGCCGGCTCGCCGAGACCGAGATTATAAAAATCCGCCAGCTTTGGCTCGTGATGGGTGTCATCGATCTTATTTACGACCAGTAGCAGCGGCTTATCGCTGCGACGTACAATGCGGGCTACCTCCGCATCTGTACCCGTCACCCCGGTTTGGGCATCGACGGCAAAAACTAAACAGTCCGCTTCCTCAATCGCGTCATAAACCTGTTTGAGCACAGCCTGATCGATAAGATTGCTGCTGTCGGGAAAATAGCCGCCGGTGTCCATCAGCGTGAACTCATGGCCCGTCCATTCGGCTTCGGCATAATTGCGGTCGCGCGTCACGCCGGGTGTTTCGTGCACAATCGCCT
>CAYZFF010000554.1:0-2902 GCA_964477305.1 uncultured Cytophagia bacterium
GGTTAATGTGGCAGGCAAGACTTCCCATGTCATCGTGGAACGATCTTTTTTGTTATCAGCATTGTGCTGGTTGTGAAGAAGAGGCTTCCAGCATGACATGTTACCCGGAAGTGTGAAAATCAGCACTTGGTTATGGATTCTTTTTAAACAACTCTTCCAATTTTCTTCTCGACTCCGCCGCGCGGGCCGCGGATTTATCCAACCCGCGTTGACTGGCGGCTTCAAAATAGTCGCAGTAATTTCCCACGGCTTTGTCCGGCACAAATTCCGCTTGCGGTTCGCGGCATTGATGGTGCGCCTTTTCATCGTAAAAACGGCAATTGCGGCAACAGTGCAAATACGCCGCGCATTTGGGGCAGGTATCGCCCCGGCCCGGCCGCCGGCTCTCCAGTTTCACTTCAGCACCGCAGGAATAACAGAACATAATGGCCTCTCGTTCGTGCGCGGCAATCGCCGCAACCCATCAACTCAAGACTCGAGCAGTATATTTAAAATTATTTTGCCCCCATGATTTTGCCTTCAAAAAATCGCTGTTGAGAAATATAAGCGATTCCAGCCTTTTTGTCAAATAGCTTTTAAAACTTGCGCTTTTAAGATAAATCGCGTAAATTTAGGCTATGAAAATTTTGCCGGGATGCATTTTATTGCTCACGACTCTCATGGCCTGTAGCCAGAAATCTACCGAGCCGCTCGCGAGCTTCCACTGGCGTGACCTTGCCTCCCCGGCAAAACCAGGCGAGAGCAAAGTTCCCAATCTTTTTACGGCAACGGATGGCCGAATTTATTTGAGCTGGATCGAAAAAACGGGTGACGCCGAACACACCTTGTTTTATTCACGATATGAAACGGGCCAGTGGTCGTCACCGCAGCCGATTGCCGCCGGCCCCAATTGGTTTGTCAATTGGGCCGATTTTCCCGCGCTGATCAAGTTACCCGATCAAACCCTGGCGGCGCACTGGCTCGCCCGCTCCGGCGAAAGCAAATATGCGTATGACGTAAAAATTGCGCGGTCAACCGCGGCAGAAAAAGATTGGGGTGAGGCCATCACCCCGCATCGGGATAACACCCAAACCGAACATGGTTTTGTCTCACTGTTGCCGTGGGGCCATGATCAACTCGGGGTGGTGTGGCTGGACGGACGTAATTTTGCGAACAACACCAACGGGCATGCTGAACCCAATGAGGATAGCGAAATGACGCTGCGTTTTGCGGGGCTGGATAAAAGCGGGCAGTTGCACGAGGAAACGATTTTGGACACGCGGGTGTGTGAATGTTGCCAAACCGACGCCGCATTGACGAGTAACGGCGCCGTGGTGGTTTATCGCGATCGTTCGTTGAATGAAATTCGCGATATTGGTATCGTGCGTTATCAAAACGGCCACTGGACCGAGCCGCGCCTCGTGCACGCCGACAATTGGATCCACCAAGGCTGCCCGGTGAATGGGCCGGCCATTGCGGCGCAGGGGACATTTGTGGCAGTGGCATGGTATACTGCAGCACAAGACACCCCGCATGTGCGCCTCGCGTTTTCACGCGATGAAGGCGCGACATTTGGCACGCCCATTGAAATTGGCGATCGCGAGCCAATGGGCCGCGTGGATTTGCTCTTGCTTCCCGACAGCACCGCGCTGGTGTGTTGGTTGGAGCAAACTGATAACCACGGCGAGATTCGCCTGCGCCGCGTGCGCGCCGACGGCTGGCGCGGAGAATCTTCTACCCTCGCTGAATCCAGCACCAAACGGGCCAGCGGTTTTCCACGTCTGGCGCGTAATGAACACGAAATTATTTTCGCCTGGACGCAACCGGATAGCCAATCCACCAGTGTTCGCACCGCCGTGGCAAAATTTTAGCGTGAAATAAAACTATGTCGCCTCAACTTTTGCATTTCTTCAAACGCCGGTTTTTTTTAACGAGCTTGGTGGTTCTGCCGCTCTTCTTCGCAGCCTCCACGCAAAATGCCTATAAAAAACTTACGATTCGCCGGGGGGATACAGCGAGTTATCTCGCCATCCGCTATTACGGTTTTTTTAATGATTCGCTGTTCGCCGTGCTGCAAACGGCCAATCCCCATATTAAAGATTTGAATTGGATTTATCCCGGCGATTCGTTGCTATTTCCCCTCCGTGCGGTGCCCGAGCCGAAGTTTGAACAACTCCGCACCTCGGCGGCGCAAGCGGTGCTCACGTTTTATGAAGGGCCGGTGAAATATCGGCGGGGCGGCAAAGGCGATTTTCAAAATGTGACGCCGAACCTGTTGTTGAATCCCAACGATGAAATTCAAACCGCGGCGAAAGCGCGGGCAGAGTTGGTGCTGGATAATCGCAGCGTCATTCGGTTGGCGGCCAATTCACAATTGAAAATCACGAAACTCATTCGTACCGAAAAGCCGGCCGCGCCCACCCAACCGCTGCAGGCGCAATTCGATCTCTCGGTTGGCTCGTTGTGGACACGCGTCAACAAGCTGTTCAATCGCCAGCCGAAAGTGGACGTTAAATTCCCCACGGCGATTGCCGGCGTGCAGGGGACGGTTTATCGCGCCACCGTGGCGGCAGATAGCGCCACAAATGTGCGGGTTTATGAAGGCACCGTCGAAGTGCGCGGCGGCGGCGCCTTATTTCGCCCCTCGACGGGTCTGCGTCCCGGTCAAGTTCCGGGACCGCAACAGGTGCCGGGGCCGCAGCAGATCACGCTCGCAGCTTGGGTGAAATTGGTGCAAGCCCAGCAACAAGTTCTGATTGGCAAAGATGGCCGGCCTTCGGAGCCGAATCGTTTCACCGACGCCCGCGCCGAGTTGGACTGGGTGCAGTGGAATCAACAACGCGACCTCGATCTTGAGGCCGAACGCCAGTAACCCAGCCGGCCCGACTTTCAAGTAACATGTCATTCTGGAAGAATTCTGTTC
>CAYZFF010000555.1:0-2898 GCA_964477305.1 uncultured Cytophagia bacterium
CGATGTTTCTCAACTACACGCCCGCCAAAGACATCGCCAGCCGCGCCTATTTCGTGGTGAAGAACGATCAAGTCTATCGCATCATCGTCAACTACTTCGCGCCGAAGCGCAGCGATTTTCTACCGGCGTTTGAAAAGACGGTGGCATCGCTGAAGATTAGTTAAATGCGGAGTGCAATGCTTTAGTATTGCAAACACGAGTAGTCAATAAAAAGCCTGATCACCGGTTTGCTCCCGGTGATCAGGCTTTTATAATTTCGGTATTGGGGCTTAAATTTATGAACGCGGCTTTTTACCCTTGTCTGAATTCTTTTTGCGCCTCATTGTTGTTGTGGCGCCGCTTCGACTCTTCCGCCGAATCAATTTCTCCGCCTGCATCAGCCCGATCACCGTTTTCGCATCTTCGAGTTCCCCTCTTCTGAGCATTGCATAAACTTTGCTGACGGGCAATTCCATCACGCGAATATCCTCGTCCTCCGATGCCAGGCCGCCTCCGGCGTTTTCCCGGCCGGCCACTTCGGCATAAAAAATATAAACGCGCTCCGAGATGCCACCCGGCGAAGGGAAAATCCGCGCGAGTAACTTAACATTTTTGATTTGGTAGCCGGTTTCTTCCATGGCCTCGCGCGCCGCCACTTCTTCCGGTTTTTCGCCTGCTTCCACCACGCCGGCGATTAACTCGCAAAGCCAGCCGTTCTTTCTCTGCAACGCGCGATAAACCGGATAGCGAAACTGCTCGATCATCACCAGTTTATTGCTCTGGCGATTGAACAGCACCACGGCCACCGCATCGCCGCGATCCAAGCACAACCGGCGCACTGCTTTCGACATCTCGCCGTTAAATTTTTCAAATTTAAAACGACCCACGGTGATTGTAAAAAAATCGTTGTACGAGATTTTTTCGTCCTGTAATTCCACTTTCATAGTTTAAGCCTTGCTTTGCGATTGTGAGGCGGCGTTCTTCGGTTTATATTTTTCTTCCAAAAGAGATGTATACATGGCCATTTGAAAGACTAAATGAAAAACGCCTATACAACTGCTCGTGATAAAATGACCCAGTGGAATCGGCCTGGAGTTGCGAACGAGATTGAGATCAATCACGATAATGCCGGCCAACGCCATGGCACTGGAATTTATAATACTAATCAGCAGCGCCGAAAAGTAGAATACAGTCATTTTTCTTCCAGCTTTGGGAAGACTATCGAAATCCCAGCGAAAACATTTTTTGGCAAGATCAAAATCGATCCCGCAATTTTTAACAAATACTTGTTTGATATGATTCATGGCGCGGGCGCTTTCACACCAGGCCTGCCGTAGGCGGACCACCTGCATAAAATAAACCCAACCTACGATATTCAACAGCAGGCTTAACCCCACCAAAACTTCATATCGATAAGCGAACTTTGCCCCTCCTTCCTCGCTCACCATAATTCCAAAACTGGCCAAGACCACACCGGCGGAAAGCAAAAAATAGTTGACCAGTGTATGGCGATCATCCATCGCTTGATCGGCTGTTTCCTTAGCATACTCAAATTCTTCCAGCAGAATTTCCGGTAGGCTGAATGTAGGAGTTTCATGGTCGTCACGGGAGCTTTGCCGCCAGCCAGTGTTTTCCTCTTTCACCAGCAAAGGCAGGGCAGGGATTTCGGGGTTTTCAATTAATTCGCTATACCTTTTTTTCACAATAAGAATCAAGCCGGTGAGCAAAAAAGTATAAAGGCCGATGAGCGCCAGGTTCCGATAACCCGGTAGAAAAAAAAATTCAACGACCAGCATTCCTGCTGCGAAAGTGATCCAAAAAAGAATGGCTTTATGTCGTTGCACCCACGCCCCGAATCGTTTTTTAATTGTCATTTACGCCTCCCGATATTTGAAATGATTCGCCTGCGCTCAAACTACAACCACTGTTCAACAATGAAGTGAAGAGCATTACTGATTACTTAAACATTGTCTCGCTGGCGCCAACATACACCTTCCCATCCTTCATCACAAAATTAACTTTTTCCATCACAGAAATATCCTGCAGTGGATCGCCCGGCACCGCGATGATATCAGCAAACTTGCCCGCCTCGATGCTGCCGATATTCGCTTCCTGATCGAGCAAATCCGCCGCCACCAGCGTCGCCGCTTGGATCGCCTGCAGCGGTGACAGGCCGGCATTCACCATCAACTTTAACTCACCAGCTTGGTTTATCGTCCATGGAAAGCCGCCGGCGTCCGTGCCCATTGCGATTTTCACGCCGGCCATTGCCGCTTTGCCAACTGCGGCGCGAAGCATCGGCAGCATTTTTACCCAAATCTCTGCGCCCGCCGCTGCACGGCCTGGCGCCACGTATTCGGTGACGAGCATCGTCGGGCACCAAAACGTTCCTTGTCGCGCCGCTTGCGCAATCAGCGCGTCATCAAAACCATCGCCGTGCTCGATGGAATCACAGCCGGCGTCGAGCGCCATTTTAATCCCATTGCGGCCAATCGCATGGGCCGCGACTTTTTTGCCGAGCCGATGCGTTTCCTCGACAATCGCTTTTATTTCTTCCACCGTCCAGTTCGGCTGGCTCGACAGCCCGCCGTCTTTGTCAATGTAATAACGCCGGTCGCAATAAATCTTGATCCAATCCGCGCCGTTGGCAATTTGCTCGCGCACGGCTTGCCGGCAGTTGTCCGCGCCGTCCACAATTTGCACGCCTTTGGGCAGATGCAATTCCCACGAATATCCACTCGGCCCATACGCGCCGGTTGGCGCCATCGCCCGCGTTGAAACCCACATCCGTGGCCCCGGAATCACGCCATTGTTGATCGCCTTCTTGATGTCAACATCCGCATACATCGCGCCCTCGGTTTCGACATCGCGCATCGCCGTAATGCCGTTCATCAACGCGTTGCGCACCGCCGCCACGGC
>CAYZFF010000556.1:0-2894 GCA_964477305.1 uncultured Cytophagia bacterium
GCCGAACACGCCGCTGGCGCCGAGCAATCTCGCGGCGACGCCGGGCTACAAGCGCGTCAATCTCGCGTGGTCGGATAATGCCGGCAACGAAGATGGTTTCAAGATCGAGCGCCGTTTGGATTCGGAAGCAGGCTTCACGCAAATCGTGGTGCTGCCGGCGAACCAGTCGGCTTATGCAGATACGCTGCTCGGCGTGGGCGTGAAATATGTTTATCGCCTTCGCGCGTTCAACACCGGCGGCCATTCGCCGTACTCTGCGGAAGCTGCGGCAACGACGTTGCCGGATGCGCCGAGCAATTTGACGGCGACGACACAAAGCAACACGAAAATCAATCTGGCGTGGACGGATTTGGCAACGCCGGAAGATGGTTTTAAAGTTGAACGTAAAACGGGCGCAGCCGGTGTGTTTGCCGAGATCGCTTCGGTGACGCCGAATGTGAAAACACTCGCCGATACGGGCTTGGCCGCGGACACAGAATATTTCTATCGCGTGCACGCGTTCAATGCCGGCGGCAACTCGGCTTATTCCAACGAGGCGAAGGCCACGACCTTGTCCAATATTCCGGTCATGCCGGACAGCCTCACCGCGAAACCGGGCAAAAAACGCCTCGATCTCGCGTGGAAGGATAAATCCAACAACGAAGATGGTTTCAAGATCGAGCGCAAAGCGGGCGCGGCAGCGAATTTCACGCAAATCGCCGTTTTGCCGCCGAACGCTGTTGCTTTTGCGGATACCGGCCTCGGCGTGAGCACGAAATATGCGTATCGCATTCGCGCTTTCAACAACGGCGGCCATTCGCCTTATTCCCCGGCCGTTGAAGCCACCACATTGCCCAATCCACCGGCAGCGCCGACGACTTTGGCGGCGATCACGAGCAGCAGCAGCCAGATCGATCTGTCGTGGAAAGATAATTCCACGAACGAAGCCGGGTTCAAGATCGAGCGCAAGCTCGGCAATGCCGGCAAATTTACGCAGATCGCGACGGTGGGCTCGAATGTGCTGAGTTTTTCCAACGGCAACTTGAACGCGAACACGAAATACTTTTTCCGCGTGCGCGCGTACAATGCCGGCGGCAATTCAGCTTATTCCAACACGGTTGAAGCCACGACGCTGCCGAAAGCGCCAGTCGCGCCGACTAATTTAGCGGTGACGGTGGTGAGTTTCTCCAAGCTGAATTTGGCGTGGCAGGATAAATCGGCGAATGAAGACAGTTTTATGGTCGAGCGCAAGTTGGGCGCGGCGGGAACGTTTGCGCAAATTGCGAAGCTTCCAGCCAATGCCGTTGCGTTCGGCGACACCGGCTTGTCGGCGAGCACGCAGTATTTCTATCGCGTGCGCGCTTCCAACACCGGCGGCCTGTCGCCCTATTCCAACGAAGGCAATGCCACGACCAACCCCGGCCCGCCGGATCCGGCCTCGGGTTTGACGGCAACGCCGGTGAATCAAACGCGCATCGCGTTAGTGTGGACGGATAATTCACACAACGAAGCCGGCTTCAAAGTCGAGCGCAAAACCGGCGCGGGCGCTTTTGTGCAGGTTGGAATTGCCGGCGCGAATGCAACCAGTTTTGCCGACACCGGCCTCGTGGCGAACACGGAATATGTTTATCGCGTGCGGGCTTACAACGTGACGGCAAACGCCGCGTACACGAATGAAGCGACCGGAAAAACGTTTCCGGAGCCGCCGGCAGCGCCGACGGGTTTGACGGCCGGCCCGCTGGTGAATTTGCAAATCAATTTGACGTGGCAGGATAAATCGGCGAACGAAGACAGTTTCCGTCTCGAGCGCAAGTTAGGTGCGGGCGGCACGTTCGCGCCGATCGCGGTGTTGTCAAAAAATGCGACGGCATTCAAAGATAGCGCGCTGAGTCCGGTGACGCAATATTTCTATCGCGTGCGCGCCTCGAATCTTGGCGGCCATTCGGGTTATTCGAATGAGGCGACGGCCACGACGCTGGTGAAACCGCCGACCGCGCCGAGCAACCTGACGGGCACGACGGCCAGCCAGACGCAGATCAATCTGGCGTGGACCGATAACGCCAATGACGAAGACGGCTTCAAGATTGAGCGCAAAAACGGCAGCGGCGCCTTTACGGAAATCGCTTCGGTGGCGCCGAATGTAAAAACGTATCAGGACAACGGCCTGAGCCAGGACATCGAGTATATGTATCGCGTCCGCGCGTTCAACGCCGGCGGCAACGCGGGTTACTCGAATGAGGTGACGGCCATCACCTTGCCGAATCCGCCGAAAGCGCCGGTGAGTTTGACGGTGACGCCGGTGAGCAATAAGCGCCTCAATCTGGCGTGGGCCGACAGCTCGAAGAATGAAGCCGGATTTAAAATCGAGCGCAAAAAAGGCGCGGCCGGAACGTATTCGCAAATCGCAACATTAGCTGCGAATGTGAAAACCTATGCCGATACGACCTTGCTGCCAGCGACGCAATATTTTTATCGCGTGCGCGCGCACAACATCGGCGGCAATTCGGGTTATTCCAATGAAGCGAATGCAACAACGCTGCCCAATCCGCCGAAGAAGCCGGCGAATCTGACGGCGACGCCGGTGAGCAACAAGCGCATCAATCTCGCGTGGGCCGACAGCTCGAATAATGAAAACGGCTTCCGTATCGAGCGCAAAAAAGGCGCAGCCGGCACGTTCGCGCAAATCGCGCAGGTCAATGCGAATGTGAAGACGTATGTTGATTCGACGTTGACGGCGAACTCGCTGTACGTGTATCGCGTGCGCGCGTTCAACGCCGGCGGCACCTCGTTGTACTCGAACGAGGCCACGGCGACGACGCTGCCGAATCCGCCGAAAGCGCCGGCGAAGCTGACGGCCACGGCCGTGAGCAAAACGAGAATCAATCTGGCGTGGGCCGACAGTTCCAACGATGAAA
>CAYZFF010000557.1:0-2891 GCA_964477305.1 uncultured Cytophagia bacterium
TTTTTTCTTGCTTCTCCGCCTGCAAATCAATAAATTGAAGCGTAATAAATAACATGCACGCGAGGAGGAGATGGAAAGACCGTGGCTGGCGCATTACGAAACCCAGGTTCCGAAAGCTGTCGAAATCCCGAACCAGACAATCTCCGAGATTTTTGAGGCCGCGGTGCGGCGCCATCATCGCCATCCGGCGTATATTTATTTTGGCCGGCGCTTCACTTATGCCGAGATGGGCCGGATGGTCGAACAGGTTGCGGCGTTTCTGCAACATTTGGGCGTAAAAAAAGGCGACCGGGTCGCCATCATGTTGCCCAATGTGCCGCAATACCCGGCGGTGCATTATGCGGCCATGCGGCTTGGCGCGATTGCGGTGCCGACCAATCCGCTTTATGTCGAACGCGAGCTTGAATATCAGCTCAACAACAGCGGCGCGGAAGTGGCCGTGGCGTTGGATTTGCTTTATAGCCGCGTCGAAGCCATTCGGGCGCGCACCCAATTACGCACGGTGGTTTATACCCGGGCCAATGATTACATGCCGCCCCCGTTGCGTTGGCTGTACCCGTTGAAAGCGCGGCGTGAAGGCAAATGGGTCACGATGCCGTCCCAACCGCACACGTATCAATTCCTGGAGTTGATGCAGCGCGCGGCCGGCGGCGAATTCCCCACAGCGGCGCCGGCTCAATTGCAGCCCGAAGACCTCGCGATTTTTCTTTATACCGGCGGCACCACCGGCGTTTCCAAAGGCGCGGTGTTGACGCATCGCAACCTGGTGGCAAATCTCACGCAGTTGCGCGCGTGGAATTACGCTTTGACTGAAGGCCGGGAAACCATTATGGGCGCGCTGCCGTTTTTCCACAGTTACGGCATGACGACGTGCATGCATATGGGCGTGTTTATTGGCAGCACCGTTGTGCTGGTGCCGCGTTTCGATCTGCAAATGATTTTGCCGGCGGTGGAAAAATTTAAAGCCACCTGCTTTCCCGGCGTGCCGACGATGTACGTTGCGATCAACAACCATCCCGACACGCCGAAGTACGATCTGCGCAACATTCGCGTTTGCAACAGCGGTGGCGCGCCGTTGCCGCTGGAGGTGGCCCGCGAATTTGAACGGATCACCGGCGGCCGCTTGGTTGAAGGTTACGGCCTCTCCGAAACCTCGCCGGTTTCGCATTCGAATCCGATTTTCGGCGAGCGGCGCGAAGGTTCCATTGGGTTGCCGCTTCCCAACACCGATGCGCAGGTGGTTGATCCGGAAACGCGTCAGCCGCTGCCGGTTGGCGAGATTGGCGAGTTGGCGGTGCGCGGTCCGCAAGTAATGCGCGGCTATTGGCAGATGCCGACGGAGACGGAAAATGTTTTGCAAGACGGTTGGTTGTACACCGGCGACATGGCGAAGATGGACGCCGAGGGATATTTTTATATTATCGATCGCAAGAAAGACATGATCATCGCGGGCGGCTTCAACGTTTACCCGCGCGAGATCGAAGAAGTGTTATACAAACATCCGAAAGTTAAAGAAGCGGCGGTGATTGGGCGGCAAGATGCTTATCGGGGCGAGACGGTTAAAGCGTTTATCGTTCTGCGGGAAGGCGAGGCGGCGACTGCGGCGGAGATTATCGAATACTGCAAACAGGAAATGGCGCGCTACAAATGCCCGAAATTCGTCGAATTTCGGCAGGAATTGCCGAAGAGTTTGATTGGCAAAGTGCTGCGCCGGGTGTTGGTGGAAGAAGAGAAAGTCAAAGCTCACGAGTAGCGGCGTTCACCTCAGCGTAACATGATATCCGATGGACGGAAAATTTTTCCAAGCCGAGACCGTCGAAACGCCGGTCCGTTGTGTTAAAATTCGTTTCGAAGCAAACTTTGCGGTTTCCGACGACGCTACCGGCGAAGCTGCGTTGCTGGCCTTTGAAGATTTGGTGAACCGCCATTTGGCCAAAGGCTATGTGCATTTTAATCTCGACTTGGCCCAACTGCCTTTTCCGGCCACGCGTTTGATTGCGCTGCTCTTGGCGCTTACGGTTCGCGCCCGGCGCCGGCAGGGTGATATCAAACTCCTCAATGTTTTGCCCTCCGCGCAAAGGAGTTTTTCCACTTTTAATGCGCTGCATTTCTTAACCGTGGCCCCGGCCGTGAAAAAATTAACGGAGACGGTGCCCCCAATTGTGCCCAAACTGCCGCGGGTAAAAACGCCGGCTACTGTCCCGCCGCCGGTGCTCGTGGCTGCAATGAAAGATGAAATGCCCGTGGCGCCACGGCCCGTTCGTGCCAGCGTGACCGATATCGATTTAACCGAGTTTATGCAAACGCTGCCGATTGTCTCATCCGTCGAGGCCGTTCAGGAAATCACCGCTCGGGAATATGCTGCTCCGCTGCCGGATGAAGAGTCCGCGGGTTTGACGGAAATAGCGGAACCGCCGCTGGTTGAAGCCATGGGGCAGAAAATCGCCGAACCGGTTGCGGAAGAGGATGAGAATGAGAAAAAATTTGAGCTGCGCGTCGAGAGTCAAGCCACGAATTTATACCGGCTCTGCGACTTTGTGACGGCGCATGCATTTGCCGCGGGCGTGAGCGAAAAAGACATCGCCAAAATGAAAATTGCGGTATATGAAGCCAGCTTGAATGTCATCGAGCATGCTTATCATTCGCGCGCCGACGAATGGATCGACATCCACGTGCGCTATGCGCCGGCGCATTTCACGATCATCATTCAGGACTATGGACTGGGCTTTGAAATGAAACCGCCGAAAGACTACGACGTACAAGAAGTGATGGCAGAACGCCGCAGCGGCGGTTTCGGGTTGCATATCATCCGGCGCGCGATGGATAGCGTCGAGTATATTCCTGATACCATCCACGGTAATCGGCTGGTGATGGTCAAGCGCTTGCATTAA
>CAYZFF010000558.1:0-2890 GCA_964477305.1 uncultured Cytophagia bacterium
ATCACGGCGGTTGATGCCACACCATTTTTCGTGCTGGCGCAAGCCCCCGCCGGTTCTGGCCCGGTGATCACCACCATGACGCCGACGAGCGGTTCTTCCGGAGTTGAGGTGACGATTACCGGAACCGGCTTTGATCCGTTTGCCGCCAACAATGTCGTGCTCTTCGGCAATCGCCAGGCCTTCGTGAAGGCCGCCAGCGCGGATCGAACGACGTTGACAGTCATTGTTCCCGCCGATTTGCCGCGTGGCACAGTGGCGGTGTCCGTTACCGTGGCGGCGCAAACCAGCAATGCGGTCAACTTCAATTTTATAACCCATGTTCAGGTTCGGGAAAATTTGCCCTTGCAATTTGATTTAAGCCAGAATTATCCGAACCCATTTAATCCGGAGACAAAAATCCAATTTGAGTTGCCAGCGGCTGTCCAAGTGAGAATAGAAATATACAATATTCATGGGCAGAAAATTAGAACTTTGATCGATGGCCGGAAGACGGCGGGATTCCATACTGTGCTTTGGGATGGGCGAATGGACAACGGCGAATCAGCGGCTTCGGCCGTTTATATTTATCGCTTGAAAACCCACGAATTTGTCCAGAGCAAACGCTTGCTCTTGCTGCGATAGATGAGCGAAGTCGGATTTGGGCACGAGGAGCTTCCAAATTTAGAAAATTCCCTAACCAAGTCCGACTGGCCCAAACCCCTATTTGTTATGAAATCTATCTTAGTCATCGACGATGATTTCGCCATGCGGCGCGGAATCGCGCTCATGCTACAGGGAGAGGGGTTTCTGGTTTATGACGCCAGCGATGGGACACAGGCCTTGCAAATATTGACGCAAAATGCCATTGATCTCGCCATCGTCGATTTGTTTTTGCCGGGACGGGACGGCATCGAGGTCGCAGAGGAAATTAGAAAACGGAGTCCCACCTCGAAGATCATGTTGCTCACGGCTTACGGCGAGCATCCGCGCGCCAAAGAAGCCCGGCAAATTTTCAAAGAAAATTATTTGGAGAAAACCGCGCTCGTGCAGAATTTATTGAAAACGGTTCAAAAAATATTATGATTCTTAAAAATTCTGCCTGCTTGCGCGTTGATGGCAAACACAATTTGCCCGGCAGTGATGGCGAAGCGTTGCGACGCGTCCAGCAGATCGATAAATTCGCCGTCGCCCGGGGCGGCGAATTTGACCTGCTGTTCTTCTCGCCCATTGTTAATCAACACGATGATCGTTTGATTCTCATGCGTACGTGAAAACGCAAACAAATCCCGCTCGTCATCCGCCAGCAAAGTTTGATAATCTCCCAGTTGCAGCGCCGGCTGCGCATTGCGAATATGAATCAACCGGCGATAATATTCAAACAGCTCACGATCGAAACCAACTTCTTGTCCTCCTTTTATTCTCGCATTTCTCTTTTCATCTTTTTTTAAATCTTCCCACACCATCGGCTGGCGGCAACAAGGATCGTTAGCGCCCCACATTCCGGCCTCGTCCCCGTAATAAATCATCGGCGCGCCGAGATAGGTCATTTGAAACAGCACGGCAAGTTTTTGCTTCCCTCGCTCTGTTGCTGTTGGTTTACGCGTTTCGTAATCCGCTGATTGGGCCTTGGACCATTCGTAATAATCGAGCCATTGTCGTATCGATTTTTTGTCGCGATTGACGATGCGCGAGGCGAAACGATCAGTGTCGTGGCTGTCCAGCAAGTTTTGCATTGCATAAGCCACTTCGTGAGGAAAAGCCACGCGCAATTCCTGCAAGCGGTGGTCGAACGCGCTGGGAGAAATGCGCTGGCGTTCATCGGCAAAAAACTCCGTGCAGGCGTACGTGAAATGGTAATTCATCACCGCGTCAAACTCGTCACCCTGCAAGTACAATTTTAAATCATCAAACGCTTCAACGAACACTTCACCAGTGAGATATGCTTCAGGGTTAATGCTTTTCACCAATGTGCGCCACTGCTTCCAAAAGTTGTGATGCACGCACGCCGCGACATCGAGCCGCCAGCCGTCGATGCCGTCACGGGGGTTGCCGTCGCCATTCGGGTCCATCCAGCGTTTGGTGATCGCCCAAATGTAATCGCGCGGACCGGAAACGATGCCGTTTTCGTCCTGGTTTAATTCCGGTAGTTCTTTCACCGACCACCAGCCGGTGTATTTGAAACCGGTGCCGGTTTGCTGGTCGTTCCACGCTTGCACTTTAAACCAATCTTTATAAAGCGAGTGCTGCTGATTTCTCAAAACATCCTGAAACGCCCAATGATTGATCCCGACGTGATTGAACACGCCGTCAAAAACAATGCGCATGCCGCGCTGATGCACTTCGTCGATCAACCGCAGCGCCAGTTTGTCGGCGGCCGTCCATTGCCACGTCGCAGGGTCGTGGCCGACTTCACTCGCGATAATTTTGCGGTCGCCCACCGGATCGGGGCCAAAATACGGATCGATGTGATGATACGTCGCGCCGTCGTATTTGTGCGAAGACGGCGACTCGAACACCGGCGTCAAATAAAGCGCATTCACCCCGAGATCTTGTAAATAATCGAGCTTGTCAATAACACCCTGCAAATCTCCGCCGTAACGCCGGCGCTGCAAATGGTGCCAGATCGCCTTATTGGTTTTCTGCTCATAAGGTTGCAATTCGTACCAATCCGAATTCCAGGGATGAACTTGCCACGGCGAGTTCAGATCATGCGGATATGCGCCGCGAAGGCTTTCGAGCGTCGGATCGTTGTGCGGATCACCGTTACAAAAGCGCTCGGGAAAAATTTGATACCAAATCGCTTGTTTGGCCCAGAGGGGGACGGAGAAGATGGAATGATTCATGATTTTTCAATTAAACATTTTTTTTTGAAAAGTCAAGAACCGTCTAAAGATGTGGAGTGTCAAACTTA
>CAYZFF010000559.1:0-2881 GCA_964477305.1 uncultured Cytophagia bacterium
TGAGCGTATCGGTGGCAGCCTGATCGCTGAAGGCATTCGCCGCATGCGCGCCGGCGAAGTTAAAATCGCGGCAGGTTATGACGGCGAGTACGGCAAAATTAATTTGTTTACGCCGGAAGAGCGCGAGCGCTACACGACGCAGGTGAGTCTCCTCGATGAACCCAAAGCTGATAAAAAGATAAAAAGTAAAAAAGAATATTCGGCACAAGAACCTTTGGAGATCGCGATCATTCACGAGGAAACTAATGGCGCTTATCAAAAACGCAAGCCGCCACAAGTCGAAGCGGAGCGGAGGTCCAGTCAAGGCGGGACAACCAGCGGACTCAATCCTTCCCAACAAAAAGCCGTCACGCACGGACGCGGACATTTGCTCATTGTCGCGGGTCCCGGCACGGGCAAGACGCATACGTTGACGCATCGCCTCGCTTTTGTCATCGAAAATTTTGCAAAACCCGAAACAATTCTGGCGATTACATTCACCAATAAAGCCGCGGAGGAAATGCGGCAGCGCGTGATGAAACTCGCGGGGCCGCTCGCGGCTAATTTAACGCTGGGAACATTTCATTCATTTTGCCTCAGCCTGTTGCGCGCGCATCATCAGCAGGCTGGGTTGCCGCTGGATTTTGAAATTATCGGCGAAGAGGAACAACGCGAACTGGCGAAAACATTATGGCCGGAGAAGTCGGCGGCGGCGCGGGATAAAATTCTCGAAGAAATTTCACGTTTGAAAGCCAGTGACGATGAAACGAATGCCGAAGCCAATGATTGGCGGCAGGCTTATGATTTTGCTTTGCGCCAAAATGGGCAACTGGATTTTGATGATTTGCTTTTGGAAGCGATTCGGCTGTTCGAGCATGAGGCCGTGCGCCATGAAATGCAACGGCGTTATCAATGGATTTTTGTCGATGAGTATCAGGACATCAATTCGACGCAGCAGCAATTATTAAAATGGCTCGTGCATGAGAAGGCGGTATTGACGGCCATTGGCGATCCCAATCAGGCGATTTACGGCTTTCGTGGCGCAAACGTTAATTACTTCTCGCGCTTTACGCAAGATTTTCCGAATGCAACCGAGCTACGCTTGGAAGAAAACTATCGCTCG
Source organism: uncultured Cytophagia bacterium (assembly GCA_964477305.1). Taxonomy (GTDB): domain Bacteria; phylum Zhuqueibacterota; class Zhuqueibacteria; order Zhuqueibacterales; family Zhuqueibacteraceae; genus Zhuqueibacter. The sequence goes on from CAYZFF010000559.1 coordinate 1,103, forward strand.
GCGCCGACGCTGCTCTCCGCTTCAACGCAAGTCATCGAAGCCGGTGCAGAGAATTTCGCGTTGCCGCTTTCACCAACTTTGCTCACGGAAGGCCGCTTGACGATTCACGCCGCGCCGACGGAAAAAGCCGAGGCCGAGTACGTCGTGCATCAAATCGAAAAGCTGATCGGCGGCACGAGCTTGTTTTCGCAGGATTCCGGCCGCGTCGAGAAGGCGCAGAATGGCGAACGGACGTTTCGCGATTTTGCCGTGTTGTACCGTTTGAATGCCTTGCGTCCGGCATTGGAAGAAGCGCTGTCGCGTTCCGGCATGCCGTATCAAACTGCCGGAGACGCGCCGTTGTTAAGTCAGCGCGGCGTGCGCGAGTTGGCCACAGCAATGCGCTGGGCGAAGGCGCTGTCGCAAAGAGAAAACGCCATAAAAATTGATCCGAAAAATTTAGCGAGACTGTTGCAATTCGCCGTTACGGGTATTGGCGAGCAAACGGCGCAACGCGCCGAAGCCTTCTTTAAAAAACTGCACCAGCTTGAGGCGAATGCGCTCGATCATTTTCTGCGACAGGAACAAACCATAACGGAGAAACAAAAGCTGGCGCTCATCGCTTTCGCCTGTGAATTGGATGAAGCCGCGCGGCGCTTAACCACGAACGGACTCGTTGAAGCGATCCAATTTCTCTTCAATCTCTCAACGTGGAAAAATTTAATGAAGGGAGATGAAAAGCTCGCGAATAGTTTGCAGCGGGTTTTAGGATTGGCGCGGGTTCATGAGGCCTCAAACCACAACGAAGCGGCACGGGCATTTTTTGATGCATTGGCGCTCAACGGCGGCAGCGATCATTTCGAGGCGCGCGCCGAGAAAATTGCGGTGATGACTTTGCACGCCGCCAAAGGCTTGGAGTTTCCCGTGGTTTTCATTCTCGGTTGCGAAGAGACGATTCTGCCGATGCAATTGCCGGGATTAACCAGTACGATTGAAGAAGAGCGCCGTCTGTTTTATGTTGGTATGACCCGCGCTAAAGAACAACTTTATTTGCTTCGTGCCAAGGGCCGACCGCTCTTCGGACGCCATTTGGAAAATCAGCCGTCGCGTTTTCTTGCGGATATTGAAGAGCAATTGAAGGCGTATGAAAAATGGCAGGCTCCGGCGCGCAAGGAACCGAAACCGCGCGGAGATGAAAATCAACTGGGGTTGTTTTGACAGAAAATTATACTATAAGGTCAGTGTTGTTCCCACCGCAGAATCCCCTTTCACGGCGCTTTGTAGCGCTGAGGCATGACACAGTGTAACGGCGCGCACGCCGGTCTGCAGCGTCGCAAAAGCATTGTCGAGTTTCGGCAACATACCTTTGGTGACGATGCTCTGCGCCTTCAAATCAGCATATTGCGCGAGATTGAGCTGCGGAATCACGGAGTCCTCATCTGCCGTCGCCAGCACCCCTTTTTTATCAAAGCAGTAGATCAACCGCGTTTCGTAATGTTTGCACAACGCGCTCGCCAGCGCCGCCGCGATGGTATCCGCGTTGGTGTTAAGCATTGCGCCTTTGCCGTCATGCGTGAGCGGCGCGAAGATCGGCGCAAAGCCGGCATCGAGAAATTGAATGATCGGCGCGACATTCACCTGCTCGATGTCGCCGACAAAGCCGTAGTCAATGTTTTTGTCGGCGCGTTTTTTAGCCGCAATGACATTGGCGTCGGCGCCGGTCAAGCCGATGGCATTGCAGCCGCGCGCTTGCAGGCCGCTGACGATCATTTTGTTGATCAGGCCGCCGTAAACCATCGT
>CAYZFF010000560.1:0-2867 GCA_964477305.1 uncultured Cytophagia bacterium
TGCAGCGGCAGCAGTTGCCATATCACCGAGGCGGCGTCGGACTTGCCCATTCGGAACGGGGGAAATACTGTAGGCGTTGAAACTTTGGAAATGATCCGTGGCCGGCAGGGGATTGGCACGCAGTGGGCGACGTATATGAATCCCCGGATTTTTCAGATTTCCGACGACGGCACGACCGTGACCAAGCAGATCATCGAGCACGAAGATCCGTGGGTGACGGAAAATTTAAAACGCCTGCGGCGCCAACTCTATCCGCAATTAGAGTTGACCGAGTTATTGAAAACTTCGGGCAGGCTCATTTCACAAACCGAGCAAGCGCTGACGGCCACGGTTTATCAGGAGGCGTTGCAATCATTGCAGATTTACGCCGACGGCCTGCGTTCCCGGCCAGAGCCGGAAATTCAAGATGATTTGGATCGCATCGAAGCGCAGATCGAAAAAGCGCAGCGCATGTTTCGGGATCAAATAAACGCCGGCACCACGCCACAATTTATGACGGATCCGCCGGCGCTGAATCCCAATCCGGAGATTGAAGAACTGGTGTCGAATTTAACCGCAACCTGCCAGAAGTGCCACGTGGTTGCCAACGCCAGCATTCAGCGCGTGGCCAAAGACCAGCGGATTTTGACGCGCGCTGAGTTCGATCATCGCGCGCATATTCTCGATCGCCGCTGCTTGGAGTGCCACGTCGAAATTCCGATTCTCCGTGCGCCGGGCGACACCACCAAAGTCAATAATCTGGCGTTTGGCGCGGCCATTCAAAATGTGCCGGGCATCGAAAATTGCCGGGAATGCCACAACGCCTCGCAAAGCTCGAATCGTTGCGTGACATGTCATTATTTTCATCCAAATAAAACAAATCGTTCGAGCTTGCAGTTGTATTTGGATTGAAAGAGAACAAAATATGAAAGCCAAATTCTTCTGCAAAACCGGCCTGTTGGCCGGCGCCAAATATGTCATTGACCGCGAAGCACGCATCGGCAAGGACGCCAATAATCACATCGTGTTGGATACGAAAATCGTTTCCGGGCAACATGCGCGCATTTTTTTTGATGACAACGAAAAGAGTTATTTTCTCCAAGATTTGCAGAGCCGTAACGGCACACGCTTAGACGGCGTCCGAGTGAGTGAAGCCGAAAAGCTCGACGATTTGCACGTCATCACGCTGGCGGAAAAATTTGATTTTATTTTTCAGCTCACCCCGGCTGCAGGGGACAGCGTGCATGAGCAAACCGCGGACAAGCGGACTGCACAAAAAACGGTAGTGGCGCCGTCGAAAGAAGCGCCTCGTCAAGCACTAACATCCAAGCCGAAAGATGATTTGCAAAAGACGATGCCGGGTGACCAGATCGTGATGCCGCCAAGTTTTGACAAAGACGCCACGGCGCGACCCAAAGATGATTCGCAAAAGACGATGCCGGGCGGCCAGATTGTGATGCCGCCAATTTTCGACAAAGAGGCCACGGCGCGCCCTGAAGGTGATTTACAAAAAACCATGCAGGGCATGCCGCCGCCGCTGCCGAATTTTCAAAACCGCAACACAACCGAAGCGACCGCACCGCCGCAAAAAAGTGCGACAACCGTCGGAACTTTTTTCTTGGAAATCAAACGCGCCGGCAAGGACGTGACCGTGTTTACGTTGAAAGAAGGCGAAAACACCGTCGGCCGCCTGCAGGATTGCGATATTCCCATTGAGGACGTTTCGATTTCACGGCAACATGCGGTGGTAACGGTCAAATCCAAAAAAGTTATGGTTAGAGATCTCGGCAGCAAAAACCGCACATTTATTGGCGAGCGGGCAATTACCGACGAAGCCGAGATTCGGCTGGATACGCGCCTGAAATTTGGCGCGGTTGAAGCGTATTTGATTTATAAAGCAGCTTGAGAAAACGTTGAATTCATTAATTGCATTTAGGCAAGGATTTCATTATGACTTCGTCGGATTACACTCGTGACGGCACGTTGATTTTGAAGCAGCCCGTCCCACGGCCCGAGATATTGGACATGCTCATCGTCGGCGGCGGCCCGGCGGGAATCGGCGCGGCCTTTCGCGCCAAAGAATTGGGCCTCTCGGCGCTGGTGATCGATTATGATGATTTAATGAAAGAAATTCGCGACTTTGCCAAGGGAAAACCGGTTAAGCCGAACTATGGCGCCGGCGACAAAATGAAATTTCCTCGAGCCGGAGAATTGATCGCTTTGCTGCCGTTCGAGGAGATTGACAAAGACGATCTATGCCGGCGCTGGAAAGGGCTTTTTCGCGAACACAGTGTGCCCGCACAAATCGGCCTGGAAGTGGTCGAGTTGGAGCGCCAACCAGACGGCGTTTGGAAAGCCAGGCTCTATAACGCCAAAACCAAAACCGAACAATTTCGCATGGCCCGGCACGTGGTGTTGGCCATGGGCCGGGGCACGCCGCAACCGTTCAACATTCCCGGCAATACCGAGGATATTGCTTTCCGCTTAACCGATCCAGAAAAGTATGTGAAAGGCCCGGCCTTAGTTATCGGTGGCGGCACCTCCGCAGCCGAAGCTGTGATCGCGATCTCCAATGCCAAAGCAGACTCCGGCGATTCTTCGGCGGTGTATTGGTCCTATCGCAAAAATGTTTTACCGAAAGTGTCCAAAGCATTGGCCGATGAATATTTTGATGCATTTCGAGAGAACGGAAATATCTTCACGTTTCCCAAAAGCGAGCCGGTGGCGGTGGTGACGGCAGAAGATCATAAGGAGTATTTGGCCATTCGCACCGACCGACGATTTCTTGCCGAGCGCCCGAATGAGACGGCCCATCTCGAATTTCCCAAAGAAAATTGCATCGCTTGCACCGGCCAGGCAATTTCAGAAAATTTTTTGAATAAGCTGGG
>CAYZFF010000561.1:0-2858 GCA_964477305.1 uncultured Cytophagia bacterium
ACGGTGAATGAGATCATCCGCATTGCGACGATTTTTTTGACGCTGGGCGTGGTGGTTTATTTTATCGGCATGGTGTTTCGGCTGACGACGAAGGACGGTGATGACACCACGTATCGCATTTTCTTCGTCGTGTTCACGGCGATCGGGCTGGCGACGTATCGCATCTGGGCGGTGTGGCTGGGAAAAATTTTCGTGTTGCTGGCGCGCGCAATTTTCGATCTCGACAACGGCAACATCATGACGGACTATCTCGCCAAATTTTTTGCGGCGGAGGACGGCAGCGGCTTGCGGCTATCTGTGCTCAATCTCATGAGCCTCGAAACGTTGTCCTCGTTGTCGTACATGCTGGTCATGATCGTTTACGAGCTTTTCGTTATCGTGCAGGTGATCGTGCAAATCTTTTTTTATCTGCTCGGGCCGGTGGCGATGGTGATTTCGCTGTTTCCCGGCTTTCATGATATTTTCAAAATCTGGTTGTCAAATTTTTGCGCGGTGAATTTCTGGTCGGTGCTGGCGGCAATTCTGTTTCGACTCGTGAAAACGCTGACCGGTTCGGCAGCGTTTCAAGCCGCGATACAAAACGGCGAAAAGGGCATTCTGTGGGATTCGTTTATTCTCGGGGTGATCATTACGATTTGCATCATTCTTATTCCAAAAATTTCGGCGGGCTTTTTTAAATTGGCTTCGGCCAGCGCCGATATGGGAACGTACGGCACGGGCATCACTGCCGGGGTGGTGGTCTCAACGGTGTGGAAACGGCTGCAAACTTATTCGAGCCAGGCCACGCAAAATGTGACGAACACCGCGGCGAGCACGATTATCTCCGGCGCCCGCGCGCTTTCCTCCAGCCCGGCGGCGGCAGCGACCAACACCGCGGCGGATTCCATCGCCCGCGCCGAAACACCGATTGCCAATTGGCCGTTCGGCGGCGCAGCGCAGACCGCGGGAAACGTGAACAACCTGCAGGGGTAAATTTTAAAATTTGACTCGTAGCATACTCATTTTAAAATAGAGTTTGGGAAAGAGTATGAGTAAGAGAACGAGCAAGAGTAAGAGAAAAATAAGTTGGCAGGAGAAATTAAATGAACGAAAAATCGCAATACTACGAATTTTATGGCGAGTTGGTTAAAAGCAATATCTTTTTCAAGCGGCTCGTGATTTTTCTCGTCGTGGTGAATATTGTTCTGGCGTATTTGGGTTTTCTCGGCTTTACGCGTCCGGTGGAAACGTATGTGATTAAAGAAGGCTACGCTTACGCCACCGAGCCGGCGAAGGAAAGGCGCTCGATCCACGAGGTGCGAAAATTCACCCAGGAATTTTCCAAGAATTTTCTCGAATACAATCGCGAGAGCTTTAATACGCATTTTCGCGCGGCGATGAAAATGTGCACGAGCGAACTGGAATATTTTATGTTTGATGCCATTAAAAATTCCGATATTCCTAAAATTGTGCAGAACACTTCGGGCAATATTCAATTCGAAATCGCCGATATTCAAGTGCGCGAAGCCAGCGACTTCGAGTCTATCGTCACCGGGCGGCAGGTTTTTCCAGGCTCACCGTCGATTCCGATCAAATTCACGTTGCAGATCACCATCGTGCCGAGAACTCAGGATAATCCATTCGGGATGCGAATCATTAACTACACACAAGACAAGGCATGAGAAAAATTCTCTATTTTTTGGCCGTCACTACCCTGCTCGTGGGGTCGGGTGCACAGGCGCAACAGCGCACCGTCAAAGTCAAACCGGGTTTCGCTACCGTCATCGTTTGCCCGTCGCCGCCGGAATTGGTCTCGGTCGGCAATTCACAAAGTTTCACGGTGCAAAATTCCGGTAATTATATTCTGGTCAAGCCCAATGTGAGCAGCGGCTCGACCAACATGTTTATCAAAGCCGGGATGGATTCGTACAATCTCGTGCTGCAAGTGGCGGATTCGCCCGATCTGGAAATTCGTTTATTGCCGACGACGCCGACCCGGCCAGCACCCGTGGTACCGGAGAAACAGGCCGCGAGCGATGGCAGCAAGAACGGCGCGGGCTTGTCCAAAAACGGCGCCGCGAACAAAGCCAAGGAATTGGAAGAGATCAGCCCGAAAGCCCGCTCAATTATTTCATCTTATTTTAAAACAATGCGCCGCTATACGCACAGTGTGAAAAATTCCAGTGTGATTTTGGCGCTTGATCACATGGTGCAGATTGACGACAAACTCTACCTTATCGGTTCCGTTATCAATAACTCGAAAATTCCTTACGATATTGGTTACGTGCGTTTCCGGTTGATTGATCATAATCGCTCGCTGGGTTTGTTCCGGAAAAAGGTTAAAGAAACCGAAATCGAGCCAGTGCGGGAATTTTACAATCCCGCGGTCAAGCCCGGCACCACCGGGCGGCTGTTGTTTGTTTTCGACAAACAGGGCTTTTCCGATAAGAGCACGGTTGAAATCAAGTGCAACGAAGAGAGCGGCCGGCGCCATCTCGTGCTGACCGTGCCGGGGTCGTACGTGCAGTGAGGCAATTTTAAACCTGCAAGGGAGAATTTAAAATTGCAAATTACCAAAGGTGAAATATGAACATAAATGATTTTGTTTACGGCATGATCAACGGCCGGAAGCGCATGAAGCCGCAGATGATCATGATCGGCATCGTCGCCGTGCTCGCGGTTTTTGTCTTCTTTTTTCTTTTTGCGCAGCGCCAATCCGCGTCCGGCAGCCGCAAACCCGGGCCGATTGTCATGCACAAAGCGCCCCCGCAGAAAGATCTGGATTATCAGATCGTGCGCGTCGATACGATTCCGTTCAGCCATCCAACGTTGCCGGTCAACGAACCGGCGCCGGTGAGTTCGTCACGGTCTTATGCACC
>CAYZFF010000562.1:0-2850 GCA_964477305.1 uncultured Cytophagia bacterium
AAAAATCCGCGCGCACCGAAAATGCGGCGCGGCGCTGGGTCTTGTTGCGATCGGGAACAAAATCGGCGTGGTGGCGGCGTTCCCACGCCAACTCTAATTTTAAATAAATATCTCGCCGCAATTGATCTTCGATATAAAATTGATAAGAGGTCGAGTTGATCGTCGGGCCGGTGAGAAAACCTTTGGCATTGCCGTCTTCCGGTTGATGCACGCGAAAAATATCACCGCGGCCTTTGCGCTGCAAATTGAGTTGCGAAACCAAGCGCAAATCGCGCTGCGGCTGAAACGCGGCCTGCAAAGTGAGCCGATCCGCATTCGGCCCGAAACGCGCGCCGAGGCCGTCGCCGTCCTGCTCGTAGATGTTGACGGAATCGTGATGGGTATAAACGAATGGATCGATACGGGCGTATTCCAGCCGCAACTCGCCATGGCGCCAGCCGAACGGTTGCGCCCAATACCAGCCGCCAAGATAGGCAAGTTTGTTGCCCCAGTACGTGCCAATGGAAAATTCGAGGCTGAGATCGTCGATAAAAATTTCGCCATAAAATTTATGGCCACGCCACGGGAACGCGGTGAAATCAATGGACAGCGTGTTGTTGTCTTTGTCGCCAAGCAGATGTTCGGCGGCGTGATAGAGCATGAGTGGATTGAGGTATTCAAACTCGGCGCCGCGCTTGCCATAAACCACCGACTCGCCGATGCCGATGAACAGACGCGAATGCGCGGCGATTTCCAGCCGATGCGCCGCAAGAAATTTGCGCTGGGCCGCGCGCAGATTGGCATGCACAAAGGTGAAGCGAAATTTTCGCCAGCGCCGGTCGAGCTTGAGCAAATCCAGCGGCTCATTTTCCTGCGAAAGCGTGAGCTGCGTGAGCGGACTGATATTCCACGCGAGTTGATTGCGTCCGACTTCTACTTCAAACCAGGGCAAGCGCAACCGAAAATAGGCAATGGCTTTTTCGCGAAACGCCGACGCGCCGGAGAGCACGACGGGCAATCCGGCGCCGGGCGTTAAGTTTTCCACGCTGTCTTTGGCGCCGCGTTCGAGAATGTTGCTCACATCGAGCGCCGCCAGTAAACGCGGATGCAACGCCGCACGCAGGCGCAAGCCGGCGCGGGTTTGCGAAATATTGGCTGCGCCGCTTTCCCAGGCCCCGCGGCGAAACTCGAATCGTTGATGCGCAAACAAATCGGCGAAAAGCTGTGTGTCGTTTTCTTCGTAACGAATGAAATGCCGCTCGGCGCGAGGCGGCGCCATTGCACCGAGCGCCGGATCGGTAAATTCGGCGAGATATTGTTGCAGCAGGTTTTCGTCAGCGCGGGAAAGGGTGAGAGAAGTTGTTTGGGCGCTCGCTAAAATTTTTAGAACTTGTTGGCGGTCGAGCGGCAAAACATGCAGATCGAGTGTGTGCTGTGGCTGCAACGCAACGAGTTTTTCTATGAAGGAATAAACCGGATGTTCGAGCGAAATGGTGGCGGAGGCGGAGAGCGTCGAATCGAGTTTGTCGGACTGCGCATACAAAAGGAAATTGCAGGTGAGCAAAAAAAGGCCGGTGCAGATTGGCAACCGTTTTTTATTTGTGAAAATCCGCGTCATTCGTGATCAAAGTTTTTTAAATGTGCACTCGACATTAAACAAAAAGCCCGAGGCCTTGATTGCAATTTCGGCACATGTCGATGGTGTCGCGCCGGTTGAGCAGGGTGTCGCGAAAATTTCCGGCAGCTTCCGATTTCCAGACCGCTGCAAAATTCGGCGCGGCTTTCATATCGCCAGAAACGTGATGGCCGTTTTTGTCGAAGCAACACGGCACGGTTGTGCCATCCCAATTGACCAGCGTAGTGAGCCACGGCCGCGGGCAGGCGCCTTTGCCGCCGCCTTTCACCGTGAAATTTTCTGCGGTCAAATGATAACGGCGGAATTTCTCGGCAGACGGCAGCCATTCCTGCGCCTCGGCAAAGGTTTCCACCTGCACCGTTTTTTTCAAGAAACGATCAACGCCCAATTCTGCGGCAAGTTTTTCCATCGCGGCCAACTCGTGTTCGTTGTGTTGCATGACGATGAATTGCAAATAAATGTAGGGTGTTTTGCGCCGCAAGCGTTTTTTGGCGGCAACCAACTGGCGCGTGCCGTCCAGAACTTTTTGCAATTCGCCACCGACACGATAGCGGCTGTATGTTTCCTGCGTCGCCCCATCGACGGAAATGATGATGGTGTCGAGGCCGCTGGCCACGGTGGCCTCGGCGGTTTTAGTATCGAAATAATGCGCGTTGCTGCTGGTGGTGACGTACAGGCCACGCTGACTGGCATAAGCAACAAACTCGTTGAACTGCCGGTTGAGATACGGCTCGCCCTGATGAAAGAGCACAACGTAAAGCGCGCGGCCGGCCAGCTCGTCGATGAGCCGTTGATACGTTGGAAAATCCATGCGACCGTTGGCGCGTTCCATCGTGCCGTTGCCGGTGACGCAAAGCGGACAGCGCAGATTGCAAACGTTCGTCGGCTCGATGGTGAGCACCGGCGGCACGCCCCAAACGATGGGTTTTTTCGTCAGGGCGGAGAGTAAAAACGAAGTAAGCGCTTGGACGGCATTCCACACCCGGCGCAGCGTGAGTTTTTTGAATAGCTGCGCCAGTGAAACTTCCTGGCCGATGCCGAGATCAATTTTTTGCAGCAACGAGATTTTGTTTGGTGCTGTAAAGTCAGCAGTCAACGGCGTGGTGGCGGGATGATCAATGATGGGAAGCGAGATTGATGTTGTATGCACAGAAACCAAAACGTTTAAGTCAATTTATGCTTAGGATTGCCGATTAAATAATTTACCCAAGTGATCGTCATGCCCGAACGCTTTA
>CAYZFF010000563.1:0-2850 GCA_964477305.1 uncultured Cytophagia bacterium
AAATATCTTGCCGACCATCCGGCGGATGGGGTTTTTCTCGAAGTCGGCACCAATGATATTTCTTTCGGCGAAAGCGCGAGCGAAGTTTACGACGATATCGCGAAAATCGTTGATGATATTTATCAGACCAATCAAGCCACCGCGATTTACTTGTCGACGATTATTCCACGCCTGGGCACTTCCGATCAGCAACAAGCGACCGACGAGTTGAACGGAATGTTGCCGGGGCTGGTGAGCATCAAAGCCAGCGCTGGTTACAAAATTTATCTCGTTGATATTGCCGCGCGCTTCAAATCCGCTCCGGGCTGGCAGACGAATTTGATGGCCGACACGGTGCATCCCAACGACGCCGGATACCTTTTAATGGCTGAAGAATGGTTCGCTGCTTACCTCGCCAATTCGCAATCGCGCCCCGCGATTTTTCAAGATGATTTTAATTTGAGCGGTTTGAATCAAGCCAATTGGCGGCTCGGCAGAAATGACGGCAATCGTGCCGGCGTCAGCGGCAATCGGTTGGAACTAAAATCCGAAGGTTCAGAAAGCGGCTGGGTGATTACGCAGGAAGCTTTCGCCGCGCGCCAAACTATCGTGACCGTGAAAGTTGTTCAGCCGAACGACGACGGGAATATTGGCTTCAGCCCGACTTACAATCTCGCCTCGCGGTTCGGCATTTCCGATCAGCCGAATTGGTATCGTTTTTATGTTTATCGTTCAGGCGGCAGCGGCGACTATCGGTTGAACGTCGAATCGAGAAAGAATAGCGCGTTCAGTGAAATTGACGTCACCGGCAGTCTCGTGATCACCGGCGCGGTTTATCTGCGGCTGCGTTTTGATGAGACAGCGATTCATTTTGAAGCGTCGCTGGATGGCCGGAATTGGACAGACACCTATAACGAAACATTTGCGCTGCCGGGTTATTCCTTGGATTCACCGTTTTATTATGAGTTGGCGGGTTATAAAACCTCGGAACTTGGTGAATTGGTGGTGGATGATTTTTCCATTATTTCCGCGGATGTGCAAGCGCCCCAAATCAGCGCGATTGCCGCACAAAATCTCACAGCCAGTAACGTTCAAATTACTTGGCAAACGAACGAGACCGCAGACACGCAGGTGGAGTATGGTGTGAATTCCAATTACGGTAAATCATCCGCATTGTCGACTTCGCGCGTGACGGCGCACTCGGTTGGACTTACCGGTTTAACACAAAACACCACGTATCATTATCGTGTGAAGTCGCGTGATCTCGCCGGCAACCTGGCAGTATCGAGTGATCTTACTTTTACCACCCCGGCGGCAACGGCGTTGACTCTGCTTTCTCCCAATGGCGGCGAATGGGCGCTGAACGGCGGCCAGCAACGCATTACGTGGAACGCGCCGAACACGATTGCGAATGTCCGATTGGAATTTTCGACGGATGCGGGCGCGACCTGGCAGACAATTGCGGCGAACGCGCCCAATACCGGCGGTTATAATTGGTTGCCGCCGGACAATCCATCGAACCGGGTTTTGCTGCGAATTTTCGACGCCAATAATGCTAATATTGTGGATGTGAGCGACCAGCCCTTTTCGATCACGCGCGCGGCGTTGGTTAAATTCACGCCGTCTACCAACAATCCGATTTTGACGCCGGGCCCGGCCGGAAGCTGGGATGAGAATATTCGTGAACGCGGTTGGGTGATGTATGAAAACGGAATGTACCACATGTGGTACGGCGGCTGGCGGGGCGAGTATCTGCATTCCGAAGCGAGACTGGTTAAATTGGGTTATGCTTACTCAACGGATGGGATTAACTGGACGAAATACGCCGGCAATCCGATTTATACAGAGACCTGGGTGGAAGATATGACGATCGTCAAAGACGGCAACACTTATTTTATGTATGCCGAAGATGAAAAATCCGAAGACGGCAACGGTTCGACCATCGATCTTTATACGTCAACGGATAAAATAAATTGGGCGCGCCAACGCACGGTGCTGGCGCCGGACGGCAGCGGTTGGGAAAAAGGCGATGTCGGCACGCCGACAGTGTGGAAAGAAGGCAGCGCGTGGTTTATGCTTTATGAAGGGTTGGTGGATGGCATCGCCGGACATGTTGGGCTGGCAACTTCGAGCGACGGCATGAACTGGACGCGTTATCTGAACAACCCGGTCTTGGCCAATCCGATTCATCCCAGCCTCGATATTGCGATTGACAGCATTATCAAGATCAATGGCGTTTATCATGCCTACGGCCATTATGACACCGGCGGTTACCGTTGGGTGGGCGGTTTGTTTACCTCGACGAATTTGACGGAATGGAACATGTATTCCGGCAATCCGATTGCCGGCAATTCGCCGGTGATCGTTGATGTCGGCGACAATAAGTATCGCTTGTACGCGGTGACAACCAATGCCAATGGTGAGCAAAATCATACAGTCGCGTTTTCGAATGGGATTGTCAATCCGCCGACGGATGTCGTTTTGGCCACCCCGTCGCAGCCGCAAGGTTTTGTGTTGCAGCCAAACTATCCCAATCCGTTCCGCGTGGCGGCCAACGCCGAGACGAGAATTGTTTATCAATTGCAAGAACGCGCGTTCGTAACGTTAACGATTTACGATCTTTTGGGCCGGCAGATCAAGGCCCTCGTGGCGCAAAGACGCGAGGCCGGCACTTACGAAGCCCGCTGGGACGGGCGGGATGCGAATGGCAATCTGCTGCCCTCGGGAACTTACCTTTATATGCTGCAGGCCGGTGAGTTTAAGGCGGCGCGGAAACTTTTGTTGGTGAAGTGACAGATGAAGTCCAACTTGGGCAGTAAGTAATGCCGATTAAATAATTTACCCATGTTATCGTCATGCCCGAACGCTTTA
>CAYZFF010000564.1:0-2828 GCA_964477305.1 uncultured Cytophagia bacterium
CATGTACCTCGCGCGTGTGATTGGCACCATTTGGGCGACTCGCAAAGATGAGAGCCTCGTCGGCACGAAAATGCAGCTCATTCAACCCATCGACCGGTTCCAAAAAAATTCCGGTGAACCGTTGGTGGCGATTGACACCATCGGCGCCGGGCCGGGCGAAACGATTTATTACATCACCGCGCGCGAAGCCGGCATTCCCCTGCGCCACGCGCTCTCGCCGGTTGACGCCTCCATCGTCGGCATCGTTGATATCATCGAAAATTATTGAAACATGTTCTTCCCCCAGCTCGTTCTTGCCACCCACAACCGTGACAAAGTCGTTGAACTGCGTGAGTCTTTGCGCGGCCTGCCGATTCAAATTCTAAGTTTGGAGCATTTTCCCGGCGCGCCGGAGGTCGACGAAGACGGCGACACTCTTGAAGCGAATGCCGTTAAAAAAGCGTTGGCGATTCATGCCTACACGCAACTGCCGGCCGTGGCGGATGATACCGGCTTGATGGTTGAAGCACTGAATGGCGCGCCCGGCGTTTATTCGAGCCGCTATGCCGGACCGCAAGCGACGTATGCCGATAACGTGCAAAAACTTTTGCGCGAATTGACGGGCGTGTCGGAGTTGCAGCGCCGCGCCGAGTTTCGCACTGTGATGGCGCTGGTCTGCGCGGGCAAAACCCACTTGGTGGAAGGAAAATGTGGCGGGCGCATCACGCTGGCGCCGCGCGGCAAAAATGGTTTTGGCTACGACCCCGTGTTTTGGGTGCCGGAATTAAATAAAACCTTTGCGGAATTGTCGCTGGCGGAGAAAAATCAAATCAGCCATCGCGGCAAAGCCTCCGCGGCATTTAAGGCGTTATTGCGACAATTAAAGAATAGCGATTAAATAATTTACCGAGGTGATCGTCATGCCCGAATGTTTTAATCGGGCCTCCACGCTTTCAAAGGCTGGATTCCCGCCCAAAACATGCGGGAATGATATATCATGAAATGCATAAGTTATTTAATCGGTGATCCTAAAGTTTTAGCGTTCAAAAAAATCGCCCACGGATTTGGAAACCCCGCTGCAATAAAAGCCAGTGGGGTTTTTTGTGAGCGAAAGTTTTTAAAAATACTACGTCGATTAGGCCATCGCTTTTTTCTTGTTCATATTTGCGACGTAATAAATCAGCGAACCAAGTCCCCAAAGCACCAGGCTGCTGACAATGCCGGTAAAAACGACGTGTCCGCCAATATGCTGCCAGACATTGAAACTGCCGCCGTGCGCGGGATCGGTGTAATAGGTGTCGATGCCGCCGAATTCATCGATGAGAATACCGGCAACGATCATCGTCGCCGTGCAGAGACCAATCGCTGCCGCGATGCCCAGCAAATCGCGATAGTTGCCGAAGCCGGATGAACCGGCGCGAAATGCATAGTAAGCCATCACCAGAATCATCAGAATGGTCACGCTGGTAAAGGTTGTGCCCTGCGCGTAAGGAATGTTGAACACCGGCTTCATCAAAAAGCGTATCACCGACACCGCCGCGAGCAGGTAAATCCCGCCTTTGGCATGTTGGCAGTACGCGCCTAAGGGTTTGTTGAATAACTTCATACAACCTCCGTCTTTAAAGGTTAAGGCTTGGCGTCCTTCCCAAGAGTTGATCCATTTATTTCCACAACTTTTTGCAAACAGGCTAAGATTGCTTTGGTGCAGGTTTGCGGATCGGTGCGAAACGCCGCGCCATGTGAAGCCTTTGGAATGATCACAATATTTTTGTGGGTGCTCGGCGATGCGCCATACAGCGTTCGCGCGATTTCCGGCGGCATGCGCGTATCTTCATCGCCGGCGATGAAGAGTATCGGCCGGTCGCCGATTTTTTGCGCCGCGCGCTGCAAATCAAAATTTTCGGGCGTGAAACCGACGCGCCATTTGGTAAACATGATGAGGGCGCTGGCCACGGGAAATTTCGGGAGATTAAAAAACAGCTTGGCATGATGGGTGATGGTCTCGTCGAACGAGAGAAAGCTGCTGTCGATAATTAAACCGGCAATTTTCGGCTCTTCGGCAGCGGCCAGCAATGCGGCGGCGGCGCCCATCGACACGCCGTAAACCACGATTGGCGTTTGAATCCGCAAACTGTCTTGCAAATAATCCACGGCGCCGATAATGTCAAGGCGTTCGAGATACCCCATGCTGGTCATCGCGGCGCTGCTGTTGCCGTGGCCGCGAAAATCCATCAAAAACCCGGCGTAGCCCAGTTGGTCAAAAGCTTCGGCACGCTCCAACATTTCGAGGCGCGAGCGAAACAAGCCGTGGCAATAGATGATCGTCGCCGGCGAATTTTCGCGCGGCAAATACCAGCCGGAAAGTTTGACGCCGTCCGCAGAAATAAATTGCGCCTCTTGAAAAGCTATTTCGGCCTTCAGGGCACTCGTTTTAATTTCACGGTCGGTAGGCCGCGAGCTGGCGTGCGTCAAAATGTGCGAGAAAATAAACGGCGCGATCACAAAAACAAACAGCAATAAAACGCCGAGGCCGCTGGCGAGAATAAGAAAGGGCGTTTTGGTTTTCGGCCAACGCGTCGGGCCGTAATGCAGCAAGGAAAATGGAATGAGCAGATAGGCCAAACCGTGGCCCGCGGACTCGCGAAAAGCTCTAACCACCAGCCAGATCGCGCCGACGAGCCAAAGCAACAATCCCAAAATGAGAATGCCAGGCAACAAAAGAAATATCATGTCTAACTCCCAATGACCTTGATTTTCAAAGACGCGGCCACAAGCCGGAACCAAATTTAACCACGAGGGAGCAAAGCGTGGAATTAAGGATCGACATTTAAATAACTTTCCCATTTCAC
>CAYZFF010000565.1:0-2821 GCA_964477305.1 uncultured Cytophagia bacterium
TTCTGCGCCACCACCGCTTTCACCACGGCCTCGGCCAGCCGCTGCCGGAAATTGGCGGCGCGAATCCGCCACAGATCGTCGCGATTGGAGAGATTGGCCGCTTCCAACAAAACCGAAGTTGGCACGCGGCTGTAGCGAATGATCCCCGGCGTCCACTTGTAATCATGGCGATAAACATAACTGCGCACCGGCTCATATTCATGCACCGGAATTTGCGCCCGGCGAAAGTGCTCGATCAAATCGAACGCAAAATTTTCACTGGCGATTTCGGCATTCTCGATCTCCCGGCGAGAAAAAGAAATGGTGCCGAGCCGGCCCTCTTTGTACGAGCGATAAATGCTGCCCGTGGCTTTGTATTGGCTGGCGCGCTCCGCCGCGCCGGGAAAATAAATCATCGCGCCGTCCAGCGTCGGATGCAGGTGGTCGAGGTGAATGCTGATGAGAAAGATATTTTCCGGTGGAATTCCGCGTTGCAACATCCAGCGGTAAAGATCTTCAATTAAATATATCCGCAAATTCACCGCGGTGCGGCTGTCAACCATGTAATATTCCGGCGTCACCTTCACATACTCGTCGCGATTGTTGGCGAGCGTGCTGCCGCTATTAACTTGATCGCCGGTTTTTTTGTCGCGCACCGTGGAATAAACTTTCACGCCGCGCGCTTGCAGACCGAGTTTAATGCGAATCATCAAATCGTAAGCGATTTCATCCTCCACCCAACCCCGCATCATCGTGCCGGGATCGTTGCCGCCGTGGCCGGCATCCAAAATGACATGCAACGCCTCCCGTGAGGGCCGACGTGGTTTCACCAGTGGGCCGGTCGCGCGCGGCGTTGCCGGCACCTTGCCGCGCAGAATATCTTCATCGAGGTAGCGGGCGGGAATTCGAATTGCCGCGCCGTCCGCAATTTTGGTGGCGTCGCGAATGCCGTTGTACGCCATTAATTTTTGCGCAATGTCATTCACGTCATCGGCATCGACGCGGCCGGTAAAGCGCACCACCACCGCGCTGTAAAGCGCCTCGCCCTTTTTCAAACGATAAACCGCTTCCCGCTCCCCGGCTTTGTTTTTTTGAAAAGTGAGATCGGGATGAAACGGCGTCGCCGGCAGCGCTGCCCGATCTTTTGAAACGGTGGGACGTGGCAGTACCGTGTCCGCATCATCAACCGACGCTTCGGCCCGAGATGGTGGTGTTGGCGTTAGCGTCGTTGTGGAACGTTCGATGAGCCGTGGTTTTGCCGGCGTGGTTTGCCGCGGTTTCATTTCCGCGCGCAACGGATAAAGTCGGCGCCGGTTATCGCGGGTCGTCGCATTCGTCGGTCGCGGCAAGGGTTTCGCGCCGCAGCCCCACTCGCTGAGCGCAACCAACAGCAGGGTGATTAAAAGAAATCGTGAAATTTTTTTTGCCGAAATCCGTTTCAATGCATCCCTCCCGTTAGGTGTAAAGCGGCGTGTGGTCCGGCTGCCGCAACGCCTGGCAAAAATTTTTGAGCGCTTCCTGCCAGGCGGCCGTATCGCGATAAAAGCAAATTTGCAAACGCGGATGCGAATTTCCCGTCAACATGCGGGTGAGAAAAATGCCCTGTTCGCACAAACACAGCGTTGGCCGCCACAAATGCAGCGCCGTCGCGATCTCATAACCGACGCCCAGCGACGGCCGGCTCACCTCTGCAATCATGCCGTCGCAGCTTTCGATGAATTGCAAGTCGCGGTTAAAAATTTCTTCCGCCGTCAGTTGCGCCTCGTGGGCCAACACGTCAGCCTTGGCCACGTGCGCCGAGAGCACCTCGGCGCCCAGCGTTTCGAGAAAATGCACCATCTCGGCATAAAGCGGCTGCCGTTCTCGTCCGGCGCTGATCGCACCCGCAAAATAAATTTTTATCGGTTTCTCATGCATTGGTGTTTTGAATAATGGCCAGAATCTCGGCGTCCGTCAAATTGCGATGAATGGTTTTGGCTTTGGTGAAAATGGCTTCGACCCAAACGCGCTTCGCTTCGAACCCATGTGCCGTCAACCAGAAAATCACATTGGACTCGCCGCTCATGTGGCCGATATCGATTTCTTGTTTGCGCCCCACCCAGCTCGCCGGCACGCCGGAATAAACGCGATCCGCCAGCCACGCTTGCCCTTTCTTTTGCGCCTTCGCAATCGCCGCGGCATGCACGCCGGTGCCGGTGCGAAACGCGTCGCGGCCGAGAACCGGATAATTCACCGGAATCGGCACTTCACAAACGCGGGAGACCAAATCCGCGTAATTTTTTAGCGCGGTCAAATCGTTGTCAATCCAGCCGAGCAATTTGCAATTCACCAGCACCAAATCCAGCGGCGTGTTGCCGACGCGCTCGCCGATGCCGAGCATCGTGCCGTGCACGCGGTCGGCGCCGGCTTCAATGGCCGCCAGCGTGTTGGTCATCGATAGGCTGCGGTCTTTATGGCCGTGCCAATCGATTTTTACCGGCGGATCAATCGCATGCACCACTTCGCTCACGAAGCGAATGAGCGCTTTCACGCCGCTCGGCGTCGCGTGGCCGACGGTATCGCAACAAACCACGCGCTTCGCGCCGCAATTCACCGCCGTGGAGTACAGCGCGCGAATATCATCCGGATGCGAACGAATGGTGTCTTCGGTGACGAACATCACCGGCAACTCGTGTTTCGCCGCAAAGGTCACGGCGCGGGCCACGGTGCGCAAAAGAAAATCAAGATTCCATTCCTCGGCATATTGGCGAATCGGGCTGGAGCCGATGAACATGGCCGCCTCGAGGGCCATGCCAACTTTTTGTGAAGTTTCCACAATCGGCAAAATATCGGCCTCGACCGT
>CAYZFF010000566.1:0-2815 GCA_964477305.1 uncultured Cytophagia bacterium
ATGTTATGATAATGTTAAGACAATATTACGTCCGTATGAATTTTATTTATTCGTGTTGACTCACGGCATTTTTTTATTATATTGTTTCATGCTAATTTTTCGCTTATAATGCCTTTAAATTCAAATAATGTCGCGCCTACCGCGGTTTTGCTCGACCCGCAAACGCCGCCGCGCTTATGCGCGCGCCAGTTGATTCTAGAGCGGGTAACGGAGTTGGCGAAGCATGAGAAAGGGACGCGAGCCGGCGAAGACATTGAAGCGTTGCACGATATGCGTGTCGCCTCGCGGCGTTTGCGTGAGGCGCTAGAAATTTTTCAAACTTGCTTTCCGCCGAAAAGTTATAACCGGCTTTATGAACGGGTGCGCCGGATCACCCGCGCGCTGGGACGGGCGCGCGACGCCGATGTGGCGGTGGATTATTTTGCCCAGTTGCTTGCCGACAGGCAAAACGTCATCGAGCAAGTCGCCTTGCAGGAGGTTTTGCGCCGGCTGACGAAGCAACAAACTCGACGGCGCGCGGAAATGCAGCATGAACTGGACAAAGTGCAGCCGGCGGATTTAGTTGTCCGTTTCGAAAAAGCGTTCGATCATCTGGTGCGGACGCCGCCTTCGCGGCAGCGCGGGTCCCGCACCGCTTTGTTGTTGGCGCGGCGTTTGTTCGCGCAGCGGTTGCGCGAAGTTTTTGCCTGCCAGCGTTTAATCAAAAGCGAGACCGACATTGAAGGGTTGCACAATCTGCGCATCGCCGTCAAGAAGCTGCGTTACGCGATGGAAACGTTGGATTTTGCCGGCGGCGAGCAGGTAAAGGAGAATCTCAAATTTTTTAAGAAACTGCAAACCGTGCTGGGCGATTTGCACGACCGCGACGTCTTCGGCGAAACCATGCAGCGGCGCATTGATAAACTAAAAAGACAATCTTTCACAGAACATTTATTGAACGGCTGTCAAACGGTTTGGGTATTGATCGCCGAGCAGCGAAAAAGTTTTTATACGGATTATGTGGCGCTGTTCGGCCATGCGAAAATTCAGGAATGGCGAACCCGGATCGTACCGCCGTCGCCGGTTTTACGCCACCGAGTGAAGGCGGGTAGTGGATAATCAATTTTTTACCGTAACAAATTAATAAAATACTGCGATTGGATGATTAAGATTTTGCACATTACGATTTAAATATTTTAATCCATGAAAGCTAAACGCCTCGCCGCCATTGATATCGGCACCAATTCGATTCGCTCCATTATTGTCGAAGCGACGAGCAAAAAAAATTTTCGCGTGCTGGATGATGAAAAGGAAACCACCCGCATTGGTGAAGGCTTGGGAACGGGCACGCGGTTGTCGCGTGAAGCCATGCAGCGGGCGATTGTGGCACTGCAGAGAATGACAGATATCGCGCGCGGTTTTGGCGCAGAAACCGTGCAAGCGGTGGCCACCAGCGCCGTGCGGGAGGCAAAAAACCGCGAGGCTTTTTTGCGTCGGGTTGAAGAAGAAATTGGCCTGAAAGTACGCATCATCACCGCCGAAGAAGAAGCGTGGCTGGCGTTTTTGAGCATGTTACATCATTTCGACGTCGGCAAGCAGCGCTTCTTCGGTCTCGATATCGGCGGCGGCAGCGCGGCACTGATTTTCGGCTTGGGCGCGCATGTTGAGAACATTCATTGCTTGCCGCTCGGCGCGGTGCGTTTGACGGAGAAATTTTTGCAGCGGGATCCGATTCCGGCGGATGATTTCAAAGCGCTGCGCAAACACATCAAAAATCATCTGTTGCCGATTCGCAACGCCGGTGAAGTCGGCGCGCAAATGCTCATCGGCAGCGGCGGTACGCTGACCACTATTGCTGAACTGCACAAAACGCTGCAGCGCGAAAAATACACCGGCGTCCACGGCTATGAAATGAACCGCGCGCAAGTGAAACACGTGCTGGATGTGTTGCGACATAAAAGTTTGAAAGAGCGCCGCAGCCTCGCCGGGTTGAATCCGGATCGCGCCGATATTATCGTGGCCGGAGTGACGGTGGTGAATCAGGTGATGAAAGTATTTGATCTCAACGCGTTGAAAATCAGCGAACGCGGCATTCGCGAAGGCCTCATTTTGCAAATGATTGCCGGCGATGCTGCCTTTGAGCAAAAGCGGGCGTTGACCCAATTTTCCAAAGCCGATTGGCGGCGCAGCGTGAAAGCATTCGCGGAATCGTGCCGTTACGAAGCGCCGCATTCGCTGCACGTGACACGTATGGCGCTCGATATTTTCGATCAACTGTTTCCGCCGGGCGATGAAAAAACGGCGAATGAGCGTGATCTGTTGGAAGCCGCCAGCAACTTGCACGATATCGGTTATTTTATCAATTATACACGGCATCACAAACACACGTATCATTTGATCGTGCACTCGCATTTGATCGGTTTCTCGCCGCGCGAGATCGCCATCATCGCCAACGTCGCGCGCTATCATCGCCGCGCGTTGCCCAAAAAGAAGCATGAAAATTTTGCG
This sequence comes from uncultured Cytophagia bacterium, assembly GCA_964477305.1. Lineage (GTDB taxonomy): Bacteria > Zhuqueibacterota > Zhuqueibacteria > Zhuqueibacterales > Zhuqueibacteraceae > Zhuqueibacter. The sequence continues at coordinate 2,488 of CAYZFF010000566.1, forward strand.
GCGTTGAGCAAGCCGGATCAGAAGCTGGTGACCAAGCTCACCGCAATTTTGCGTTTGGCCGACGGCCTCGACCGCAGCCACAGCCAGCGTATTCAAGAAGTGCGCTGCGAGCGGCATAAAAAGAACTTGCGATTGTATCTCATTTCCAATAAAGATATCGCGATTGAAATCTGGGGCGCGAAACAGAAAGCCGATTTATTTGAAAACGTATTTGCGCTGCAAATCGAATACAAACACGTGAAACCCAAACACGATGCTGCAACTCAAAAAGCATAACCCGAACAAGCCGGAACCCAAAAAGCAAAAGCGCACGCAAAGACGCAGAGCT
>CAYZFF010000567.1:0-2803 GCA_964477305.1 uncultured Cytophagia bacterium
GCGACCATAGCCCACCAATTTATTGGTGGGAAAGACCCCAAAACACCTCATCAGTCCCGAAGGGACGAATGAACAAAACGTTTGTGTTGTCACATGCGCCTTTTTCAATCGTCCCTTTCGGGACGACGCCTGTTTGAGGCTCTCCCATTCCCCGCCATGAATGGCGGGGCTATTGTCATGTTTTCCCTTCGGGACGGAAAATTACGATTGCTTTGTTATACACGTTTCGGATTAAAATTGTAGTCATTGCGAGTCCCGCGCTTTCCAGCGGGACGAAGCAATCTCTTAAAGTTGACAGATCGCTTCGTCGCAAAAAACGCTCCTCGCGATGACAACGTTTCTTTCTGAAAAAGCCACACGCGTGTGGTCTAGCACTCGCAATGACACTATAAAAATGACCCGAAACGAGTATAAAAAATCCGCGTTCAACAAAAATTATTCATCTCTCGGCCCTTCCAGTTTCTTCTTCATCGACGCCCGCTTGTCCGCGTCCAATTCCATCTTGCGCATGCGAATGCTTTTCGGCGTCACTTCCACCAGCTCGTCTTCGGCGATGAACTCGATGGCTTGATCGAGACTCAAAATTTTCGGTGGGCGCAAAACAATCGTCGCGTCGGAAGTCGAGCTGCGCATGTTGGTGAGCTTTTTCTCTTTGGTGATGTTGACGTCGAGATCGCCGTTGCGGTTGCGGTCGCCGATGATCATGCCGCCGTACACTTCGGTGTTGATTTCGACGAACATCTCGCCGCGTTCTTCCAAGCCGTAACACGCATAGGGGGTGACGCGACCGGCGCGATCCGCCACCAATGCGCCGCTGAGCCGTTGCGGAATCGCCCCATGCCACGGCGCGTAACCGTCGAACAATGTGTTCATCACCCCCGTGCCTTTGGTGTCGGTGAGAAATTCATTGCGATAACCGATCATGCCGCGCGAGGGAATGCGAAACTCCAAATTCACCCGGCCGGTGCCGTGATTCACCAAATTCGTCATGCGGCCTTTGCGCGAGCCGAGCTTTTCGTTGACGATACCGATGAACTGCTCCGGCACATCGAGAAACACGTGCTCCATCGGCTCGTGCAGCTTGCCGTTTTCTTCGCGGGTAATCACACGCGGCTTCGAAACCATAAATTCGTAATTTTCGCGGCGCATCGTTTCGATCAGAATCGCGAGCTGCAATTCCCCGCGGCCGCAAACCTCGAATGAATCCGCGCGCTCCAGCGGTTTGACCCGCAGCGCGACGTTGTGCAAAATTTCTTTTTCCAACCGTTCGCGGAGATGGCGCGAGGTGAGATACTTCCCCTCGCGGCCGGAAAACGGGCTGTTGTTGACGGAGAAAATCATCGCGACCGTCGGCTCGTCCACATGAATGCGGGGCAGCGCCTTCGGATTTTCCAAGTCTGAAATCGTATCGCCAATGTGAATGCCCTCGACCCCAGCCGCGACGACGATGTCGCCCGATTCAACGATGTCCACCGGAAAACGTTGCAGGCCTTTGAAGTTGTATAATGCCGAAAACTTGACCGGGCGCACTTGATTGTTGTCCTCGCACAGCGCATAAGTTTTCCCCATTTCTAATTTGCCGTGGCGCAACCGCCCGATCGCAAGCTGGCCGACGTAATCGTCATACGCCAAATTGGTCACGAGAAATTGCGGAATGTCATCGTCATTCGCGTGCGGGCCGGAAATCGCGCTGAGAATCGTTTCAAACAGCGGCATGAGATTTTGCGAGCCGTCATCCAACTTCCGGTGCGCCACGCCGAGCTTGGCGTTGGTATAAATAATCGGAAACTCGATTTGATGCTCATTGGCGTCGAGATCGATGAACAAATCATACACTTCGTTGATGACTTCCTGAATGCGCGCATCATGGCGGTCGATTTTGTTGATCACGAGAATGATCGGCAGATTGATGGCGAGCGCCTTCTTCAACACAAAACGGGTTTGCGGCAGCGGGCCTTCGCTCGCGTCGACCAGCAGCAGCGCGCCGTCCACCATGCTGAGCGCGCGCTCCACTTCGCCGCCAAAATCGGCGTGGCCCGGCGTGTCAACAATGTTAATTTTGACGCCGTCGTGCCAGATCACCGTGTTCTTCGCCATGATGGTGATGCCGCGCTCGCGCTCCAGATCCATGCTGTCCATAATGCGCTCACCGGTGGCCTGATTCTCGCGGAACGTGCCGCTTTGTTTGAGCATCCCGTCCACCAGCGTGGTTTTGCCGTGATCGACGTGGGCGATGATGGCGATGTTGCGAATCGTTGTCTTAATCATGTATTGCTTTTAACTCCTTTGAGGTGACTTGGTTAAAAAATGCAAGCTTATAATGTACGGATAATTCTTGTGAATTTCAAAAGAAATTTGCAGTTTTTAATTTGAAAATCAATTGCCGCCCATAGAAGCTTAATGACTCATCAACCACCAAGACACGAAGGCACAAAGCTTGAAGGTGCAAAATGATCAAAATTTCTAAAATGCTTTTGATGCTCGCATTTTTGTTTTGCAGCGCCACACCGCGCGAGCCAGGCGCTAACATTCTCGTCGTTTATCATTCGGTGCAGGGCCACACGCGAGCAATGGCTGAAGCGGTGGCAAAAGGTGCGCGTTCCGTTCGCGAAGTGGATGTCATTTTAAAAACCGTAGCTGATGCAACCCCCAATGATATTCTCATGGCGAACGCGATCATTGTCGGCAGCCCGGTTTATAATGCGAACATGGCGCCGGAGGTGCAACAATTTATCAACCGCTGGCCATTTGAGGGCGCGCCGCTGCGTGATAAAATCGGCGCGGCGTTCGTCACCGCCGGCGG
>CAYZFF010000568.1:0-2784 GCA_964477305.1 uncultured Cytophagia bacterium
TAATAACCCAGCCCCAAGCCCACTTCGAGAAAAGTCTGCTTAAATTTTCGATCGTAGCCCAGCCGGGGGCTAATGAGCAACGCGCCCTCCCACACGTCGATGACGAGGCCGCCCGCAAGGCGGCGCACCTCGGCGCTTTCCAACAACACCCCGCCGGTCAGATGCAATGTTCCGTACGTCACCCGCGGACCGCGATTCACCGGTTGTTTTTGCAATTTCGCGGCGTGTAACACAAATCTGCCGCCCCACAGCAAAGCCCAGTCGGGATTATCATAAACGGCGGCAACACTGGCGCCGAGTAAAAAATTTCTGGGGGTTTCTCCCAATCCCAAGGAAGGATGAACTTGCAGGGAAAATGTGTACGGATCAACACCCGGGGCAAAGAAGAACCCTTGCCCGGCTTCGAGTTGCAGAAAAAAATGATCCTGGCTCCGGCCTAAGCCGGTCAAGCTGAACAAGAAAACCATACCCAAAAAAACGACACGTTTCATAAAGTGCTTTTTCCTTATTCTTGCGTGATGGCTGTATGCAGAACTGTAGATTCTAATATAGAAACGGTTTCACTTTTGTCAACCAATTCTTCTGCCGCCAGCGATTTTGGCGCACTCCAGAAATTCCTTGATTTATACCAAACAAATTCGGATATTATACCTTCCCTTTGTAAACCACTAGTCCAACAATCCAATCGAAAGATGAAAGGCCGTTATGACGAAGGTAAGTTTTCCTCTACGCATGGGATTTTACCAAGAACTCAAAAATCGGGTGAATGCTTATTTTATCGATAATCAAATTTCCCAGCACGCGAACTGGAAGATGGTTTTGAAAACCGTCATTGTTATGGCATGGCTGGCAACGGCGTATGTTCTGCTCGTGTTTTTTTCCTCTACGCTGGTGCTCGCAATTATTTCAGCTTTTCTGGTCGCGCAGGGTTTCGTGCTCGTCGGCTTCAATGTGATGCATGACGGCAACCATGGCGGCTATTCCAAAAGCCCCAAGGTCAACTGGATGATGGGTTTCACGCTCGATCTCATCGGCGGCAGCCAAATGTTTTGGCGGCACAAACACAACATTCTGCATCACACCTACACCAACATCAACGAGTTGGATGACGATATTCACGTCGGCGGGATGATGCGTTTCAGTCCGGCGCAAAAGCGCTATCCGTGGCACCGCTTTCAACACTGGTATGCGTTTCCGCTTTACGGCTTTATGACCTTTGCCTGGATCAATTATGGCGATTTTCGCAAATTTTTTACCGGGCGCATCGGCGACTACAAGCTCCCGAAGCCCGGTCCGGCGGAATCCTTTCTCTTTTTTCTCACCAAGATGTTTTACTTCGGTTATATGCTCGTGTTGCCGATGTTTTTTCATCCGGTCGCGTATGTTTTGTTGTTTTATGTGCTGGTCCATTTTCTGCTCGGCATCACCATGGCTACGATTTTTCAATTAGCGCACGTGGTGGAAGATAACACCTTTCCCGAGCCGAATCCGATCAATGGCGAAATCGAGAACGAATGGGCGATTCACGAAGTGGAAACCACCGCCAATTTTGCGCGCCAAAGCAAGTTAGCCGCGTGGTATTTTGGCGGCTTGAATTTCCAAATCGAACATCATCTCTTTCCGCGCATTTGCCACATTCATTACCCGGCGATCAGCGGCATCGTCGAGAAGACCTGCCGCGAATTTGGCATCAAATACATGTCCTATCCCACCATCCGCGCCGCGGTGGCGTCGCATTTTCGATTTTTGAAGAGGTTGGGGCAAAAAGAACCGGCCCTGGTTTTGCAAACCAGCCTGCAATCATAGGCTAAAGCTGAAGCTGGTTTCGTCACCGCTTTATTTTCGACCGCGTAACCGGGTTGCGCGAATTTTGCCGCCTTCGCTTAATCATGTTGCGCGGTCGAAAAAATTTCACGAGTTGGCATGGTTGGTATGAATGAGTCGATTCATGTTTTCATTGTTGATGATAATCGTTTGCTGCGGGAAGGCCTCGCTTCGATGTTGGCCGCCGAAGCCAATATTACCGTTATCGGCGCGGCGGCCAGCGGCCGTCAGGCTTTGGAAGCAATAAAAGAACACTGCCCGGAGATCGCACTCATTGATATTGGCATGCCCGGAAAAGATGGAATTGAGGTAACACAAGAGCTGCGCCGGAATTTCCCCACGGTGAAAGTCGTCATTCTCGGCATGGTCGACTTGACCGCTGAAATCATGGCGTGTATCGAGGCCGGAGCCGCCGGCTATGTTTTGAAAGAAGCCTCTTTTGATTCTCTGGTCGAAACGATTCGATCCGTCCATCGCGGTGAGTCATTTGTTTCGCCGCAGATGGCGGCTTCACTTTTCTCTCGTATCGCAGAGTTGGCTGCTGAACGCCTGCCAAGAATTCCCTCAAGCTCCGTCAAGCTGACGACCCGGGAATTGGAAATCATAAATTTGATTGCGGACGGCCTGTCCAATAAAGAGATTGCCCAACGCATCTCCATCGAAGCCCAAACCGTAAAAAATCACATCCACAATATTCTTGACAAACTTCATCTGCACACCCGCCTCGAAGCGGTAGAATACGCCCGCGACCGCAAACTGCTGAAAGCCAAGTAATCTTGGTAGTTTGTCTGTTAGAAATCCCCTGCCTTAACCAGAGTATTATAATTTTCCTCCTGTCAGTCCAGTACTTTTTCTCCCAAAACTTGTCAACGGTTCACCGGAAAAATAGTCCCGCCCCTGTAGACCCTTTTTGTACCCTCAGGCCTATTGTTTCCCGGTGCAGATTTGTCGATATTAATA
>CAYZFF010000569.1:0-2781 GCA_964477305.1 uncultured Cytophagia bacterium
TTCAATGCTAAAAATTTAGCATTTTCCCCTTGACTTTTTCCCCGCCGCTTGCTATATTTTTAGCATTATGCTAAAAATATAGCATCTTTTTGCAACCTTCTGCCGTATATAACCGTCTATTAAAAGGCTATGATGATTACGAAAACCCCCCATGTGAATTTAAGCCGCCGGGAGCGTCAAATTATGGACGCGATCTATCAGCTCGGGCGGGCGACCGCGGTCGAGGTGATGGAGAGATTGCCCGATCCGCCGAGCTATTCGGCAGTGCGGGCAATGCTGCGCTTGCTGGAAGAGAAAGGGCATCTGGAGCATGAACCGGACGGCCCGCGCTACATTTATAAACCAACGCTGGCGCACGACAAGGCCCAGCGTTCCGCTTTGAAACATCTGGTTGATACTTTCTTCGAAGGTTCAGCGGAACAAGCCGTCGCGGCTTTGTTGGACTTGTCAAAAACAAAACTTTCTGAGGATGAATTGGATCGACTTTCGCAGTTGATTACACAGGCGAAAAAAGAAGGGAGATAGTCATGCGTTCACTATTCGACGTGTTTGGAATGTCAGATCAGACGCCATTGGTCGCCGTACTTTTTGATGCGACTCTGAAAGGGGCGATTTTGTTGGCGGCGACAATGCTTTGCAGTTTGTTATTGCGCCGTGCGGCGGCGGCTACTCGGCATCTTGTTTGGAGCCTGGCGTTGATTGGGATGTTGGCGCTGCCGTTCCTCTCATTTATTATCCCACAATGGAACGTGCCGGTGGTACCGCAAATTTTGCCGTCTTCGGAAAGTTTGCAACGCTTGCCGGCGCCAGAGTTTCGTCTGCCGAAATCAAAACCACAGAAGATTTATCAGGTCGAAAGCCGTGAGGATAAGACGTGGACGGTTTCCACGAATTATGCCACTGCGGCGCCAACGCCACAGCGCGAATCGATGTGGAACAACGTTTTGCCCGCGTGGTCATGGGGAACATGGATTTTTGCCATCTGGCTTGTTGGGATGTTGGCCGTGGCGACGCGCTGGCTGTTGGGTTGGGTGAGTGTTAAATTACTGTCGCGGCGCGCCGAAGAAATTTTTGATGATGCCTGGTATGAGCTTTCCGAAAGTTTGAGCGCGGAACTGAACTTAAAAAAACCGGTGAAATTACTTCGCGCCGAAAACGCGATGGCGCCGATGACTTGGGGCCTGCTCAAACCGGTCATTCTGTTGCCGCACGACGCCGACACCTGGTCAACCGAGCGCCGCCGCGTGGTGTTGCTCCATGAATTGGCGCATGTGAAACGCGGCGATTTGCTTTCCCAATTTTTAGCGCAAATTGCCTGCGCGCTTTACTGGTTTAATCCGCTGGCGTGGATCGCGGCACGACAACTGCGCCTGGAGCGCGAACAAGCCTGCGATGACGCGGTGTTGAATAGCGGCGCCAAAGCTTCCGATTACGCCAATCATATTTTAGAAATTCTGCGCGCGCTGCGTTTTGCAAAATATTCGCCGTCGGCAGCGGTGGCCATGGCCCAATGTTCGCAGATCGAAAGCCGTTTGCGCGCGATTCTCAATCCGAATTTGCAGCGTCGCGCCCTCACGCCCACAGGCGAACTTTTTCTTGGCGCGGTGGTGGCGTGCATCGTGTTACCGCTGGCGGCGATCAGCCCCTGGATCAACTTTGAAAAGACTCCGGCGAAGCCGCTCGAGCAGATGGCTTTGACTAATGAAAAATTTCAGTATGGTGATCCCAAATTTAGTTTCGGGCTTTCCTCGGGGAAAACAATCAGTGATCCCATGGTGATTTCGCCGTGGCCGACCGATAATGAAATGATCGCGGGAACGGCCTCAGCCTCGGCGGAAGATTGCGACGAGAATAAAAATGATTCCGGCGTCGGGCTGCGGCTTGAGCGGCTCGTGCAGGATGGCGCCAATCTCGTCGGTGAAAACTTGGCGAGTGCATTGCACGCGCTCGGCCTGGAGACTCTACCGGGTGAACACTTCGTCGGGAAAACAGCCGAGAAACTGGGCAATGTTCTCGCGGCAAAATTACGCGATTCCGGCTATGACGAATGGAAAATCACCGACATCGTCAGCCGGATCAGCGGCGGCGTGGATGATGAGTATGTGCAAGACGTCAAAAAAGCCGGGTACGCGCAATTGTCGATTGAACAACTCCTGCAAATGCGCATTCACGGCATTGATGCCGAATACATCAAAGCCATGAAAGCTGCGGGATTCGACCATCTCGATATTGATGAATTGATTCAAATGCGCATTCATGGCGTCGATGCCGACTATGCCCGTGAAATGAAAGCGGCGTATGGCGATCTTTCCCTCGAGGAGTTGTTGCAACTTCGCATTCAAGGCGTCGACGCGGATTATGCAAAGGAAATGAAGGCCGCGGGGTTTGGCGATCTCGGCGTTAATGAGCTGCTGCAGATGCGCATTCACGGCGTCGACGCCGATTATGCGAAAGCGATGCAGGCTGCCGGTTTTGGCGAGCTTTCGACGGAAGAGCTGCTGCAAATGCGCATTCAAGGTGTAGACACCGAGTACGCTAAAGAAATGAAAGCGGCGCATGGTGAGTTGTCGCTCAACGAGTTGTTGCAGTTGCGTATTCAAGGGGTGGATACCGACTACGCCAAGGAAATGAAGGCCGCAGGATACGACGATCTCTCTATTGACCAATTGCTGCAAACGCGCATTCATGGCGTTGATGCCGATTATGCGAAAGAGATGAAAGCGGCGTTTGGCAATCTTTCGATTAACGAGCTGTTGCAGTTGCGCATTCAGGGCGTGGACG
>CAYZFF010000570.1:0-2769 GCA_964477305.1 uncultured Cytophagia bacterium
GCAATTTCATTGGTTAATTCCTGCGCCTTTCTTCTATTGCCGCGCCTAATTTCCAAATCTGTTTTCAATACGGTGACGCGCGTATCGCCATTAAAAACGGCATAGGCGGAATCAAGCAACGTGCCCGCGGTGTCGTAAACTGCGCTTGAAACGACAGTTCCCTCAACGAGGCGCCGATACCGTTGCGTAATCAACCGAATATGGCGGGTCACCAGCGTGTCTTGCAGTGTTGCGAGCAAATCAGTTTGACGCGGATATTCATCGGCGAGCCTTTTTAACAGCGAATCGGCGCGCTTTAAATTCGGCGTGCGCAAAAAAGCGGTTTGCAGCGTGTCCACGCGCCAATCGTCAAACTCTTTTTTGAGTTCGCTCCATTTTTTCAATGACACCGTGCCGTACGCCTGTTGCAAACGATCCCGAAAAGAATCGACTTTGGTTTGATCGCTTTTCACCACTTCAAAAGCTTTAATCAAGTTGTTCATTTCATAATAGCTTTGCGCATACGGCAAGCCCACTTTGGTAAAAACCAAGATCAGCGCCGCGAGCGCGGCAATTTTCAAACCCGTCATCCACGCCTGCCGATTGCCGCCGGCGACGAGCAGCGAGGGCACGAGGCTGTCATGGCTCAATTCATAAAATGATTCCTGCAAGCGCGGCTCGCGCCGGAGCAGGCGGCTTTCCACCAACTGCTGCAAATCCACCGAGGCCACGCCAATCTCGCGGAGAATCTCGTCTTCGTGGCGGCTGTTGCGGTTGCCGCCGGCGGTGATCAAGCGCTCTTCACACAGCCGGCGCACGGCGAAACGCGGCGAATGTAAAACCTGCAACCGCCGCACCAAACCCCATATTCCGGACAAGCGCCGCGGCCCCGCGCCGAAACGCAGGCGTGGAAATTTCTCCAAAATACCGCGATAATAACGCGAAAGCAATTGGCGCATGCCGGCATCGCCGCCGAGATCATCGACGCTAATGCTGCTTTTGCCGCGCTGGCGCATTTGCGCTTCCAACTGCTGGCACAGCACCTGCAATTGCGGCGGCCCGACGATTTCTTCATTCACGCCGGAACGGCTGCTCTGCACGGTGAGGAATTTGAGCAGCGCCGCGATGGCGTCATCTTCAATGCGAAATTTTTTGTCGCTCAACACCTCTTGTTGCGGCGGATTGGCAATCGCAACGCGCGCCTGTTCGATGGTCAATGAGGAGAGCCGATAACGGCTCGCAAAAACTTTGGGAATACGCTGGCCGAGGTTGTTCAAAAATGCAAGATAATCTTCGCGCAGCGAGAGCAAAATACGCAATGCCGGCGCGGAGGAGCCGTACAGCAGTTGTTCGAGCTGGCGGGCCTCATCGCTTTGCGGCGACAGGGTTGCCAATTGCGCACGATACTTTTCGCGGACAGCTTCCGGCAAACGCCCGCGCACCAGATCGGCCAATTGCGCAATGAAATTCTCTTGCGCCTGCGGGCGCCCAGCCATCAGTGTAAACAATTCTTCGAATTGATCGAGAATCAACACGAGGGGTTTGAGGCCGTTCTCCGGCGTCGGGCGCAGCGCGAGAAAACTTTCCCACAGCGTGTCGTGGCGCCAATTCGACGGCAGCGTCACGCCGTTCGTGTTCGCTTCTTCAGCGATCACTTCGTACAGCGCCGCCAGCGGCGTTTTCGCAGCGGAAACATTGAAGACGCGCACCCGCACCGGCAGATAACCTGCTTCCCGCAGCGCCGGTTTCAATCCGGCGTTGATCAGCGAGGTTTTGCCGTCGCCGGATTTGCCGAACAGCACGGTGAGATCTTCCGCAATGATGCGCTCGGCGAGTTGTTTGATTTCAGTTTCCCGGCCAAAGAACAACGCGCGGTCGAGAGCGTTGTCTTCAAAATAATGCAAGCCGGGGAACGCTCGCAATTGCTCAGCCATTAGCTATGCTCTCCCGATAGCGGCGATCCAACTCACGCACGAACGTGAGCGCATCGCAGTTATAAACGGAAATATTTTTGCGTTCCCAATACAGCACGATGCTTTCCCATTCACGGCTGGCGTCGTTGTTGGCCACGGCGCGCAAATCGCGCTGCACCGCAAAGGAGCGAATGTCATTGTCTTTGCGAAAATAGCGCAGCAGCACGCGAATGTTCCAATCCTTCAAACCATAGCCGATAAATAAAATGCTGTCGGAGCGAAAAATTGCGCTCACGGCGTCCGGTAATTTGGGATTGCCTTCGATGAGGCTGATGAGAAAATCAATGTAATTGTCTTCGGTAATCACCATCGAGTCGACGTCATCCAACGAGCCGTGCAGTTTGTAAACCAGCGGCTGGGCAACGGTAGGTGGCGTTTTGATTTGTTCCTGATCGCCGTGGCGCTGATAAAGGGTTTTGGCGGGGTCTTTATCTTTTTTGCTGAACGCGCGCTCCATGAGATTATCGTAATTCGTGGTCAGCACGACTTTGAGCGGCCAGCCCGCGAGCAGGTTGTGTATTTCGCCGGGCTTCACCTCGGCAGTGCTGAGTTTTTCATAAATCGACTCGCGCAAACGCAGCTCGCCGAATTTCAGCGCATAATATTGGGCGACGCGCAGTAAATCGCGCGTCTCGCCGCCGGGATAGCCGCATTCATTGGCAAGGGTTTCGGCCAGCTTGCCGCCGCCGGGCAAACCGGGCGCGCCTTCCACACCCAGCGCCGCGCCGGCGCCCAAAAACGGCACGAGCTTTTGGCGTTTGAGATTGAAGAGCAACGGCTCCCAGTCGATGTTCAGGGGGAGGGGAAAATCGGCTTG
>CAYZFF010000571.1:0-2761 GCA_964477305.1 uncultured Cytophagia bacterium
CTTGAACGATATTTTCGTCATAAAACTCGAAGACGTTTACCAACGCTATCCCCGCGATGGGAAGATGGCGACGGTGCTCAATGATATTGATTTGAAAGTGCGGTCGAAAGAGTTGGTCACGGTGGTCGGCCCAAGTGGTTGTGGGAAGTCCACGCTGCTGCGGCTCATTCTCGGCTGGGAGCAACCGAAAGGCGGCACGGTGCAAATCACCGGCGTCGATGTGAAAACACCGAATCGTGATCGCGGTATCGTTTTCCAAAAATATTCACTTTTTCCCCACCTCACGGTCTTGGAAAACGTGATTTTCGGTTTGGAGTTGGAGCAAATTCCGTTTATCTGGAAATGGCTTTGGTATCCCGGCTATCTGCGCCGGCGGAAGAGTTGGGTGAACGAAGCAAAAAATTTTCTCGAGCGCATGCGGCTCGCGGAGCACGCGAACAAATATCCGCACGAGCTTTCCGGCGGTATGCAGCAGCGCGTGGCGATTGCGCAGGCGCTAATCATGAAACCGAAAATCATTTTGATGGACGAGCCGTTCGGCGCGCTCGATCCCGGCACACGCGAGGACATGCAAATTTTCCTGCTCGAGCTGTGGGAGCAATATGACATGACAATTTTCTTCGTGACGCACGATCTCGAAGAAGCGTTGTTTCTCGGCACGCGCATTCTCGTGATGTCGCCATATTATACGGATGACGCCGGCACTGCCGAAGGCGCGAAGATCGTGATGGATCGAAAACTTCCCGGCCCGGCCTCGACGCGGGTGAAATACACACCGGAGTTCAATCTTCTCCTTGAAGAAGTGAAAAAGCGCGGCTTTGAAAAAGGCTATCGCCAACACGTTAGTGAGTTTGATTTGTCGCATCCGGATTCGTGGAGGGTAACAAAAACGGATTGATGGATTATAAAATGACTGCCGTAGATCAATTCTGTGATCACCCGACGGGTTGGTTTCCCTCGGCGAACAACTATCATGTCATTCCGGAGAAATCCTTTTTCAATTAAGCACAGTGTTGGATTGAAAAAAGATACTTTCAGTATGACATTTATATTGAGATTTGATCATGGTAAAAATTGAGGAAAACATCGAATTGCGTCCAAAGTTTCTAAACGAGTTGAATCGTTTGTATCGCCAGCGCAAAAAAAATGTCATTTTAATGACGGGCAACATTCACGATTCGTTTTGGGATGTGACGACGAACGAATTTGCGCCGATGGATCAAGTGCTCTATCGCGCGCTGCGCGAGCAATTTACTGTGGTGTTTGTGGATATGGCCGGCGTGACTTTTTTAAGCGAAGACGATGAGTTGAATTTTGCGCGCGTGTGGAAATCGCTCGAACATCTGCTGCCGGCGGAGGCGATGCGTCCGGAAGATGTGGAAGAGTTTCGCAAAATGTTGGCGAACAACACGTTTCAATCGCTCGCGGCACTGGTGATGTTGAAGCATTTGACGGATCGCATGGTGCGCTTTCGCAAAACGCATCAAGAACTCAAGCCGCTCGCCATTATTGTGCGCTTGGCCGGAACGCTTTTTCCCGAGGGCGAGATCAACCGATTACCGGAGTTGGATAAAAATAGATTGGCGTTCTTTTATGCATGGTTGACGCAGCCGGAGTTTCGCGAGGAGAAAGATTTTTTTATTTTATTGAGCCGCACCAATTCCGAAGTCAACAGCCTGCTGCGTTCGTTGCCGCACACGTCGAGCCTTTCGATTCCAATGCCGGATGAAGTGCAGCGCCAACAATTTGTCGAGCACTTTTTGAAAAACCCGAAAACCGGCGAATCGCTGCAACTCGAAGGCGGCAAGGAGAAATTTATTGCCGACAGCGCGGGATTGACGCTCGAAGTGATCAAAGATATTTTTGAAGAAGCCGTCAGCACGAAAACCACCGTCACCCGTGCGATGTTGATGGCGGAGATCAACAATTTGCTGCGCGAGCATTTGGGCGACATTATCGAAGTCGAAATTCCGGCGTTCGGTCCGGAGGCAGTGATCGGCAACGACGAGCACAAGCAAATTCTTGATGACGTGTTCGAGCGCTGCGAGCATCGCGATACCGCTGTCTCCGCGGTGCTGGTCTCGGGGCCGAACGGCGGCGGTAAGACTTTTCTCCTGCAAGCGTATGCTGCCAAATCCGGCCGCGTCGTCATCCGCATTAAAAACATGCGCAGCATGTATTATGGCCAAACCTCGGTAGTGTTTGAATTATTCCGTTGGTATGTGCTGACGTTTGGAAAAATTTTGATTCTCGTCGATGAGGCCCACACCGCATTTGGCTCGGTGCATTCTGCGACGACGCACGAGGCGGAAAAACAACTTGCCGGCAACATCATCCAAATGATGGGCGACGAGCGCAATCTCGTGAAAGTGTTGTGGGGATTGATGACTTCGCGTCCCGACGAACTTGATCCCGATGTGAAAAGCCGCAGCCCGATTCAAATCGCCGTGTTCGATCCCGAAGGCGAAAAACGCATCGAATTTCTCCGCGAGTTGTTCAAGCGCAAAGGTGTGCCGCTCACCAGCCTCTCCCCTGCTGATTGGGACAGCTTCATCGCCAAAACCGCCAACTTCTCCGCGCGCGATTTTCGCAACCTCACCGCGGAAATGCTACATGCGCGCCGAAAAAATCCTGCACTCAACGTGCTGCAAGTTCTCGATTATTGGCGCACAGGTATGTCTATCGTCCGCGAGCGCGAATTTCAAATGCACGTCGCGGCGATGCACTGCTCCTATCCCGCGCTGCTGCCGGAACGGTTTCG
>CAYZFF010000572.1:0-2758 GCA_964477305.1 uncultured Cytophagia bacterium
CATACTTCCACCTGGGGCATGTACAAAGATGCCATCTACGAGGGCTTCACCTATCGAAAATATTTTCGCAGTATCGTGTTGGCCGGAATCATCGCCGTCGTCGTGGAATGGATAACGCAATTTGACCTCACGCGCGCCGCAAATCTCGTCGTGCTATACGGCGTGACTTACGTGATCGAGCGCGCCATGTTGGAGTTTTACAAAACTTTCCTGCGCGAAGAAGATCAGTCGAAATATTTTATTCCGATGCAATTTCACGTACAGGGCAAAATCGTGCAGAGCCGCGCGAAACGTTGGATATTGGGCGCGGCCTACGCGATTGGCGTTACACTGGTGGTGGCGGGATTGAATTATTTGCAACATGCCGATTTGCAGATTCCTGGTGTTGTGGTCGTGTTTATCATCGGCAGTTTTGGCGGTTGGATTTCGGCGTTTGGCGGGGCATGGAAAGATGCGCCCATCGAAGGTTTTGAGACGTTCAAATTTTTCCGCAGTCCGCTGATCGCGCTCACCTATGCGTTGATGCTTGCTTGTTTCACCACCAATTATATTTTCATCGCGATGGGCGCGTTGGGCTACACCATCGGTACAATTGAAACTTACAAAACGTTTTTCTTTCCCAACAAACCGCGCGGCAAATTCGCCGGCAAGCCGATTCAATTTCCCGCCATGCTTGAAACGCGAAAGAAATTTGCGCCGCTCTTTGTTGCAATCTGGTTGGCGGTGATCACGACCATCATTATCGCCTTTACCCAACCGCGCGAAGGACTACTTTAATATGGCTACGACGCAGATTATCCGGGTTATTTATCCGCTGGCAAATGGGCGAATGGTTTTGCGCGTCGATGACGACTGGAATCGCGACGTCGAAGCCGTTTCCGTCGATGCTGGGCGAACAACCTTCGAGTTTCATTACAACACGACAAAGCCGTATTTCTATTTTAAGCCGTGCATTATCGAGCAAAACGGTTTTCACTGGTCGGCGGGAAGCAACTATCTCGCTATCGTCAATGCCGCGGGACCAAAAGATATTTATCCGTATTTTTTTAGCAATGCGGCGGGCACGATTTCCGGGCCGATTGATTTTTATTCGCAACGGTTGGCGGTGTCGCATCGCCTGCGGATTTATTTCCCGCCGGGTTATGATGAGAACACGTTGAAACGCTATCCGGTTTTATACATGCACGACGGCAACAATCTGTTCATTCCCAATGAAGCTTTTTTCAATAATGAGTGGCAGATTGATGAAACGATGGATCGCCTCGATGCGATGAACATCATCGACAAGGTCATCGTGGTCGGTATTTATCCGCATGATCGCATGTACGAATTCACCCTGCCGGGCTACGAAAACTACGGGCGCTTTATTACGGAAGAATTAAAGAAAGAAGTTGATGCGGGTTTGCGCACGCTGGCCTCGCCACAAAACACGGCGGTGATGGGCTCCTCGCTCGGCGGCGTGGTTTCGCTTTATCTGGCGTGGCAGCATCCGGAGGTTTTTGGCAAAGCCGCGTGCTTGTCGAGTACCTTCACCTATCGCGACAATTTACGGCAACGCATTACGACGGAATCCAAACGCGATATTCAAATTTATCTCGACAGCGGCTGGCCGGAAGACAATTACGAAGTGACCCGCAGCATGCGCGATTTATTGTTGGAGCGCGGCTACGAGTTTGGCAAAGATTTATTGTATTTCGCCTTCCCGGAAGCATTGCACAGCGAGACCTACTGGGCTACGCGCAGCCACATTCCGTTTCAATTTTTTTTCGGCAAAATGCCGGGTTTTAAAAAGTAAGTCGTAAGTGTTGGCGCTGCTTCGATGAATTGAATAATCCAAATGCGGCAGGAATGCGCACGCCGCACGATTGGATGTAAGTATATGAACGCGGCAGCGACTAAACTTGGCAAAACGATGACGAACTTTTTGGAGAATTAATCATGGCAGACTGGAACCCGTTCACGCGTGTAGCCAATTTGCGCAAGGCCAAACCGGCACGCCAGAGTGATGATGATCCTTTGGGCCGCATTCCACCCGGCCAATATTTGACGACGAAATTTCCCGTACTCACTTACGGCGAGACGCCGCGCATTAGTTTGGACGATTGGCGTTTCAAAGTTTGGGGCTTGGTAGATAATCCCATTGAGCTGAATTGGCCGGAATTTCGCGCCTTGCCGACCAAAGAAATCATTTGCGATTTGCATTGCGTCACGCGCTGGAGCCAGCTCGGCATGAAGTGGGAGGGCGTGCCGTTCAGTGAAATTGCCAAGCTCGTGCAGCCGCAACCCGCCGCGAAATTTGTCATGCAACATTGCTACGGCGGCTATACGACGAATTTGCCGATTGCAGAAATGTATGCAGATGATGTGCTTGTGGCGTTTAAGTACGACGGCAAGCCCTTGCCGACTGATCACGGCGGCCCGGTGCGCATGTTGGTGCCGAAATTGTATCTATGGAAAAGCGCCAAATGGCTAAACGGCCTCGAATTCATGCCACAAGATAAGCGCGGTTTCTGGGAAAACTACGGCTATCACAACCACGGGGACCCGTGGACTGAGGAACGCTTCGGATGAGTTGGAGTCCGAAACTTTAGTTTCGGAGTTTTGGTTTAAAGTGTATTCCATTTCTTCCTCATGGAAAACGTCCCACTGGATTTTTTGAAATCCGTTGGGGCGTTTGTATTTTCCGATAAAAATATTAATTATAATTTTTGCTTATTTTCTGTCATGCCCGAATGCTTTCATCGGGCATCCAGAAGTG
>CAYZFF010000573.1:0-2749 GCA_964477305.1 uncultured Cytophagia bacterium
GCTGTGATCTGCTACAGGTGATATCTTTGCAAAAAAAGAAAAGACTCGATCTTCTGTTGTTAAATTTAATTCGACACGTTTTAAGCGCCTGTTGTAGATAAGAATCTCACAGTACCTTCGTAATCTTTAGCCAATCCTTGCGTTGTGTATTCGCGCTGTCAATGGCCTGCGGTGAGCCTAAAACCGCCACGAGGCCATGTTCCTTCACCTGCTCCAACGCTTCCGCAAAGCGGCGGAAATCTTTTACCGTTGTCGATAAAACTTCGTCGCGCAATTGCTGGCGTTCCGCTTCGGTTTCATGCACGAGATGGCGCACCAGCGAAGTGTAGCCTTTTGCATCCGGCAATTGGTAGGCGTCCAAATCGCCGATGGTGCCGATGATGCTTTTCGTCAGCTCGTCGTCGCTCAATTCCACCTCGCGGAGAAATTGCGCGGCACCGTCGTAATTGTCGAGCGTCGCCAGCAAATTCGGATCGCGATACGAAGTGAAACTGAACACGCCCGAGCGCCGGCCCATGCTGCAAAAGCCGCCGTACGCGCCGCCCTGCACGCGCACGCGCTCCCACAGCCATGTCGTGCGCAAAAAGTTGCTGATCACCAGCGCCGAGCCGTGAAATTGGTAGCCGTGCCGATAAAGATTCGCCGCCTTGCCAACGTAATTCACCTGTGCCGGAATCGTCAGCCCTTCGAATTCGGTGGGATATTGTGGCGCCCATTTAGCCAACGAGGTTGGCGCCGCCGGCAAGTGGCTGATAAACTCCAGCAGCTTCGGCTCAAACTTTTGGTAATTCGCAGCATCCAACGTCACGTTGCAAATCAGGCGCTGGCGATTGAACAAGGTTTTCCGGATTTGTTCCAACGCCGCTAAAACTTTCGGCCAATTTTCGTCAACATCTTTCGCGAGTTGGCGGAGAAAAAAAAGATAACTCACGCCGCCCATTTGCTCGTCTAACCAGCCGGTTTCTGTGAAGCGCGCGCCCAGCCGCGTGCTCACAAACCCGTGGCCGCTCGGCACCAGCGCCGCTTCCAGGCCCGCTTTGGAATCCAACACCATCTGCCGAAAACGCTCGCGATTATCTAACCGCACGGTAAGCAACACGTCGCGCATAATGGCGAGGAGATCATCGGTTTGATGCATCAAGCCTTTGCCGCGCAAAAAGAGCCACGTCGCTGCCGACTCGGCTTTGGGCAGGTTGGCGGTTAACCGCCGCGTCCCCACGCCGCCGGTTTTTTGGCCGATGCGCTGCAACAGTTTCACGAAATCTTCTTTCTCGGTGCCGATCTCCGTCAATGAACGCGAGAAGAGTGGGAGGTAGGGTAACAATTCCTGCGGTAAAGTATGCCAATCAAAACCGACTTCCAAATACACAATGCCGTTGGTGAAAAGATCGTGATGAAGAATTTTGTGGCCGTTCTTTTCAATCTCCGTGCACGGGATGAGTTTGTTCTTTTTGTCGAGATCGCGCAATTTCAAGATCGGAATCGTCGCCAGCGCCTCCGGGGAGTCGGGCGTCACTTGGCGGCGTTTCAACTCCGCGGTGTTGGCGATGACGTTCTGCAAATCGCCGGCGTCCATTTGCGCGCGCGCCTGCGCCAAACGGGCTTTTTCTGCGGCTTCTTCCTGCTGCGCGATCTGCGTGTCCGGCTCCAGCCGCACGGTGACGCGGTGGCGATTGTCCAACAAATGCGCACGAATCAGATTTTCAAAAAACTTTTCATTGGCGGCAATATGCATTTTAATCGTTGCCAGCGAAGTTTCAAAGGTCAACGGCTCGAATGGATCGCCGTCATGCAACCACGTCGTCAACGCGCGCAGCATCAGCGCCAGTCCGCGCGGAAACGAGCCGGTGTTGTTTTCACGCAAACGAAACTCCATCGTGTTCAGCGAGGCCTCGACGGTTTGTGGGTCAATGCCTTTTTCCGCCAAATTTTTGAGCGTGTCAAAAATCAGCGTCTCGACTTTTTCGGCATCGGTCGCGGCAATGCCTTTCAATCCGGCGGAAAAATACATTTCACGCAATTCGCTTTCCAGCCCGCCGATCACATCTTCGCCAAGTCCGGAATCGATGAGCGCCTTGTGCAGGGGCGCGGCCGAGGTGCCGATCAAAATATGCGAGAGCATGCCCAGCGCCAGCCGCTGCGTGCGATCCGGCGTTTCCGGCAGCAGCCAGTTGATATTCACCATGCTTTTTTTGCTGAGATCGGCGTCGGCGCCGGCATCGTATTTGTGCGTTAAATTTATTGGCTGCGCAAATCGCGCCTGCAACGGAATTGCCGAATCATTGGCGGCGCGGCTGAAATTTTTCAAATAGTCATTGACGATTTGGAAACGCCGGTCCGAATGATCGTCGCCGTAAAAATAAATGTACGCATTCGAGGGATGATAATATTTTTGGTGAAACGCCATGAACTGCTCGAACGTCAAATCCGGAATGTGTTTCGGATCGCCGCCGGAATCGACGCCGTACGTATGATTCGGAAACAGCGCACGCTGCGAATATTCTCCCAGCAAGCGATCCGGCGAGGAATAATTGCCTTTCATTTCATTGAACACAACGCCTTTGAAAATAAGCGGATCGTCAGGCTTCTCCAATTCATAATGCCAGCCTTCCTGCTGCAAGGTAAACGGCGTGAGGCGCGGATAAAACACCGCGTCGAGATAAACCTCGATGAGATTGTACAGGTCCTGCAAGTTCGTGCTCGCCACCGGATAGCAGGTTTTGTCGGGATACGTGAAGGCATTGAGAAA
>CAYZFF010000574.1:0-2748 GCA_964477305.1 uncultured Cytophagia bacterium
AAATGACAATCTCTTCATCCAAACAGAAAACGCTGTAAGCAGGCAGGAGGCCTGCGCTACAAAATCTTCTTCAAGTTTTCTTGCCGTTCTGCCGCAAGATTAAATTGACGGTTTCGAGAATATCTTTTACAGCCAATCCTTCCTCCGCGGCGGCCAACAGCGGCGGTTCAATCGTTTCGCGCAAACGCTGCTTCGCCATTTTCTGTTTTTCATTCTCGCGCAATTCCGAGACAAAAAAACCTTTGCCGCGGCGCGAGTGAATCAAGCCTTCGCGCAGCAGCGCCTCGTAAGCGCGCTGCACGGTGATGACGCTAACGTGATGCTCGCGTGCAAATTCGCGAATCGACGGCAAATCGGTTTCCGCGGCTAATTCACCCGATAAAACCTTTGCACGAATCTGGCGAATGATTTGGCTTTGCAGCGACTCGGAAGAGAGATCGGTCAAGTTTAACAGCATTATTTCCTCATGCTTCAGCGCACACTTTTAAAACCATCATCGTGCAGTCATCTTGCAATAAAGTCGCAGCGCGAAATGCATTCAAATCTCCGATAATGCAATCGACAATATCCTGCGCGCCGTATTGGCGGCGGCGAACGAGAAAATCCTGCAAGCGCTGCTCGCCGTATTCATCGCGGCTTGCATTCATCGTTTCCGTGACGCCGTCGGTATAAAAGAGCAAAGTGTCGCCGGGCCGTAATTGCACCGAGGCGATTTGATGTTCGGCCTCGGCGAGTAAACCCAGCGCCGGCCCGGTGGTTTTTAAAAATTCGAGCCGCCCATTGGCGCGCACGAGCATCGGCGGGTGATGGCCGGCATTCGCAAATTCAAAACTTCCCTTGTGTGCATCGAACACGCCGTAAACGAGCGTCGCAAAACTCTTCGTCGAAGCGAAACGCTTCACATACTGATTCAAATTCGGCATAATCTGCCCGATCGTGCTGCCATGACTCGCTTCACTTTTAATAATGGCCTGCAGTGGCGAAATCACCATTGCCGCGGGCATGCCCTTGCCGCAGGCATCCGCAATCACCAGCGCGAAACGATGCGCGTCAAGCGGGAGATAATCATAAAAGTCGCCGCCAATCGCACGCGCCGATTCGCAAGACGCTGCCAATTGCAAACGTGCATTATTGGGAAGCATCTTCGGCAGCAATCCGGCTTGAATATTTCGCGCCATGCTCAACTCTTCTTCCATACGTTGCCGTTCCTGCGCATCCGCGAAAAAATTTTGCAAAACAAGTTTTTGTTTTTGCGCCGGCGAAAGCGCGTTCACCAATACACGGCGATCGCTTGCATAAGACAACAAACCTTCGTGCGCCAAATCTTGATAGGCTTGCTCGACACTATTTACGCCCACCCGATGCTTTCTCGCCAGCGCACGCGCCGGTTGCAGTTCGGTACCAGCTTGCAGCGAACCGGCTAAAATGCCCGCCAACAATTGCTGGGAGATTTGATGGTGCAAAGGTTCACCGGAAAATTCCGTAATATGGAGCAGCATGTTCTTTCTCGCGAATAATTATCTTGTTCTCTTTGCTTATACTGTATATACTTAATATATACACAAAAGTTTCATTTGTCAAGAAAAATTTTTACGAAAAAAAAGCCGAGTGTGACCTCGGCTTTTAGCTTTGCGGGTATTTTTTAAAATTTCTATTGCTTAAAACCTGCCATCGCGCGTTTCAAAATGCGTCGGCTTCGCCAGCGTCGGGCCGGAGATTTTCACCCAGTGCGCGGCCCATTCGATCATTTGCTGCAACGAGACTGTTGGATAACCGAACAGTTGATGGCAACGGCTGGCATTACTGAGCAACGCCGTATCCGCCTCGACATTCTCAAAGATCGGTTCGATTTGAAAAATTGCGCCCATTTTTTTTGCGAGTTGTCGAATTGATACAGT
This sequence comes from uncultured Cytophagia bacterium, assembly GCA_964477305.1. Taxonomy (GTDB): domain Bacteria; phylum Zhuqueibacterota; class Zhuqueibacteria; order Zhuqueibacterales; family Zhuqueibacteraceae; genus Zhuqueibacter. Next base: position 1,899 of record CAYZFF010000574.1, read on the forward strand.
TTCTGGACCGGTGACATTCAAAATCGCCGGCGGGGTTTGACAAATTTCGAAGGCGCGCAACACCGCGGCGTTGGCATCGCCCTGCCAGATCACATTCACCTGTCCCATCGCCAAATCAATGGGCCGGCGCTGAAAAACTTTCTGCGCGACATCCAGCAAAATTCCATAACGCAAATCAATCGCATAATTCAGCCGAATGACGGCGCCGGGAATTTGCAGCACGCGGCTGAAATACTCAAAAATTCTCTCGCGCCCCAGCGCGGATTGCGCGTATTCGCCGATCGGATTGGTGGGGTCATCTTCCGTGCTGCCGCCAAACTTTATCGGTGTCAGTGGATAAACATTACCAGTGGAAAAAAGCACGATACGTGAGTTTTTAAATTTTTGCGCCGCGATTCCCGGCAAAAATGTATTCGTGGCCCATGTCTCCGCGGCTTTGCCGGTCGCGCCGAATTTCATTCCCGCCATGTAAATGACATTTTTCGTTTCCGGTAAACTTTGTAGTTCATTCGTATCGAGCAAATTGCAGGCAATCGTCTCAATGCCAATCGACTGCAAACGTTCACGCTCGGCGTGATTCGAGAAGCGGGATACGGCGATGATTTTCTTTTTGCTTCCCGCCGCTGTTACGGCGCGCTGCGCGAGTTCCGCCAGCGACGGCCCCATTTTTCCTCCCGCGCCGAGCAACAAAATATCGCCATCAAGATTTTTGATTGATTCAACTACTGCTGCCGTTGGCCGCGACAAGATTTCGTCAAGCTCGGCGACGGTTTGAATTAAAGTTGGCAATTGCATTGGTTCACTTTCGGTTGGAATCCACGAAATTATAAGCTCAATTGATCCGCTTAGT
>CAYZFF010000575.1:0-2743 GCA_964477305.1 uncultured Cytophagia bacterium
TCACCACCGTTTCCAAATCCTGGCGCTCGACGAAATTTTTTTTCACTTCGTTTAAATGATACACGAGATTCTGGCAGATCAGTTGCGTATAAAACGGTTGGCCGGCGGTGAGCGCATAAATTTGCTCAAGCACTTCCGGAGTAAACGTGACCTGGTTTCCCAACGGCTGGGTGACAAGACGCGCCGTATCATCGCGGGTCAGAAAGCTGATTTTGCGCGAAGTGGCTTTCTGCAATAGCTCGCTGCCCCACAACTCGGCGTTGTGCGACTCCAGTCTTTTCGAGCCGGTAAACACAAACGACACTTGCTCGCTTTCCAACAAGCCGCCAAAAAACGTCAGCACATGGCGCGACAAGCAGCCTTCGGTAATTTTGTTTTCGAGAATTTCATACTCATCAATCAACACCAGCGGGGCGCGCCCGGGAAAAGAGGTTTGCAGCGCCTGCAAATATTGGCGGAAGCTCTCGGCGGGATTAGAGTCGTCGGGTTGTAAAATATAAGGTGTAACTTCCGGCCCGGTTTTCCCCAGCATTTTGCCGGTATCCGTGATGATGCGCCCAAAAAATTCCGCTTCATTCCCAATTCCGGCCATGATTTGCATGTCAACAAAAATTGGCAGGAAGGTTTGGCCAAGCTGGCCGTTTTGAATTTGATATAATATAGAAGACTTGCCGCTGCGCCGCTCGCCAAATAGCACGATCAGCGCAGTTTTTTTCCCATTGTCCAGGGCTTGGGCAATATGCCGGAACTCATCCACGCGGCCAAAAAACATATCACGGCTGCGAATCGGATTGCCGACGATGTAAGGATTTGGATAAATCGGTTTGAACGGCCCCTGCGTCATGAGATACCTTTCTATCAAATGTACCCAAATATAATCTTTTTGTCACATTACTGCAAGCCTAAATTTTAATTTAGGCTTGCAGTTGTTTTTGAAATGCCGGATTCGCACAAGCCATTCGCTTGGCTTTCTCCTTGTATGTCGCCGTTTTTTTTGTTATATTTTCCAGAGAAAACATGCGGTTGGCGAAGCGCCTGAATTGCCCCGCAACATATTTTTAATCGCAAACACCTCAGAGGGAGCAAAAAGTAGTGAGCGCAACCAGAAAGAATTCTCTTCACACTGCTTTGCCCGAGGATATTTTGGCCGGCAAAGTTACCGACGTTTATTTTGAGCGCACCAAGCAAATTCTCGACGCGCAAGGCAAACACGCGCGCGTGGTCGCCGAATTTGTTTTGAAAAAATTTGCCGACGATTACAAATGGGGCCTCTTCACCGGGCTTGAAGAAGCGCTGGCCATTTTTGAAAAAATGCCGGTCACCGTGCGCGGACTGCCGGAAGGCGCGTTGTTTCATGAAGAAGAACCGGTGTTGGAAATCGAAGGCGATTATTTTGATTTTGCTTTGTTTGAGACCGCGATTTTGGGTTTTCTCTGCCAAGCTTCCGGCGTCGCAACGCGCGCGGCCCGCTGTAAAAAAGCCGCTGCCGGTCGCCCAATCATCAGTTTTGGCGCGCGCCGCATGCATCCGGCCATCGCGCCGATGATCGAACGCTCGGCTTATCTCGGCGGCTGTGACGGCGTTGCCTCGATTGCCGCGGCGGAATTGCTCGGCATTGCGCCCTCCGGAACCATGCCGCATGCGTTGATTTTAATTCTCGGCGACACGCTGGAGGCGATTCGTGCGTTTGATGAGGTGATCGAGGCGAAAATTCCGCGCGTCGCGTTAATCGACACGTTTAGCGATGAAAAATTTGAAGCGCTGCGCGTGGCCGAAGCCATGCGCGAAAAACTCGCCGGAATTCGGCTCGATACGCCAAGCAACCGCCGCGGCAACTTTGCGAGCCTCGCCGGTGAAATTCGCTGGGAGTTGGATTTGCGCGGTTTTAAACACGTGAAGATTTTTCTTTCCGGCGGCATTGATGAGCAAAAGATTCAACAATACAACGCCGTTGCGGATGCGTACGGCGTTGGCACCGCCATTTCCAATGCCGCGGTTTTGGATTTTTCCATGGATTTGGTGGAAATTAATGGCAAGGCGATTGCCAAGCGCGGTAAAAAATCCGGACGCAAAGATTTATTGCGCTGTCAAAGCTGCGGGGCGCGCCGCATCGTGCCCTCGGTTTTTAAATTGGAGAAATGCGCCTGCGGCGGCCAATTAGAATCCCTGCTGGTGCCGATCATCGATAACGGCAAGCTGGTTTACAACAAGCCGGCGCCCCAACAAATTCGCGAACGCGTGTTGCAGCAACTGGAGCAAGTCGATTTGTAGTGAGTATTTCTTTTGTTGCGGTTCCCTTTTCGTTGCAGCCTATTTAATGATGCCAGAATCTTTTTTTGCGCCCATTGATCATACCGCCGATGTCGGTTATCGGCTTTTTGCTCCGACCCTCGCGGAACTCTTCGCGGTCGCGGGGCAAGCTTTATTTGATGCGATGATCAAGTTGGATTCTGTTGAGCTTCGGCTCGAACGGGAAATCGAAGTTGCAGCCGATGATGTCGAAGCCTTATTCGTGGCGTGGCTGGCGGAATTGAATTTTTATTGTCTCACTCAATTGGAGTTGTATGCCGAATTTAAGATTGCCGAAATATCGCCGACCGCCGTGCGCGCCACCGTGCGTGGCGAAAAAATCGATCCGGCGCGCCATGTCATTCAAACCGAAATCAAAGCCGTGACGTACCACGAACTTTATGTGCGGGAAACGTCCACCGGGTGGGAAGCGCAAGTGATTTTTGACGTGTAA
>CAYZFF010000576.1:0-2736 GCA_964477305.1 uncultured Cytophagia bacterium
AAAAATAGAATTCACGCTTTATAATCCGACACGTTCTCTTTCTATGGCAATATGAAAACCAGCCCTTTTAATGGCCTGTTTTGCCTCGCCCTCGAGCTGTAACGCAGGATTGGTATGATTGAGATGAATAAAGCGTACCTTATTCTTTTCAAATGCCGGCAATGAAGCCAGCCGTTGCATTGTTTCCACAACAAACGGATGCGGAATTTCTTTCATGCTCCGTCCGGGAATTTCGCCGTCGGCGTAAAACGTGCCGTCCACATAGGCGACCTCGACGCCCACGACCATGTCTTCAATGCGCCGCTCCCATTTTTCCCACTTATCAATATCCGGAATAAAAAGCACGGATTTATTCGGCCCGGTGATGCGAAAGCCGACAGTCTCGGTATATTCATCCCGATGCGGCACGAGAAACGGCGTCACGTGAATTCTTTGATTCAATGTGATGGTGGAGTCATTTTTCAGCGGTTGCAGCACGATGTTCTTGAGCCGCACCAGTTGGTTCCACGGCCCGTTGGAACGAAGAAAGGTTTGCATACGCGGCATCGCAAACACGGGAACTTCGCGGGCGCCCATCACTTCGCGGCCAAGCTGCATCAAGCCGGTGTAATGGCCGATGTGCCCGTGAGTAAGTAAAATTCCCGATAGATTCGCCGCCGGCGAAATTTCATCCAACAGGCGCAGTTGTGCTTTGAAATCCGGCGTTGCGTCAATGAGCCAGCGCTCGGAAGAAAGCGGATCAATGATCGCAAGAGAGGAGACGCAATGTTGCAGCACGGGATTTTCCCAACGGTTGCGGCAACACGTTTTCTCGCAGCCGGCCTGCGGCGCGCCGCCATCTTGTGCGATACCGAGGACGATGATATAAGGTTCGGTTGTCTCATCTGAAAATCCCACCATCACCAAACCAAGCGTGATGAAGATACCAAGCCACCAGTATTGGGGGAGAAATAATCTTGCCATGATTATTTAGCCTCTGTTTTTTGCATTGTGGTGAAGCACCAAGAGTCTCAATGCAGTGTAAAACAATCGACCGCCGGATGGTCATTGACTGAAACCTGACTGGTACTCTAAAATAATCGTTGACTTTGCGTTTTGCAAATGTTTTATTGTGCTATTCGTAGCGCAGACGGTTCGTTGGTCTGCGAAAAATTTTTAGTTGGAATCGTTAAATTAAAACGCGGAGGCGAATTGAGCAGAAAGTTTTTCCCTTGTTTCATTTGCAGCGTTGCGATATTCAGCCTTATGGCCTGCGGAAACCGCCACGAGTTCGAAATCTCCAAGACGGACGGCATGGGTTGGTTCAAAGGCAACACGCACACGCACACAACGAGGAGCGACGGTGATTCGCCACCGGAGGTGGTGGCGCGCTGGTACAAAGAACACGGTTATCGTTTCCTGGTGCTGTCAGATCACAATGTTTTTACCGATCCCGCGAATTTATCAACCCTCGTTGATTCGTCCTTCCTGCTAATTCCCGGTGAAGAAGTCACAACCAGTTTTCACAAAAAGCCGGTGCACATCAACGGTTTAAATCTTCCCCAACTGCTCAACCCGATTGTCGATTCCTCACTCGTCGGCACGATCCAAAAAAATGTCGACGCGATTCGTGCGGTAAAGGGCGTGCCGCACATCAACCATCCAAATTTTCGCTGGGCCTTTTCGCAAAATGAGCTGCTGCAAATTAACAACGATCAATTGCTCGAAATTTTCAACGGCCACCCGCTGGTGAATAATTTCGGCGGCGAAGGCTGGCCAAGCATGGAACAAGTGTGGGATCACTTGCTCACCAACGGCAAAAAGATTTACGGCATCGCGGTTGATGATGCCCATCACTTCCAGGGTGAGTTTGCACCGGCCCGTTCCAACCCCGGCCGCGGCTGGGTGGTGGTGCGCGCCAGAAATTTAGCGGCGCGCGAACTCGTTGAGAATTTGGATAATGGCTTGTTTTACGCGAGCACCGGCGTTGAATTGAGCGATATTATTGTCAAAGCGGACAGTCTTGAAATTCGGATTGCCCCGCACGGCGATTTTAAATTTCGCACGGAATTCATCGGCAGCAAGGGAAAAATTTTAGCACAAGTTGAAACCAATCCCGCTATTTACCGGCTGGAAGGGGGTGAAGCCTACGTGCGCGCCAAAGTTTATGATTCCGGTGGCGGCGTGGCGTGGGTACAACCGGTGTTTGTACGATAGCATTAAAGCGCTCGGCGATAAATTCACATTGCAAACGCGGAGCATGTCGTTAACGGGGTTTTTTCTAATGCTCCATTTCAAACCGATAAGAAGAAATGATATGTTAAACGATTTTCGCCAATCGCTGCAACATTACGCCAAAGGCTCGAACACCAGTTTGCTGGTGATGTTCACGATCGTCGGTTTGATTGCTGCCGGCCTGACTTTTCTGTATGTATATTTTATTGCACGGCATCATCAAGACAATACGTTTATTGGCTACTTGTCGCCATTGCTCATGTTTGTTATTGGTGCGGCATTCGGCATTATGGCGCGCAGTAAGCGCGGCGATTGGGCCGCGATCGGCTATGCCGTGCTGGCCGTTTTCTTCATCTTTGGCTCACTTATCAGTTTGGTGGTAACTTTAGTTTTGTTGTTATGGGTCTATTAAAAACTATGTGGGGCAATTTTATCCTTCCGCGTCTTGTACCACACACGCATGGCTTTTCTGATAGAAATCGTGAAATTGTGATAAACTAAAATTTGTCACGCCACAATAAC
>CAYZFF010000577.1:0-2731 GCA_964477305.1 uncultured Cytophagia bacterium
ACGGCACTTCAATCCGGCTTAACACCTGCCCAACGACATATTCCGAGGTTTTCTCTTCGGCTTCGGCTTCATAGGTAATAATGATACGGTGCCGCAAAACATCGAGGCCGATGGCGCGCACGTCTTCCGGCGTGACGTAACCGCGGCCGCGCAGAAACGCATGCGCCTTCGCTGCTTGCGCCAGAAAAATGCTCGCGCGCGGACTGGCGCCGTAGGAAATTAAATCTTCCAATTCATCGAGGCGATATTTCTTCGGCTCGCGCGTGGCAAAGACGATATCGACGATGTAGCGCTCGATTTTTTCATCCATATAAACTTCGGAAACCACGTTGCGCGCGTTGACGATATCCGCCGGCGTCACCACGGGACGAATAGTCTCAAGATGGCCGCGCGTCATGCGACGCATGATTTCCAGCTCTTCATCTTTATTGGGATAGCCCACCGACAGCTTCAACATGAAGCGGTCAACCTGCGCTTCCGGCAAGGGATATGTGCCTTCCTGCTCAATCGGGTTTTGCGTGGCGAGCACGAGAAACGGATCGTCGAGTTTGAACGTATTCTCGCCAATCGTCACCTGCCGTTCCATCATGGCTTCGAGCAACGCGGACTGCACCTTGGCCGGCGAACGGTTAATTTCGTCCGCCAAAATCAAGTTCGAGAAGATCGGCCCCTTTTTCGTGGTAAACTGGCTATTACGTTGGTCGTATATCAAGGTACCGATCAAATCCGCCGGCAACAAATCCGGGGTAAATTGAATGCGTTGAAACTTCGTTTGAATCGCCGCCGACAGTGTTTTCACCGCGAGGGTTTTCGCGAGACCCGGCACGCCTTCCAGCAACACATGGCCGTTGCCGAGCAGGCCGACCATCAGCCGCTCGATCATATATTTTTGCCCAACGATGACTTTGGAAACTTCGCGATTCAACCGTTCCACAAACGCGCTTTCGCGCCGGATTTTTTCGTTGAGAGCTTGAATGTCAACGTGCATCATTCCTCCGATTCAGATTCGATTGCAAAAAATTTTCCGTGAGCGCATAAACCCGCGCCAAGCGCGCCGGTTCGCCGGCTTCTCCGGAAAATTTGAACAGATCACAGGTTTGTAAAATTTCTTCAATATGCGTCGTCTGCTCCTCCGCCGTCAAGTTGCGCAAAGCTGCCACCACTTCCTGCGTTGCAACGCCCGGCGCTGGAATCTCGTAACGCCGGTGGAGATAGCGCCGCAACAATTTTGACAAAGACGCAAACGCTTCTTTTAATTCCGTCGTATTGATATTAACCGTACTTTTTAACTCTTCGAGAAATTCTTCTTCTAAGGGTTTGGCCGCCAGCGCCGCGAGCCGTGCAGCCTCTTTCTTTTTGGCCCGCGCTTCCCTTTGAAAAACCAAAATCGCCAAACCGGCGCAGAGCAACAGGCCGATGGTCACGATGAACCCCAACGGCGCTTCATCCGGCTCGGCCAGCGGATCAACGACTTTGATGCCGACCCGGCTGGTATACAAACTATGTTGCTCGCCAGTGGATTTGTCGAAATAACTCACCCGCATCGCGTCAACGTAACCCATTCCCAACGCCTCGGGGCGCAGCGAATATTCAAAAGTTTTAATTGAGGTCGGTTGCCCGTTTTCCACGCCGACCCAATTCGATGAGGAGGAACCGGCAATTTTAAAATTGGCAAGCGGCGGTAAATCGGGTGGGTTAAATTCAATATCGGAAAGCCGGCCCTGCCACTTGAGTTTAATGGTATAAGCGGCGAAACGATTCAATGGCACTTCTTCTAACGCCGCAGTTGCGCTCATGGAAACCAGAACCGGCGCCCGCAATGAATCGCTCCGGGGTTGCGCGCGTAAATCAGAGGGAATCTTTATTGCGCCAAGCAGGAGCAGAACTATCGTGTAAAAACTAAAACGGCGATATTTTCTTAACACAATTAACATCGGCGGTTTGATTTGATAACGGCTTTATTCACGTAAACGCAAAAAAGCCGTAATGGCAATCTTTCGGCATTGGCAGGCGCTGTTTTAAACCGCAGCGATCTGCGTACGGCAACCTGCCGAAAAAAGGTCATCCGGCTCTTTGAATAAGACGACGAATGATGAAAAAGGTTTTATGGCTTCGTACTTGATCCCGTGGCTTCGTTGGCTTTGCCGGCGGCCTCGGAGGCGCCATCAAAAATATCAATTTCGCTGATATCCTTGCCGAGGTGCTCCAATTCCCACTGCACCGAAGCGGTTAATTCGTGCTCGGGATATTTCGCCATAAACTGCTCGTACGTCGCCTTGGCTTTCTCGAAATTTTTAATATGATTGGCATAAATGTAACCAATCATAAACATCGATTGCGCTTGATATTTGCTCTGGGGAAATTTTTCCACCAGGCGCTCGTAAGTCGTCACGGCTTTATCGAACTGCGCCTTTTTGTTGAGATAAATCATCCCCAGCTTCTGCAAGACCGAGTCCGCGTGCGGACTGGCGGGGAAGCGCTCACTCAACTCTTCATACGTTTTCAAAGCGCCGTCAATATCTTCTTTCACTTCAAATTGCTGGGCGGCAGCAAAAAGCTGCTCTTCGCTCATTTTTTTTCCGCAGCCGCCTGCGATTAAAAAGAGCAGGCAGAGCGACGCCAACAACGGTTTTGCCATCTTAAAACCTCCAAAATTCGGTCGGATAGGAATTAATACAACTTTTTAATCTAAACAGTTCAACCGCAAAAATCAAGAATTTTTTCAGGAAGT
>CAYZFF010000578.1:0-2730 GCA_964477305.1 uncultured Cytophagia bacterium
TTTGACACAATTTATGCCGAGGGCCAGCGCCGTTATGTCGAATCACTCTCGGCGTACGCGCGGCAATTTCTCGGTTTAATGGAAAAACCGGACGTCGATTATATCGAAGGCCTGTCGCCGGCGATTTCGATTGAGCAGAAGACCAGCAGCCGCAATCCACGTTCGACCGTCGGCACGGTGACGGAGATTTATGATTATCTGCGTTTGTTGTTTGCGCGCATTGGCGTGCCGCATTGCTACAATTGCGGCAAAAAAATCGAGCGCCAAACCGTGCAGCAAATGGTCGATGCGATTTTGGAATTGCCGGCGGGCACTAAATTTCAAATTTTATCACCGGTAGTGCGCGGCCGCAAAGGCGAGTATCGCGAAGTTTTTGATAGCGCGCGCCGCGATGGTTATGTGCGCATTCGCGTCGATGGCGAAGTGAAAGAAGTCGCCAGCGAAATCAAGCTCGATAAAAATAAAAAGCACAATATTGAAATCGTCGTGGATCGACTCGTGCGTGAAGAGGGCATTAAGACGCGCCTGACCGACTCGCTCGAAACCGCGCTGCATCTCGCCAACGGTCTCGTGGTGGTTGATGTTATCGGTCAAAAAGAAATTCTATTCTCCGAACATTTCGCCTGTATCGATTGCGGCATTTCGGTGGAAGAACTCGCGCCGCGCATGTTCTCGTTCAACTCGCCGTACGGCGCGTGCCAGGCATGTAACGGCCTTGGCACGACGCTCGAAGTCGATCCCGATCTCGTGGTGCCCGATCCGAAACTTTCGATCAGCGAGGGCGCGATTGAAACCTGGGGTGAGAACAATGTCGATGGTTGGTATTACGGCCAGCTTAAAACCATCGCCAAAGAGTATGGGTTTTCGCTGGACACGCCGTGGGAGAAACTCACCAAAGAACAAAAAAAAGTGGTGCTGCAAGGCTCCGGCGATCGCGAGTTTAAATTTGCCTACAATCGCGGCGACGGCAAAATGCAGGCGCAGTTCATGAGCAAATACGAGGGCGTCGTCAACAATCTCATGCGCCGTTACAAACAAACCGACTCGTCATATATTCGCACCTGGATCGAAAGCTTCATGAACATCAAACCGTGTCCCACCTGCAACGGCGCGCGCTTGCGTCCGGAAATTTTAGCGGTGAAAGTGCGCGACAAAAATATTCATGATGCCACCTGTATGTCAGTGAAAGCGGCGCTGGCGTTTTTTCAAAATCTCGATTTGACGGCGCGCGAGAAAACGATTGCGCATCAAATCATGAAAGAAGTCCGCGAGCGTCTTGGTTTTCTGGTGAATGTCGGCTTGGATTATCTCACGCTCGACCGCAACGCCGGTACGCTCTCCGGCGGCGAAGCGCAGCGCATCCGGCTGGCGACGCAGATCGGCTCGCAACTCGTCGGCGTGCTTTATATTTTAGACGAACCGTCGATCGGCTTGCATCAGCGCGACAATCGCAAGCTCATCGATACGTTGGTGCGGTTGCGGAATCTCGGCAACACCGTGGTCGTGGTCGAGCATGATCACGAGACAATCGAGATGGCGGACTGGGTGATCGATCTCGGCCCGGCGGCTGGAGTTGAGGGCGGGCACATTGTTGCTGCGGGTACGCCGCAAGAAGTTGCAAAAAATGAAAAGTCATTGACTGGTGCGTATCTCTCGGGGCGAAAATATATTCCTGTGCCGATCAAACGCCGAACAGGAAATGGAACAAATCTCGAACTGATTGGCGCGCGCGGCAACAATCTCAAAGAAGTGAGCGTCAAAATTCCGCTCGGCGTTTTTAATGTCATCACCGGCGTTTCCGGCTCCGGTAAATCGACATTGATTAATGAAACCCTGTATCGCGTGCTGGCGCGTGAAATCAACAGCGCCAAAGACCAGCCGCTGGCGTTTAAAAAATTGCTCGGCTTGCAGCATCTCGACAAAGTCATCGACATCGACCAATCGCCGATTGGCCGCACGCCGCGCAGCAATCCCGCGACTTACACCGGCCTGTTCACGTTGATTCGCGATATGTTCACGCAAACGCAGGAGGCAAAAATTCGCGGCTACAAGCCAGGCCGTTTCAGTTTCAATGTGAAGGGCGGGCGCTGCGAGGCCTGTCAGGGCGATGGCATCATCAAAATTGAAATGCATTTTTTGCCGGATGTTTATGTGACCTGCGAAGTATGCAAAGGCAAGCGTTACAACCGCGAGACGCTCGAAGTGAAATATAAAGGTAAGTCGATTGCCGAAGTTTTAGACATGACGGTGAGCGAGGCGCTGGAATTTTTTCAACACGTGCCGCCGCTGAAACGCAAGCTGCAAACGCTGTTCGACGTCGGACTCAGCTACATTCATCTCGGCCAACAGGCGACGACACTTTCCGGCGGCGAGGCGCAGCGCGTTAAACTTGGCACCGAGTTGTCGCGTGTGGCCACCGGTCGTACCGTTTATATTCTCGATGAGCCGACCACGGGCTTGCACTTTGAAGACGTGCGGATGTTGCTCGGCGTGCTCAATCGCCTCGTGGATATGGGCAACACCGTCATCGTGATCGAGCACAATCTCGATGTGATCAAAACCGCGGACTATCTCATTGACCTCGGCCCCGAAGGCGGCGATGCCGGCGGCAGAATCATTGCGACCGGCACACCGGAGGAAGTGGCGAAAGCGCCAGAGTCGTACACCGGAAAATTTTTAACCGATGTTTTAAAAACCGCGCGCCGCGAAGAAATCAGCAGCGGCAATGGC
>CAYZFF010000579.1:0-2728 GCA_964477305.1 uncultured Cytophagia bacterium
GACGTTGATAATCTGCTTCGCTCAGATTATCCGTTTTGAATAACACACCTAATTCATAAAACATTTGACCCTCCCAGTTTTATGTTTTGCCAATTAAACAAGCAAACAGCAGACCACGGACGAAGCTGCAACATCGAAAAATCTTATCTTGCAAAGGCTTGTTTATTAAAGAAGACAATGGACGGCGGGAAAGCCGGAAAGAGGAGCTGTGAATTTTTTTTCACCGCAAAGAAGAAAAAATGGCCAGTAGGCTCGTAACGGCCTGCGAACAAATGTTCCTGCTGCGAACCAACGTTCGCGTTTTATTCGGCGTCCGCATCAAAAGCGCGGTCGTGGCGTTCCATAATTTTTTGTAACCCGCGTCGTGTCACGCCCAATAATTTTGCAGCCCGGGTGATATTCTTGCCGGTTTTTTGCAAGGCTTCATCCACCAGTTGCTGCTCCAGAAAAACCCGCGCCTGCCGCAACGTGAGCATTTTATTTTCCTGGCGCAATAGCCTTGACGGCACGATGCCGACGGCCTGCAGAATTTCTGCGGAGAGCATTTCACGCGTGATGACGCGCGTCCCCGGCTCGGTCAGGGCTAAAATGCGTTCAAACTCATTCCGCAGGTCGCGCACATTGCCCGGCCAGCGATAGGCCTGCAGCGTCGCCATCACGGCTTCGTCGATCGCTTCTATTTCCAAACCGTTCTTGCGGCCAAACCGATCACAAAAATATTTTGCCAGCCGCCTGATATCTTCCGCGCGCTGGCGCAACGGCGGCAGGGTCAAGTTAATCACATTGAGGCGAGAAAATAAATCTTGGCGGAATTTGCCCGCGGCCACGGCCTCGGGCAAATCGTTCTTCGCGGCGGCGACCACGCGCGCCCGCAGCCGCAGTGGCTGGCTGCTGCCGAGGCGCTCAAACGTTTTAACTTCGAGCGCCCGCAAAAATCTCGTTTGTTGGTCGAGCGGCAGGCAATCCACCTCATCCAAAAACAGCGTGCCTTGCGCCGCCACTTCCATTTTACCGAGCTGCCGTTGATTGGCGCCGGTGAACGCGCCGCGCTCGTGGCCAAAGAGCGTGCTTTCGGCCAGCCCGGGCGCAATGGCGCCGCAATTCAACGCGATAAACGGGTGACGGCTTTTTTTGCGCCAACTCAGTTCGTGCAACCGGCGCGCGATCAGCTCTTTGCCGGTGCCGGCTTCGCCGAGAATCAAAACCGCATCGTCTTTATCGGCGAGGCGCTCCACCTGTTTCAAAATTTTTTTAATTTCCGGCGATTCGCCAATGATCAAATCCGGCTCGTTCTCGTCGTGATGTTCGGCCACAAAACGTTCGCGTTGCAGGCTGACTTTTTCGAGAGCGTTGCGCACTTTGAAGATCAACTCTTCATTCTCGCAGTCTTTAGCGAGATAATCGTCGGCGCCGAGTTTCATCGCTTCGACCACGACTTCTATCTTTTTTTCGACGGTGCATAGAATGACGCCGACGGGCCGCACCAACTCGCGGCGAATCCATTGGAGAATTTCAAAGCCGCCATGATCGTGACTGCGCGGGTGCAAATTCAAATCCAGCAGCGCCAAATCGACCTCGCCGTCTGCAAGCTGCGCTTTGGCTTCTGCGACGGTTGCTGCCTGTCGAACGTGATACGTGCCCTGCAAAGCGCTCACAAAAGTTTCGCGCAGGCTGGCATGGTCGTCAACGATTAAAATGGTGGGTTTCATGGTTTTAGTCCTGCCTGATTTTGCGCCGAAAAGAGAGTTTCGGCGGGCGCAATCGCAACCCCCCAAAAGTCTTTTGTCGATTGCTGAAAAATTCCACACTTGTCATTGCGAGTCCCGCGCTTTCCAGCGGGACGAAGCAATCTCTTGAAATATACAGATCGCTTCGTCGTCCCGCATAAAGCGCGGGGCTCCTCGCGATGACGACGTTTTCAGTCTCTTGTTACACCGGCAGCAAAATGGTGAAAGTCGTGCCAAAGCCCTCTGTGCTCGCCACCGTAATCGTGCCTTGATGCTCCTGAATGATTTTATGGGACCATGCCAGCCCCAGCCCGGTGCCGTCTTTTTTCGTCGTCACAAAAGGCAAAAATAAGCGCTCCATGACGTCCGGCGAAATACCGCAGCCATTGTCTTGAATCGTAACCATCACTGCCTGCTTATCGGGCGGCAATTTGGCCAGCAGCATACGGCGCGCACGTTCCACGGTTTCCACCAGAAAAATTTTTTTGAATCGCCGCCATATTTTTTGCAACCGGCCCGCCGTCAAAGTTGACGGGGCTGCCGTGGAGGAAATTGACGCCGCCGGCCCGGAGGAATCGGATAATCTCGACAAAAACTGGGTCTGTAAACGCAACTCGCCGTTTTCCGGCATTGCCTGCACGGCGTTGAGAATCAAATTGCGGAAAACGCCCGGCAGCAGATTTTTATCAACCGCAATCAACGGCAGTTCCTGAAAATTGGAGTGGAGGTTGATCCGCCGCTCTTTAAGCTGATCCGTCAGCAAAGACAAGGTTTCGCGCAAAAGCTCGTTGACATCGGCGCGGGTGCGCGTTATTTTACTTTTCTTCGAGAACTCCAGAAGCTGATTGATCAGATCGTTCAATTGGCCGACTTCGCCGAGCAGCTTGTCCCCGATTTCCGGTGAGGCGGACTGTTTCATCCATTCTTTGATATGGCGGGTGATGGCGATCAGCGGCGTGCGAATTTCATGCGCCAGGCTCGCGGTGGTGGCGCCCAGCGCC
>CAYZFF010000580.1:0-2723 GCA_964477305.1 uncultured Cytophagia bacterium
GACCTATCGCGTATGGACGGAGGCTTTTACGCCCGGTTCGCACTATGTCGGCGATTGGAGCAAAGGGAGCAAAATCCTTTTCCTCGGGCCCGACCCAACGACAGGCAAGATGGGAGGCATGGTGAGCCGCATCAAAGAGAACCGCTTGCACGAATACATCTCGATCGAGCATCTCGGCATGGTGCAGGATGGCAAGGAAGACACGACCAGCGAGGCGGTGAAAGCATGGGCCGGCGTGCATGAAAATTATACCTTCACAGAGAAAAACGGTAAAACCGAGGTGCTGGTGGATATGGACTCCTCCGGCGGCGATTTTGAGGAGATGTTCAAGGATATGTGGCCGAAAGCGCTGCAAAAACTCAAAGAACTGGCGGAAAAGTAGAGAGTGTATATATGGAGAATCAACTATGAACAAAACAATGCTCAAAAGTATCGGCGCTGTCCTCGCTGGATTTGTCTTCATTGTCATTACGCATACCGGAACGGATGCTATTCTCGAAGGCGCGGGGGTACTGCCCCACGGCCATCTCTTTGTAGGAACCGGGCTTATTCTACTGGTCATCGGCTATCGCGCCGTTTTTAGTTTGGTCGGATGTTATCTCACGGCAAAACTCGCCCCGCGCCATCCGCTGAAGCACGCGTTGATACTTGGCCTGATTGGCCTCGTCTTAAGCTCAATGGGCGCCATCGTGGCGGCAGATTTAGGACCCGGTTGGTACGCGTGGACGCTGGCGGCGATTTCGTTGCCGATTGCATGGCTTGGCGCGAAGCTGTATGAACGGCGCAAAACCATCAAACCAGCTTAATCTGGAAAGGATTAAACTTCATGCAAAAGCTCACCCCATTCTTATGGTTCGATCACCAAGCCGAAGAGGCGGCGAACTTTTATGTCTCAATTTTTAAAAACTCAAAGATCGTGAGCGTTGATCGATATGGAGACGCCGGGCCCGGGCCAAAAGGGGCGGTGATGATTGCAACATTCCAGATCGCTGGGCAGGAATTTGTCGCATTGAACGGCGGGCCGCGATTCAAATTTACGGAAGCCGTATCGTTCGTGGTGAACTGCGAGACACAGGAGGAAGTCGATTATTTTTGGGAGAAGCTTTCTGCCGGCGGTGAAAAAAGCAGATGCGGCTGGCTCAAAGATAAATTTGGCTTGTCGTGGCAAGTCGTTCCGACCATCCTCGACAAATTGCTGCGTGACAAAGATGCTGTGAAGGCGCAAAGAGTCATGCAAGCCATGCTGCAAATGGATAAAATCGACATTAAAACTTTGAAGCAGGCATACGAGCAAAAGTAGCCGGGCAGTACTTTCAACAAGCGCAACCCTATGGATTGCAGCGTTATTGCCGTACGGGTTGCGCTTGTTTGAAAGCTTATGGCAAAAACTTAAATCGAAACAGCGATGGAAAATAACAAGCGTCCAACTCTTGGAAACGGCAAGGTGTGCTATCTCGAAATTCCGGCTATCGACATCGATCGCTCAGCGGTTTTTTATAACGAGGTTTTCCAGTGGCAGATCAGACAGCGCGGCGACGGCCATCTCGCCTTTGATGACACCGTGAATGAAGTGAGCGGCACATGGGTCACCGGGCGAAAAGCGGCAACAGAGCCTGGCCTGTTGATTTACATCATGGTTGCTGACATTGCCGCAACCATCGAAGCAATTGTTGCGCATGGTGGCAAGATCGTGCAGCCCATCGGCATGGATGCACCAGAAATCACCGCGAGATTTAGCGACCCGGCAGGAAACATATTTGGTATCTTTCAGCAATCCTGAAAGCAATTAAACAGAGGTTCGTCATGACTGCACCAAACCTTATCACCAAATGGACCAGTTGGGCTCCGCAACTGCTGAGCATGCTTCGCATTGTGGCCGCGTTTATGTTTATATTGCCCGGCACAATGAAACTCTTTGCCTTTCCAATCGGAATGCCGCCGGATGGCAACACGGCACAACTCATTTCGCAAGTCGGGTTCGGCGGCATTCTCGAAACGTTCGGCGGGGCGTTGCTGCTCGTCGGCCTCTTCACTCGCCCTGTTGCATTTATTTTGGCCGGTGAAATGGCGGTGGCGTATTTCCAGTTCCATGCCCCACAAAGTTTCTGGCCCATCGTGAACAATGGCGTCAACGCTGCGCTCTATTGCTTTGTTTGGCTTTATTTTTCAGCCGCGGGGCCGGGCCCATGGAGTTTGGATGCGAAGCGCGGGAAGTGACTTGGCTACTTTCACTTCGTATGCTTGGCCGGCTGATAGTTGCCGGGGACGAGCCGTGCCGCAATCGACAGGCGATTCCAGGCGTTAATGGTCGCCACCGCGAGAGTCAAGTCGGACAATTCTTTCTCGCTGAAATGCGGGCGCACTTCTTCATAGATTGCCTCGGGCACGTGGCCGTTGGTAATCAGCGTCACAGCCTCGGTCCACGCCAACGCCGCGCGTTCGCGCTCGCTGTAGTACGGGCATTCGCGCCAAGCGTCCAATGAGTACAGCCGCTGCTCTTTCTCTCCGAGCGCGCGCAGATCTTTCTAATGCCTGTCGAGACAGTAGGCGCAGCCGTTGATCTGCGAGGCCCGGAGTCGAATCAGATGCAACAAAGATTCATCCAGCCCTCATTGGCTGAGATACTGGTCCAGGGCGTCCATGGCATCGTAGATGCCGGCTGCGGTTTTGGCATAATTGAGTCGTGTTTTCATAAGTGCTCCAATGATTAAAGTTCTACGTCA
>CAYZFF010000581.1:0-2722 GCA_964477305.1 uncultured Cytophagia bacterium
CCGGTGCATATTTCGATAACCTTAGCGCTCCGGCGATGAATGTTGATCCGATTCGCGGTTTGATGGTATGCGGCGATAACACGACGGCAAATGATATTTGGTTTCGGCATCTGCCAACTGGAAGCACGACCCCGTTGACGATTGGCAACGTGACGCTCACCGCAACTCAGGTGAACGCGAACGCCACCTACACTATTCCGCTCACGCTTTCGAGTAGCGGCGCGTTGAATGCGGGCACCGGCACGATTCATTTTCGTTTTCCGGCGAATACATTTGTGCCGAATAATATCACGCCGGGTTCGATTCTCGTGAACGGCACGCCGTGCGTTTCAGCCATTTCAAATAGCGGCACACGGCAGGTGAGCCTCGTTACGCCGGTGAATTTGGCGAATAACCAAAATTTTTCTATCGTCTTCAATTCGAGCGCCGGCTTGCTGAATCCGACAACAATTTCGGACGGCGATAATTATCGCGTCACGGTTTGGACGAGCAAGCAGCCTACACAAGTCAATTCGCCGAAATACAACATTGTTCCGACGACGACGACAGTCACGCCAGCGACGGTAACGCTCACCAATAGTTTGATGAGCGCGTGCTCGACTTACACGGTGCAATTTACTTTGGGCGCGCATGGCCGCCTGCTTTCCGGCAGCAGCACGATAACACTTAATTTTAATGCCGCGACGACAATCGAGCACGGCGCCTTGAGCAGCGTGACAGTAAACGGCGTTGAAGCAACCGCCTTCGGCGACAACACCGCGAAGACGATTACGCTGACGGTGCCGTCTGCCATTTCGTTGAGCAACAACGCCGCCGTAAATATTTTGATTCCGTATCTCTGCAATCCCGCCGCGATTGGCAGCTATACATTAACGGCAAAGACAAGCGTGGAGACGACGCCGGTCACTTCAAATAGTTACCGCGTTGCTGAAAGTTTGCACGTTGACGGAGTTGCCTTGGCGCCGGGTCTCTTGAGCGCGCCGGCGAGTTACACGATGCCGTTGACCCTATCGAGCAACGGCGAGCTTGCTGCCGGTAGTTTGCTCTCATTTCGCTTTTCCGCTGAAACCGGAATTCCAAACAGTATCGCGGCGAATCAAGTTTTGGTCAAAGGCACACCGGCAACACAGGTGACCACGAATCCGGCGTTGCGCGAAATTTACGTGACGGCGCCGGTGAATCTGGCAAATAATGAAAACTTTACTGTGGTGTTTAAAATCGGGGCGGGTATCATCAATCCATCGATTGCCGGCTCATATTCGGTGCAAGCGCGCAGCAATGTGCAATCATGGGGCATTTCGCCGCTTTACGCTATTAACGCCGAAACGGCACAGGCCATCGCGACCACAACCAAATCCGGTTATAAAAAATCCAATCAGAGCAAAGTGTTTTATCACGGCCAGCAATGGTGGACGATTGCGTTTCACACGCCAGATAATCGCTGGTACATTTGGAAGTTCAACGGCAGCGCGTGGGCGAAAAACACCAGTCTCGAAAAAGGATCGAGTTATCAATGGGACGCCGTGCTCAATGCGAGCGCGAATAAATTATATTTGATCGGCTCCAACACCACGGCCTCTGACTTTCGACGTTATTCCTACACCGCCGGCGTGTGGAATAAAGATACCGGTTTTCCGAAAACGTTGACGGATTTTTCATGTGCGGATGTAAGTAATCCAATTAACCTGGTGCAAGCGAAAAATGGCGCGCTGTGGCTTTTTCGTGTCATCAACGACTCGTTGCAAACCAAACACTCTGCGGACGGAGGCGCAACATGGTCGGCGCCAATGACGATCAAATCCGGATTGAACACGGCCGTCGCAACGACGGATGCAGTCGCATTTACGGCGTTGGGAAAAAATTATGTCGGCGTGGCGTATGGCGAATTGGATAATGCCTCACCGCAGAGCCGGTTTGGTTTCCTCAAACATCGTGACAGCGATGCTGCTGCGGATTGGAGCGATGAATCTGCCGGGTTGACTTTTTTCGGAACCGAGCGTGCGCATAATGCGTTGTGTATGGCGGCGGACCAAAACGATAACGTTTATTTGTTCACGCGTACAATTGCCACGAGCGCGAACGACGCGCGCAACATTCTTTATAAACGCGGCGGCAACGGCACCTGGTTCAAGTACAAAGTCAATGCGACCGCGACGCTCAATTGGAAATCTCCGGCCGTGACACTTGATGTTGACAATGGGATGATTTATACGATGGGCGTCAATCTCAACACGTCCGCGCCGGAATATAAGGTTTGTTTGATCGGGCAGGAAGGCGATTTGGAGAATGCCCCGGCCACGCCGTTGTTTCTCGCGGCCAATTCGGCGTTTGACGATCTCAGCGTGCCGGCGGCGAATATCGGCACCGCTTCCGGTTTGATGATCACGCTCGACAACGCGACGGCGGATGATATTTGGTACACACAGATCGAGACGGCAAACAACACCGGGCTTGGCATCGGCAATGTTACCGTAGCGTCGAATGAAGTAAATGCGAATGCAACGTACACGATTCCATTGACGCTATCGGAAACCGGCGCGCTCTCGGCCGGCGCGGGTATAATCAATTTTATTTTTCCCGATAATACTTTTGTTCCGGCGAACATCGCGGCGGGTATTGTGACAGTTGACGGCGTGCCGGCGACTTCGATTAGTTCCAACAGCGCGACGCGACAAATCAGCATCACCACGCCAATCAATTTGCCCAACGAACATAGCTTTTC
>CAYZFF010000582.1:0-2720 GCA_964477305.1 uncultured Cytophagia bacterium
CCCGACTCAATAAAATCAAAACAAAACGGCAGGAACGGCGCGGCCTCGTCCAATTTGCCGTTCAACATTTCCCAACTGAAAAAATCCTGCCAGGCATCGACATCTTGCGAAGCCTGCGCAAGCTGCGTCAAAATTTCATTAAACCGCGCAGACGATTGCAGAGCAACGCGCACCGGCAAAAATTTGGCGAACAATCCCAGCGCCTCTTTCAGCTCGTCATATTTGCGGCCGTGATGGCCGGCGCCGACGATGATCTCGCTCTCGCCGCCGGTCAAGCGCCAAAGCAAAATTTTAAAGCCCGCCAGCAAAATCGTTGCAACGGAAGTATTGCGCTGTTTTGCCAGCGTGAAAATTTTTTCGGCCAACTCGGCGCGCATGGTGTCGCGAAATGCTTGCGGCTGGAAGCGTGATTCGGCGGCTTCCGGTTTCGCAAACGGCAGTTGCGCCGGCGGCAACGGATAAAAGTTTTGCTTGCGCCAAAACGCGCGGCCGGCTTCTCCGGCTTCGCCTTCCAACAAATCGTTTTGCCACTCCGCAATGTCGGCATATTGCGCAACTTCGCCGGAATATTCTTCCTTATACAAGCGCGCGCGATAGGCGCGAGAAATTTCCTGCGTTAGATTATTTAACCCGATTGCATCCGCGCAAAGCGCCGGCAATGCAACGAGCAAACAATGCCGCGTCGCCGAAGATGAGGCCGAGGCCAAACGCAACAACGGCCCATTGTTCAGATCAAACGGCGCTGCTTTCAACTCTTCAAAAAGCGCGGTTAATGCGGCGCTTTGTTGCGCTTCTGAAAAATTCCGCCAGTCATGATGCCGGTCGAATTGCGCGCCGCCGGTGGCGATCACTTGCACGGGCGCCGGCAAAGGTTGAAATGTCGTCCGCAGGATTTCATGGCGCGCCACGACGTCGTGAATCGCCGTTTGTAAAATTGAAAAACTCAGCTCGCCATCAATCTGAATGATGGCCTGCGCGCCAAAAGCCGAGCTTTGCGGCAGCAGTTTCCAAAGCCGTTGTTGCAAAGGCGAAAGACGAAAACCGACAACTGTTTTTTGATCTTGAATATTTTCCATTTTATTCTTTTTCGCTACGCACCGCCGGATAAACCTCCAGCGGAAAAACATCGTCGAGATCGACCCGATCGACGATGATAATCAACGTTGCCATCTGCGGCGACGGGTTTTCCACCAAATGGGTGACGCCGCATTTGGGCTGATAAGCGCGCACCTCGGTCAACGACGCCGGGGCCATTTCGACGACGCGCACTGCGTCTTGGTCAATTGCGCGCAAGTGCAAGCGCAAAACCGCCGGGCCGGGATTGATAAAAAATTCCTGCGTTTTCCGATGATAATGATTTCCAGCGCGCGCACCGGGCGTGAGCATGTTTAAATGCACGATGCCGCCGCCGGCAATATCGGCGCACATTTTTCGATCGCGATGATTTCCAACCAGGGCCAGGCGTTTGACCGCGTATAATTCAGCGTCGTCGATCATGTTGTTTATCGCAAATCAAAAATCGCGCTGAACGGGATGCCGAGATCGCGCCGTTCAACGCACGTCCAGCCGGCTTCGTTGAACAAATCCATCCATTCCGCGATCGAAGGAATGTATTGGCCCATCGCCGCGTGCGAGACTTCGAAGCCGAGCGTGAAAATGGGCACGTCACGCGACGGCGGCGCGTCGGCGCGATAAGTGTCGCTCAACAGAAAGCGCTTGACGTTCGGAAAAACCGCGCGCAAACGCTGCAAAATCTCAAGACAATTTTCGCGCGGCCAAAGATCGTGCGCCATAAAAAAACAGAAGAGCAGCTCGACTTCCGCCAGTTCCGGCCGCGCCACTAACTCGCGCACGTCGCCGTGAATAACGGTGAGACGATCCTGCAAATTCGCCGCCGCGACGCGCTGTTGCGCCAGCTTGACGGCGTCCGGATTGAGATCGACGCCGACGCCGCGAAAATCCGGACGGGTTTTGGCGAGATTGATCAGGCGTTCGGCGCTGCCGCAGCCAATATCCGCCGCGGCTTTGAACGGCATTTGTTGCAGCATATCGTTGAAATAAGCGTCCACAAAATTCGCGCCGTAATCGCGTCCGGCCATCGCGATATATTTGCCGTTACGCCCAATCGAATCCATTGTGCCCTTGCCGTTCTTCACCAGATCGGGAAGGTTCTGCCACAAGTTGCCGTAGCCGCGCACGAGCCAAAGAAAATAACCTTTGTCGCCGTAAGCCGCGGCAAAAGCCGGCCCTGGCGTGACGACGTCTTTGGCCGGGCTGAGCTTGACGATGTCAAAACAATTCAGCGCAAAGAGCAACGCCAGAATCGAAGGCTGATGCAAATCATGCCGCCGGCAAAAATCTTCTATCCGCACGATATCGTTTTTTTTCAATTCCTCGAATAAACCAAGCTCGAAGCAAGCGGCGATGGCGGAAGCGGCGATGGCGGCGTTAAACAATTCGGCGGTTTGTTGGCTCAATCCGACGCCGCGGCGATTCATGTCCGCCAGCGGCGGCGTCCAGTTCGGCCATTCGTTGAGGCTGCTCTTTTTCGCTTCTGGGGTTTGCGTCATGAGTTGAAAGCCTTTGAGAAAAAGTCAAATTCTTTAAGTTTTTAAAATCTCTTCGAGCGCCGCGGTCAAACGCGCCAGATCTTGCATCGGCGGCACGGTGATGCGAATATGATTCGATGTGAGCTTGCCATCGAAGCGGCGCACGGCGAT
>CAYZFF010000583.1:0-2713 GCA_964477305.1 uncultured Cytophagia bacterium
TTCGAGGTCAATAAAAACGCACAGGCATTTTACGAAAAGCATGGTTTTATTATTATTGGCCGCGGCTATGAGAATGAAGAAAACTTGCCAGATATTAGATATGAGTGGCTACAGCAGATCATCGAAAAACATTGTATTGTTAATTAAATCGACAAATAAACCTTAATTTTTAAATTATTTTAAAAATTTACTTGCTTATTTAAATTTTTCTACTATATTCTAAAACTATCTGCTTTGCGCTGAAAATCAAAAAAAATCTGTTTCAAATCGGCTGCGCCTGAGGAATGGTGAACGGATGATGGCGACCGGATTTGACGTGCTTGCTAACCTTTTTTAGGAGGATTGCCCATGTCTAAAAACAATCGGCGTTACGATGTTATTGCAGCAGCGAAAAGCTGGTCGTTGCACGACACCCCGGCGCAGCAATTGACCGCAGACATCAATGAAATTTTTGGCGAACACACTTTTAATATGGAGGTGATGCGCGAAAAATTGCCGAAAGAAGTTTTTCAATCGCTGCTTGAAACCATCGACAAAGGCAAGCAGCTCGATCCGAAGCTCGCGGACGTCGTGGCCTTGGCGATGAAAGAATGGGCCGTGGAACACGGCGCGACGCATTTTACCCATTGGTTTCAGCCGCTCACCGGCAGCACCGCCGAGAAACACGACAGTTTCGTGACGCCGAATGCGGGTGGCGGCGCGGTCGCCAAATTTTCCGGCAAAGATTTGATTCAGGGCGAGCCGGATGCCTCGTCGTTTCCCAGCGGCGGCATTCGCGCGACATTTGAGGCGCGCGGCTACACGGCATGGGATCCAACTTCACCGGCGTTCATTATAAAAAATCACCACGGCGCGACGCTGTGCATTCCAACCGCGTTTGCCTCATGGACAGGCGAGGCCCTGGACAACAAAACGCCGCTGTTGCGCTCGATGGAGGCGCTCAACCAACAAGCGTTGCGGGCGCTCGCGTTGTTCGAGGTGAAAAACGTGCATAAAGTTTATACGACGGTCGGTTCCGAGCAGGAATATTTTCTCATCGATGAAGAATTTTTCTTTCGCCGGCCGGATTTGGTGACGACCGGCCGCACGCTGTTTGGCGCGAAGCCGGCGCGCGGGCAGGAGTTGGAAGACCATTATTTCGGCTCGATTCCCGAGCGCGTGCTCGCGTACATGACCGACGTGGAATATCAGCTTTATCGCCTCGGCGTGCCGATCAAAACGCGGCACAATGAAGTGGCGCCGGGCCAATACGAATTCGCGCCGATTTTTGAGAACAGCAATCTCGCCGCCGATCATCAGCAAATGATGATGCAAATCATGAAAAACACGGCACGCAAATACGGGTTGGTTTGTTTTCTGCATGAGAAGCCGTTCGCGGGGATCAACGGTAGCGGCAAGCACAACAACTGGTCGATGTCCACCGACACCGGCATGAATTTGCTGGAGCCGGGCGAGACGCCGCACGACAACATGCAGTTTCTCTTTTTCGCGGCTGCGGTGATCAAAGCCGTGGATGATTATCAGGATTTGCTGCGCGCCAGCGTTGCTGCGGCGCCGAATGATCATCGCCTCGGCGCCAACGAAGCGCCGCCGGCGATCATGTCGATTTTTCTCGGCGATCAGCTTACGGATATTTTCGAGCAAATCGAAAAGGGCAAGCCGGAAAGCAGCAAGTCCAAAGACTTGCTCGGTCTCGGCTCGCCGGTGCTGCCGCATCTGCCGCGCCACGCGGGCGATCGCAACCGCACCTCGCCATTTGCGTTCACCGGCAACAAGTTCGAGTTCCGCGCGGTCGGCTCGAGCCAATCAATTTCGTTTCCCAACGTCGTGCTCAACACCATTGCCGCCGCGGCCATCGATGAATTGACGACGGCGGTGGAAAAATATCTCAGCAACAACCTGCCGTTTGCGCAAGCGCTGCACGCGGTGTTGAAAGATGTGATCGGCAAGCACAAGCGCATTATCTTCAATGGCGACGGCTACACCGCCGAGTGGCATCAAGAGGCGGAAAAACGCGGCTTGTTCAATTTGCGCAATACGCTGGACGCCCTCGAGCGTTTGCACGACGCCAAAAATCAAAAGCTGTTGGAGAAATATCACGTGCTCAACGCCCGCGAGCTGGACGCGCGCGCGGAGATCATGTTCGATCAGTACTTTAAAACCGTGAACATCGAGGCGGAAACCTCGGCGACGATGGCGCAGACGATGATTTTGCCGGCGGCCGTGCGCCATCTGCACGATCTCGCGGCGACGGTGAACGAATTGAAGCAGGGCGGGGTCAACCCGACCGGCGTCACCAAAATCTTGAACGAGGTCAACAGTTTGATCGACGAATTCAAAGTCGTCCTGGATAAACTGGTGGCGGTCAATGCCGATCTCGGCGGCGACACCGTGCATCAAAAAGCCTATCACATGCGCGACAAAGTGTTGCCGGCGATGAGCGCCGTCCGCACCGTCGCGGCGAAACTGGAAAAAGCGCTGCCGGACGATTACTGGCCGCTGCCGGTGTACAGCGAAATGCTGTTTGTGAAGTAAGTCTCCCCTCGCTCTTACTCTTTCTCGTACTCCTACTCGTACTCGCTGTTCAAAGTCCGCAAAGCGAGTACGAGTAGGATGAAAAGTACGAGAATGAGTTTTAAGCACGAAAATACTCAACCCAAATTCTTACTCTTTCTCACACTCCTACTCCTACTCGTCTTTGCAAACCTTCAAA
>CAYZFF010000584.1:0-2707 GCA_964477305.1 uncultured Cytophagia bacterium
CACGTCATACCTCAAAAACGCCACATACGCGCCGGCGAAGAAGACGAGATTGAACAGCGCCAAGACGCCGAGATCAATCAGCGCGGCGCCGAGTACATCTTGCAGTGGGCTGGAGGCATAAACAAACGGCGGAATCTCGTGCGGGTTGATCAGGTCCTTCTTGGCTTCGGGGCCGTCGCCGCTGCGGAAGGCCATGATACGGAAGCCGCCCGTTACCGTGCCGGTTTTTTCTTTTATGAATTTGGCGTAGGTTTGCTGATAATCGGCGGCGGCTTGCAGATAGTGTTGCTTCAAATCCAACGAAGTGCCGACGAGATTAGTGGTGGCCAATGAAAAAGCTGCCGCCGGCGAAATCCGCGCCAAGCCGAAGGCCACGCGCTCGCGCACGGCTTCGCGATTGCGGCGCTCTTCGTTCAAGCGCTTCGCCAGTGCCTGCATTTTTTGTTCGCGCTCATCGCCGAGCTTTTGCATGAAGGTGTTGAACTCGTTCATCATCTTTTGGGGATTTTCTTTGATATCCGTCGCCGGTTTGAACTCGGCCATTTTACCGCGATCTTCCTGCCAGAGTTGTGCTGCCAGACGTGCCCGCTGTGACGCATGATCGTCGAGTGAAGGCACTTTGACGGCGCGGCCGGCAAGCAGCACCGAAGTACGTGGTATGATCAACACGGCAAAAATCCACACAACTAACAACAGCAAAAATGAACTGGAAGAGCGCTGCGATAAAGCTGAAATAAAAACCGACAACGTCAGAAACGCGCCGAAATAAAGAAAGCCGGTTAAAATCACCAAAGCCAATCGCGCCCAATCACCGCCGGCCATCGGCACGCCGAGCAGCGGCAAAATGAGGCAACCGAGAAAGATGGGAATGAGCAATGGAATTGCCAGCGCCAAAAAGGCGCCGGTGATTTTGCCGAGAATGTATTTGTCGCGCGGCACCGCGTTGGCAAACGACAGGCGCAGCGTGCCGCGTTCTTTCTCGCCGTTGATGGCATCATACGCAAATAAAATCGCAAACAGCGAGAGCACGATTTGAAACACGAAATCCAAATCGAGAAAACGAAAGACTGCAAAAATCGGATCGTCGCCATAGCGGCTGTCTTCCGCGCCGACTTCGCCGCGGCCCCGCACTTCGACGTTGCGCCCGATGTCGTTCGAGACACCGGTGACCAACGCGGCCAGCGGCTGCGGCGGCAGAAAGATGCGATGATTCCTGACCATCATCCAATCGGTCAGACCTTCCATCTGGCGCAGGTTTTCGGCGACGGCGGCTTCGTACTGTTTCTGGCTCACTTGATAATTGCGCCCACCAACGTAAAACGTCAACAAAATGAGCACAGCGCATACGCCAAAGGTGAGCGCGAATTTTGTGGAACCTATAATTTCACGCAGTTCTTTTTCGACAAGAAGTTTGAACATACTCGCCTCGGTTTTCGGTTTTCGGATTTCCCGAATCGTCCGGATAATTTTTTTAACTGACGAAAGGATTGTCATTGCGAGCCCCGCGTTTTTCAGCGAAACGAAGTAATCTTTCAACTTTATTGATTGCTTCGCTGAAAAACACTCGCAATGACATTTTGTCTTAACGAAGATGTTTTATTGTTTCGGCGCTTCTGCTGGTCGCGCTTGAATATCGCTTATGCCGTACGGTGGCGTGGCCGCGACGCCGATGCCGAAATTCAGCCAGCGCGCATCTTTCTTTGTCTGCACCAGCACGGTAATTTCATAATCGCTCGACTTGGTGACGCTGTGCGGTTTCAAGCCACCGCTTTGCTCGTAGAAGCCGAGGTCTTGTTGCGCGTTTTCCGGATCGCCACCGTGGTCTTGATGAAAGCGCCGCAAGGTTTCAAGATTGCCGGTATTAAAAGCACGAATAAATTTTTCGAATGTACTTGCTGCCGGCGTTTTGGGCAGGGTGAGGTTAGTCGTTTCCGTCGCTGAAGTTTGTGCTGCGGTTGGTGATTTTAACGCTTCCAATTCGCGCTGCAGACCCGTCATGCTGTTGCGCAATTCAGCGGCTCGTTCTTTGTCCGTCGTCTTTTCCGCAATATTTTTGAGCGCCGCGATTTGCGCCACTTTTAAAGCCTGATTTGCCGGAACGGCAATCTCCGGCTTCACGCCAGTGCCTTCCCAATTGGTTTTGGTGATTGGGTTGATCGCCCGCGCGAAAGGAACACCGATGCTAAAATGATCATTGAGACGATGCGGCCGCACCGGATGTGCACCGCCACCAGTGGTTTCGCCGATGAGCGTAGCCCGTTTCAAATTTTGAAGGTTGTAAGAAAATTCTTCGGCGCCGGAAAAGGTGTACGCGCTGGTCAAAACATAAACCGGCTTGCTTTCGCCGAAACGTTTGCCGGCGACCGTTTCGGTTGTCCAAAATTCTTCCGTGCGATTATCCGCGCGAAAATAAATATCATTGAGATGTGTGGGCTTGTCGAAAAGATAACTCGACAACAGGGCGACCATTTTCGGCTGGCCGCCGCCGTTGCGCCGCAGGTCAATAATCAACGCGTCGGTGTTGGCGAGAAAAGTCAGCGCTGCCGCTGCGGTTTCGCTTGCCAATTCAGCGTCCATAAAGCCGCGCAATTCCAAATAACCGATGTTGCCTTCCAAACGCTCGACTTTTTCAAAACCGAAATTTCGTGCGCTCGCCCAGGCGCGTTGGCGTTCGCGTTCTGCCGCCGATTCTCCCTGGGGGCCAAAG
>CAYZFF010000585.1:0-2707 GCA_964477305.1 uncultured Cytophagia bacterium
ACCGGCGGCCTGGCGGCCGCACTAGTGCTAGGTTATATCACCAATCGTCTGGGACTTTCGCCGATTGTCGGTTATTTGTTGGCGGGGTTTGCCGTGGGGCCAAACACGCCCGGCTTCGTGGCCAACAAGCATTTGGCGGATCAGCTTGCTGAGATCGGCGTTATTCTGCTGATGTTCGGCGTGGGGTTGCAATTTCATCTGAAAGAATTGCTGGCAGTGCGGCGCATTGCGATTCCGGGAGCGATCTTCCAAAGCCTCGGTGCGACCGCGCTGGGCGCATTGATGGGCGTTGCCTTCGGCTGGAGCCTCGCCGCCGGTATTGTTTTCGGTTTGGCGATTTCCGTGGCAAGCACGGTTGTGCTCATGCGCATTTTGGCGGATAACAATGAATTGCACACCCCGACGGGCCACATCGCCATCGGTTGGTTGGTCGTCGAAGATCTTTTTACGGTTCTCGTATTGGTGCTGTTGCCCGCAATTTTCAGCACGAACCAGGTCGGAACGAGCAATTTATTAATGGCTCTCGTTGTCGCTGTTTTGAAGCTCGGCGCCATGGTGGCATTTACGTTCTTTGTTGGAGGGCGAATCATTCCTTGGCTGCTCGGCCATATTGCCGCGACGCGCTCGCGTGAATTGTTTATGCTGACCGTACTCGTCGTGGCGCTGGGCATTGCGGTTGGGTCCGCGCAACTTTTCGGCGCTTCGATGGCGCTTGGCGCTTTTCTCGCGGGCATGGTGGTGGGGCGTTCGGAATTTAGCTTGCGCGCCGCCGCGGAAGCATTGCCCATGCGCGATGCATTCGCCGTGCTCTTTTTTGTCTCGGTGGGAATGCTATTCGACCCGCATTATTTGATCGCGGAACCCGGTTTAACGGCGGCAACGCTCGCGATTATTCTCCTCGGAAAACCACTTGCGGCGCTTCTCATTGTTTTGCTTCTCAAGTATCCGCTGCGCATCGCGCTCACCATCGCGGTGGTACTGGCGCAAATCGGCGAGTTTTCTTTCATCCTTTCGACGCTCGGCAAAAGCCTCGGCATTCTTGATGATCGCGCCACGAACACGCTCGTGGCCGCAGCCATTGTTTCGATCACCCTCAATCCTCTGCTTTACCGGCTGATCGATCCATTTGAAGCGTGGTTGCGGCGGCGACGCTCGAGTACGCTCGCTCACACAGAAATTGAAACAGCCAAGAGTGACGGCAGCGAAGCTTCGCCGCCTTCAACTTTTCATCACCGTGCGATCGTTGTTGGGTATGGTCCGGTTGGACGAACGGTAACTCGCTTGCTGCGTGAAAACGACGTCGAACCGTCCATCATCGAGATGAATCTGGAGACGGTACGGCGCTTGCGTGAGCAGGGAATGACAGCCATTTATGGCGACGCGAGCCATTACGAAACGCTGAAGGCTGCCGAGGTGAAAAATGCCATCAGTTTTATCCTCAGCACTGCCGGCATGCGCGGCAGTGCGGAAGTGATTCGGCTGGCCAAAGAGTTGAATCCGAAAATTCGCGTTTTGGCGCGCGCCGCCTATTTGCGCGAGCTTCCGGCTCTGCAGCAAGCCGGCGCGGATGTGGTTTTTTCCGGTGAAGGTGAAGTGGCGCTCACGATGATGGAATTTATTCTCCGCCAGCTCGGCGCCACACCGGAGCAAATCGACCGTGAGCGCGAGCGCATTCGCGAAGATTTATTTGGCGGTGATTTATCTGCTGAGCCAGCGGCTTTATCTCATACTCTCCGGGAACAACGAGAGAGCAAAGCGGCTGTATAAAAAATAAAACGAAGGAAATTATGAATCCGATTTTTACCTGGATCGTCGCGCACACCACCGGCCAGGCATTGGCGCGCCAGTGCCCGAAGTGCAAACGGCAACAGCTCGTGGCGAAAAACCAAAAGAACGAAGCCGTGCGCTGTCAAAAATGCGGCGAGCCCATTCCGCCGAAACGTGCATAATGATGATTTGAATACAGGCACTGCAAAGGTGATTGAACTATGACAATGACAAACACTCCAGCCCTGCAACATTCCCGCTTCGCCGAACTTCCGGCGCGGGCGCGATTGTCCGTGGCGTGGGAAATTTTCCGTCTGCAAGCGCAAATTATTTTTTCGCACAAGTTTATCTGGTTTATGCTCGGAATTTTCGCTTACTTCATTGCGGCCTATGTCATCAATTACAACCAATCGGTCATCGAGCGTATGGGGCTGGACGATGTGCTGCCGGTGCTGTTGGAGTTTCCGCTCGCGGCGCTGGCGGTATTTTTGAGTATGCAAGTCATTACCTCTGAAAAAGACAATCGCACGCTGGAAGTGATGTTTACCACCGCCGGCTCGCGCTACAAAGTTTGGCTGTTGCGTCTCGGCACGCTCAATATTTTATTATTAATTTTGGCATTCATTTTCAGCCTCCTGGCATTTTTCGCCTTTACCGATATTCCGATGATTGGCATGGCGCTGCACGCTTTCGTTCCGACGTTTTTTGCCAGCAGCATGACGCTTTATTTCGCCGTGCGTTTTCGCAGCGGCCTCGCCGCCGGCATGGTTTCCGCCGGTTTGTTAACGCTGATTTTGATGTTTACGGAATTGTTGGACGACACCCGTTATTTTCTTTTCTTTAATCCTTATCATGTGCCGCGCCAGCTCGATCCTGAAACGTGGAACCTGTGGATGTGGCAAAACCGCATTGGCGTTTTGTGCGCGGGCGGGTTGATGTT
>CAYZFF010000586.1:0-2706 GCA_964477305.1 uncultured Cytophagia bacterium
CTATGAATCTCATCCCCTTCGCGCACAAGCATCAACGCGCCATCATTTTCACCATTTCCGTTTTTGCGCTGGCGGGCATTTACGCGGCGGTCAATCTGCCAACCACGCTGTTTCCGCAGATCACGTTTCCGCGCATCATGATTCTCGCGGACAACGGCGAGCAGCCCATCGAGCGCATGATGATCGAAGTCACCAAGCCGCTGGAAGAAGCGGCGCGCGGCGTTTCCGGCGTCACCACCGTGCGCTCCGCGACCAACCGCGGCTCCTCGGAGATTTCGATCAACTTCACGTGGGGCACGGACATTTTTCACGCGCTGCAACTCTTGCAGGGCCGCATCGCCACCGTGCGCAATGAAATGCCGGCCACCGTGGCGATTCACGTCGAGCGCATGGACATTTCCGTTTTTCCGATCATGGGCTTCAGCCTCACCTCGGATAAACGCAGCCAGGTCGAGCTGCACGATCTTGCCGTGTACACGCTGCGCCCGGCGCTGTTGCGCATTCAAGGCGTCGGCCAGATTCGCGTCACCGGCGGCAAAGCGCGCGAGTTTCACGTCGTCGTCGATCCGATGGCGCTCGCTTCCTATAATCTCGACATTCGCGAAGTCAACGAGGCGATCAACCACGCCAATCTCGTGGCCTCCACCGGTTTGGTGAGCGACAATTATCATCTCTATCTCAGCCTCACCGACAATCTGTTCACGAGCCTCGACGAGATCGGCAACGTCGTCATCGCCTTGCGCAATAACGCGCCGGTGCGCATCAAAGACGTGGCGCAAGTTTCTTCCGGCGAAGAAGACGCCTTCGTTCGCATCTCGGCAAACGGCAAAGACGCGGTGCTGCTGGACATCATGCGCCAGCCGGACGGCAACACGGTGCAGATCGGCGACGAGGCCAAAAAGCTGCTCGCTGAAATGAAAGCGCAAATTCCGCCGGACGTTGAAATCAAATCGTACTTCGATCAAGGCGAGTTCATTTCCGCTTCGATTGCGGGCGCGCGCGACGCTATTCTCATCGGCGTCACGCTGGCGATGCTGGTGCTGCTCTATTTCATGAAGAACTGGCGCATTACGCTGGTTGCGGCCATCGTGGTGCCGGCGACGATTGCCGCCACCATCGGCTGTTTGCTCGCCATCGGCCAAACCATCAACGTGATGACGCTCGGCGGCATTGCCGCGGCGGTCGGCCTCATCATCGACGACATCATCGTCGTGGTCGAGAGCATCTTCCATCATTTTCACAAAGGCGAAAAAAATTTCATGGCCACGGC
Organism: uncultured Cytophagia bacterium; assembly: GCA_964477305.1. Lineage (GTDB taxonomy): Bacteria > Zhuqueibacterota > Zhuqueibacteria > Zhuqueibacterales > Zhuqueibacteraceae > Zhuqueibacter. The sequence continues at coordinate 1,271 of CAYZFF010000586.1, forward strand.
GCATGGCTCGATTCAAGAGATGCTGCCGGCCATCGTCGGCTCCAGCCTCGCCACGCTGGTGATTCACATTCCGTTTGCGTTTCTCAGCGGCGTCACCGGCGCGTTCTTCGCGGCGCTGTCGATCACGATGGTGTTCGCGCTCAGCCTCTCATTTATTTTTTCCGTCATCTTCGTGCCGCTGGTGGCCGGCGCCGTGCTCACGGAAAGCGACATTGCCAAAGCGATTGAGCGCGAGCAAAAAAGCCGGCATCGTCTTTTGCACGTTTACGAGCGCGTGCTCCGCGGCCTGCTCCGCCACAAATGGCTGGTGTTTCCGCTCATCGTGATTCTGATGATCGGCGGTTGGAGGTTGTATCAACAAACCGGCACCGGCTTCATGCCCGATATGGATGAAGGCACGTTTGTGTTGGATTATTTGACGCCGCCCGGCACTTCGTTTGAAGAAACCGACCGCATGTTGAAACAGGTCGAAGAGATTCTGCGCACGACACCGGAGGTGGAAAACTTCGGCCGGCGCACCGGAACCGAGCTGGGATTTTTCATCACCGAATCGAACGCCGGCGATATTCTCGTCAAGCTGAAACAAGATCGTGAACGTTCCATCTTTGCCGTTATCGATGAAATTCGCAGCCGCATCGAGAAAGCGCATCCGTACATGGAACTGGAGTTCGGCCAACAAATGCAGGACGTGATCGGCGATTTGATCGGCTGGCCCTCGCCCATCGAGATTCAAATCTTCGGCGACAACAAAGCGCAGATCGAAGAAAAGGCGCGCCAAGTCGAGGCGCTGATCACGCCGATTCGCGGGGTGGAGGATGTTTACAACGGCATCACCATTTCCGGCTCGAGCATTCTCATCAAAGTCGATCAAGCGAAAGCCGCGCTGGCCGGACTGACGGTGAGCGACGTGCAAGCGCAATTGGAAAATTTGATGAAGGGCAAAGCCGAGACCAGCATTCAGCGCGGCGAAAAGCTGATCGGCATTCGCACGCGCTTCAACGCCCTGCTGCGCAACGATTTGGTGACGATCAGGAAAGTGCAGTTGCAATCGCCCAACGGTTTTCTCGTGCCGCTCGCCGGCATCGCAACGATCACCACCACCAAAGGCGAGGCGCAAATTCATCGCGAGAACTTGAAGCAGTTGGTGGCGGTCACGGCGCGCACTTCGGGACGCGATCTCGGCAGCACCGTCGCGGAAATTCAGCGCACGTTGAAACGCAAGCTGGTTCTGCCGGCCGGCGCCTCGATCAACTACGGCGGCACGTATCAAACGCAGCAGGAATCTTTTCGCGGCTTGCTGATGGTGCTGGCTGCCGCAGTGCTCTTTGTCTTCATTGTTTTATTGTTTGAATTCGAATCCTTCCGCGTGCCGCTCACGGTCTTTCTGATCAACCTACCATCACTCTTCGGCGTCGTCTTCGCGCTGTGGCTGACGA
>CAYZFF010000587.1:0-2681 GCA_964477305.1 uncultured Cytophagia bacterium
TTTACGCTTTGACCCATTAAATTTTTTAATCTTACTCATTCTCTTACTCTTACTCGTTTTAAAGGCGAATCGAAGTAGGAGTAAGATGAAGAGTAAGAGTCCCGAACCATTTCTACGGCAGACTATGACCAACTACGAACGCCCTTTGCAACCTCTTGACGACAACGTTCTCACCGAGCAATTGCAACGCACCCGCGATGCAATTCTGGCCGAATTGCGCAAAATTATTATCGGCCAGGAAGAAATCATCGAGCTGGTAATGATCGCGTTGTTTACCGGCGGCCATTGTTTGATCACCGGGGTGCCCGGCCTGGCAAAAACCCTGCTCATTCGCACGCTGGCGACGATTCTCGATATCGATTTTAAGCGCATTCAATTTACCCCCGATCTCATGCCGGCGGACATCACCGGCATCGATGTGATTGAAGAAGATCGCACCACGGGCCGGCGCGTGATGAAATTCATCAAAGGGCCGCTGTTTGCGAATATTATTTTGGCGGACGAAATCAACCGGACCCCGCCGAAAACGCAGGCGGCGTTGCTCGAAGCCATGCAGGAGCATCGCATCACCGCCGGCGGCCAAACGTACAAACTTGATGAGCCGTTTTTTGTGCTCGCCACGCAAAACCCGATTGAGTTGGAAGGCACTTATCCGCTGCCAGAGGCACAACTGGATCGTTTCATGTTTAACGTCGTCGTCGATTATTTGCCGGAAGATCAGGAAGTGCAAGTGGTGAATGCCACCACCAGCAACTTTACTCCGGAAATCCAACGTGTGGTGAGCGGAACTGACGTGTTGGCGATGCAAACGTTGGTGCGCAAAGTTTTTGTCGCTGATGAAGTCGCGCGCTACGCCGTTCGTCTCGTGCGCGCCACGCGCCCGAGCACTGCCGACGCGGCGGATTTTGTCAAAAAATGGATAAGCTGGGGCGCCGGCCTGCGCGCCTCGCAGTATCTCATTCTCGGCGCGAAAGCCCGCGCGCTGTTGCGGGGCCGCGCCAATATTTCCGTCAAAGACATTCAAGCGCTGGCGCTGCCCGTGTTGCGCCACCGCGTGTTGACAAATTTTTATGCGGAATCGGAGAAGGTCAACTCCGAAACGATTATTCGACGGCTGTTGGAGCAGGTGCCAACGCCGAAATCGGGATTGTAAATAACTCTTACTCGTAGTCTTTCTTTTACTCTTACTCACCTTCAAAGATTTTAAAGGCGCGTAAGAGTAGGAGAAACGGTACGATTTTAATTATGATTACATGAACACCAAACTCCGTTTCCTCGATCCCGACGTTCTCTCGAAAATCTCCGGCATGGAATTGCGCGCGCGCACGGTGGTTGAGGGCTTTCTGAGCGGCCTGCATCGCAGCCCTTATAAAGGCTTCAGCGTGGAATTTGCCGAGTATCGCCAATACACCCCCGGCGATGATCCGCGCCATATTGATTGGAAAGTTTACGGCCGTTCCGATCGGTATTATGTCAAAGAATTTGAAGAAGAGACCAATCTGCATTGCCATATTCTCTTCGATCTCTCCGGCAGTATGGCCGGTACTTCCGGAAAAAAAACGCCCGCGACGCGGCTCAGCAAATTTGATTACGCCACCTATCTTGCGGCTTCATTGGCCTATTTTATCTTTATGCAACGCGACGCCGTCGGCCTCGTGGCGTACGATCAGGAAATCCGCTTGCACATTCCCGCGAAGGCGCGCGCGGGTCATTTGCATCATATTTTAGTTGAACTTGAAAAGCTCCATCCCGGGAACAATCTGAAAGAGCAGCCGGAAACCTTGCATCGCGTCGCGGAGGGGTTTCACCGCAAAGGCATGGTGATTCTCATTTCCGACTTTTTCGGCGAGTTGGCGCCGCTGACGCGCGCGTTGGAGCATCTGCGCTTTCGCGGCCACGATGTGATGGCTTTTCAAATTATGGATGACTTTGAGTTGAATTTTAATTTTAATCAAATGACGCGCTTCGTCGGCTTGGAAGGCGAAGCGCCGATCATGGCGATGCCGCAAGCCCTGCGCGAGCATTATTTGAAAAATTTGCGAAATCATCTCGACGGCCTCAAACAAACCTGCGGCGTTAATCATGTTGATTACTCGTTGCTCGCCACGAACCAACCGCTGGATTTCGCCCTGCAGGCGTATCTTGCGGCGCGCAGCGGAAAAATGTAAATAGAAGAAAGCATAAAAGAGAGTCAAAATTTTAAATTGAAATTGTTCAATTTAAAATTGACAAAAACATGTTTAGCCTTTTAACGACACCTTATTTGTGGCTCGGGCTCGGCGCCGCGCTGTTGCCCGTGGTGATTCATTTGATTTACCGCAACAAGCCGGAGATCGTGCATTTCGCGGCGATGCGATTTCTCGAACTCGCGCCGTTACGAATGCTGCGTTATCAAAAACTGAAGCATTTACTGTTGTTGTTAATGCGAATTTTGGCGTTGTTGCTGCTCGGTTTGGCTTTTGCTCGGCCATATTTAGCGGGCGATAAAGTGCCGGCGTTATTTGGCGGCGAGCCGCGGGCGCTGGCAATTATCGTCGATGCTTCGGCGAGCATGGCGGCAGCGGGGCATTTTGCGGCAGCGCGCGAAGAAGCGCGTAAAATTTTGGAGCTGTCGGCCTCCGGCGATCGCGTGTGGCTGATCAGCGCGGCCAACACGATGGAGTTGCTTGCTGAAGAAGCAG
>CAYZFF010000588.1:0-2680 GCA_964477305.1 uncultured Cytophagia bacterium
GAGCGCAAGTCGGACTTCGCACATTCGAAAAAAAATTATGCCCCGCTCAAAAAAGAAAACGAACCTCGAACAAAAAGACCTGCTCGACGTCGCCGTGCAACTGCGCACCGCGCCGTGCGTGCCGGCCTTGCGCGAAGCCGTGAAACGCTGGCGTGACGACGCGTACAAAGGCGCCACGGACACGACGCGGCTGCTGCTCAACTTTTGGTTTCGAACCGATCACCGTTTGATCAACGGCCAGCCGTTCGCCTATCATTCTTTTCAACGCGAAGCGATTGAAACGCTGATTTACGTCTGGGAAATCGCGCGCGTGCGTTCACGTCAGGCGTTGTTGGAACACTACGCGCAAAACTTGCAGGAAGTCCGGTTGCCGCCGTTTGATGGATTTGCGCGCTATTGCCTGAAAATGGCGACGGGCAGCGGCAAGACGAAAGTGATGTCGCTGGCAGTGGTGTGGCAATTCATGAACGCCGCGCGTGAGCCGGAAGAGATTGGCCGCGATTACGCGCGCACGTTTCTGCTCATCGCGCCCAACGTGATCGTTTACGAGCGCTTGAAAACCGACTTCGAAGGCGGCCGCATTTTCCGCGTCGATCCGCTGATTCCCAAGCCGTTGCAAATTTTTTGGGATTTCGATTGCGTGTTGCGCGGCGCCGGCGAACGGGCGCACAGCGAAGGCATGTTGTTTCTCACCAACATTCACCAATTTTACGAGCGGCGCGCGGCCAACAAAAATGACGAGCCGGAAGAAATAACGGCGTTGTTGGGCGCCAAACCGCCGTCACAAAAATTGGAGATCACCGATTTCAGCGAGCGCATTGGCCGCCGCGACGGGCATCTGCTGGTGATCAACGACGAGGCGCATCACACGCACGAGGAAGACAACGAATGGAATCAGATCATTCGCCGATTGCACGAGAAAACGCCGCTTGCCGCACAACTCGATCTCTCCGCGACGCCACGTTTTCAAAAGGGCGCAATTTTCCCGTGGACGATTTTTGATTATCCGCTGAAGCAGGCCATCGTCGATAACATCGTCAAGCGTCCAATGAAGGGCGTGGCGAAAATTCAAGAGCCGCGTTCAACGATTGCCAGCGTGCGCTACAAACCCTATTTGATCGCCGGTGTCGAACGCTGGAAAGAGTATCGCAACCAGCTCAAGCCGCTGAAGAAAAAGCCGGTGCTGTTCATCATGCTCAGTGATACGGAAGAAGCCGAAGACATCGGCCATTGGCTGCGGGATAACTACCCCGAGCATTTTGCGGACAAAAAGACGCTCATTATTCACACCAACAAAACCGGCGAGATTACTAAAGCGGATTTGGATGAAGCGCGCAAGGCGGCGCGCGAAGTCGATGATGACACCAATCCCATCAACGCGATTGTGAGCGTGTTGATGCTGCGTGAGGGCTGGGACGTGCAGAACGTCACGGTAGTCGTGGGTTTGCGGCCATACACGGCAAAAGCGAATATTCTGCCGGAACAAACCATCGGCCGCGGCCTGCGCTTGATGTTTCGCAGCAGCGGCGGCATTGGCTACGTCGAGCGCGTGGATATCATCGGCAACAAAGCCTTTCTCGAATTTGTCGATGATTTGGAAAAGTTAGAAGATTTGACGCTGGAGACGTTCGAACTGGGCAAGGACAAGCTGCGCATTCTCAGCATCGCACCGGTCGAGGAGAAAAAAGAATTTGACATTGCCCTGCCGCAGCTCACGCCGTCGCTGGTGCGCAAGAAAAGTTTGGCGGAAGAAATCGCCGCCATCGACGTCATGCAATTTGATTGTTCGCCGTTGCCATTTAAAGAAGGCGATACCACCGCAACGGATTTCAAGTTCGAAGGGTATGATATTTTGACTTTGCAAAAAGAACTTGAGCGCCAGTATGTTCTGCCCGATCCGCAAACGGCGCAGGAAGTCATCGGCTATTACGCGCGCATCATCGCCAAAGAAGTCAAGCTGCCGTCCCAATTCGCGGCGCTCGCGCCGAAAGTTCGTGAATTTTTCGAGCATAAAGCCTTCGGCAGAACCGTGAATTTGGAGGAAGCGGCGATTGTCAAAGCTATGAATTCGAATATCGCACATTTTGTTTGTAAAGAGAGTTTCAAAAAAGTTTTGCTGCAACAAACCATCGCCGAACAGGAACCGCGACTGGACACGCCGGCGCGCTGGTTGTCCGGTTTGAAGCCGATTCCGTGGTCGCGGCAGGTTTACGAGGCGCGCAAATGCGTATTGAATCTCGTGCCCTGCGGCAACGCGTTTGAAAAAGCCTTCGCCAAATTTCTCGATCATGCCGAAGACGTCCGCGCGTTCAGCAAGTTGCCAGAAACTTTCGGTTTTGCCATCGAGTACACCGACCCGGCGATGAATTTGCGAAATTACTATCCCGACTTTGTTGCGGTTGATCAAGACGGCACGCATTGGTTGCTGGAAACCAAAGGCCAACAAACCGAGGAAGTTTCGTACAAAGATCACGCCGCGGAACTCTGGTGTGAAAATGCAACCACTTTAACCGGCACCAAATGGCAGTATCGCAAAATCATGCAGAAAGTATTTGAAAATTTACATCCGGAATCATTAGAGGAATTGAAAGTGCTGCGATAATTGATAAAAGCTAATTCGTTCATGCCTCTTGAATTTCCTCACGATTATTCCTACATTAAATAAACCCGTAATTTCAGC
>CAYZFF010000589.1:0-2676 GCA_964477305.1 uncultured Cytophagia bacterium
GTCGCCCACCGATTTCCCGGCGCGTCTTGCGGGCGGCGCCAGCGGCCGAGGTGATGCGAACAGGCGACGACGCCGGGCTTGATGCCTTCGGTGACCCACACGCGATCGACGAAATAACCGATGTCGGTGGTGACGCGCAACAAATCGCCGGTTTGAATGCCGAGTTTTTTTGCATCGGTCGTGTGCATCCAAATCGGATTACGATTTGAAATTTCATACAACCATTTCGCGTTGCCGGAGCGCGAGTGAATGAGCGTCGGCAAGCGGAACGTCGGCACCAGCGGAAACTCACCTTTGCTGCGATCCAACGTGTCGGGATGAATATGACTTTTGATGTAAGTCGGAATTTTGTATTCGGGCCAGCCCCAGTCGATCATCGTTGGCGAGAAAAATTCCTGTTTGCGCGAGGGCGTGGGAAAGCCTTCGCAAGCTGTGCCATTCACCAGTACGCCAATGTTCTTGCCGGCTTTTTTAATCAGTCCGGTTGCCGGATCGGTTTCAGCGCCTTGTAAATCAGTCGAAGATATTTGGCGCAAATGCTTGTTGTACGAAGTTTGCTCCACTTCAAACGCGCCGAACTTGCGCATGTAGTCGAGTGGCGTCAGTTTATGCTCCGCGGCTTTCTCCGGCAGGCCAGGGGTGCGCTCGAAAATATATTGATAGTATTCGTCAATCGTGATTTTCTCGCCCGGGCGATACGGCGAGATAAAATGTTTTTTGATGCCGAGACTGCCGTCGGGATCGATGCGCCACGACAACTCGATCCAAAATTCGTCTTCTTCCCACACTTCGCCGGGATTGGCTTCATAAGTAAATTGCACCGGATGGCCCATTTTGCGCCGCGCTTCGCGGAGCACGGGCTGGCGAAATGCGATCCACAAACCGGAATGCGTTTCGTAGCTGATGATGTCGTGCCGCTCGCTGGCGTGGCCCATCGGCAAAACGTAATCGGCAAAATACGCCGTCTCGTTCCATGTTGGTGTCAGCGCTGCATGCAAGCCGACTTTGCTCTCATCCGACAGCGCTTCAATCCACGAGAAGCCATCGGGAAACGTCCACACGGGATTGAACACACGCGTGAAATACGTATCGAGCTTGCCGCGCCCTTCTTTGAGAAAGTGGGGGAGAAGAAAGCTCATTTCATAATGCGCGAGCGGATATTCGTTGGGAAAATGCAACTCGTTCCAAAATTTTTGTGCCGCAGGTTTGTGCGGCACTGTCGGTTTGAATTTGCTCCACGCGCTCGGCGACGTGCCGCCAACGGTTCCAACGCTTCCGGTCAACACATTTAAAAAATGCAAACACCGCGCCACGGCCCAGCCGCCGAGATTGCCGCTGCCCGCGCTGCGCCAATTGTGCGTCGCGAAGCGCGTTCCGGCACGGCCGATTTGTCTTGCGACTTCGACAATCGTTTTCGCCGGCACGCCACTTTCTTTTTCGGCAAATGCCGGCGTGTACTCTTTGTACGCGGCTTTTAGGGCCAAAATAAAATTATCAAAAGTAACTTCATCGTTCGGGTGTTCGTGTTGAAGATATTGCTGCCAATTCACCCAATCATGCAAATATGCGCGGTTGTACAAATTTTCATCAATAATAATTTTCGCCATCGCGAGCAACACCGCGGCTTCACTGCCGGGATATGTCGGCATCCAGTAATCGGCCATGCTCGCGGTGTTGGAAAGACGCGGATCCATCACGGCTAACTTCGCGCCGTTCATCATGCCTTCGATGATGCGTTGCGCGTGCGGATTGAAATAATGCCCGGATTCGAGATGCGCGCTGATGAGCAAAATGAAATTCGCATTGGCATGATCCGGCGAGGGGCGATCATACATTTGCCAAATCGCGTAACCAAACCGCGCGCCGGCGGAGCAAATGTTGGTGTGACTGTTGTGCCCGTCGACGCCCCACGATTGCAGGATGCGATCAATATAGCCCTCGTGTCCGGGCCGGCCAACGTGATACACGACTTCGTTGTGACGTTTCTCTTGCAATGCTTTGCGAATGCGACCGGCGATATCATCGAGCACCGCATCCCACGACACGCGCTCCCATTGTCCCGCGCCGCGCTTGCCTGTGCGCTTCTGCGGATAAAGAATGCGATCCGTGTCATTGATCTGATTGATCGTCGCCGGCCCTTTCGCGCAATTGCGGCCGCGGCTGCCGGGATGATACGGATTGCCCTCAAACTTGCGCACTTGCATGGTTGATTTGTCGATGTAACTCAACAAACCGCAACCCGCTTCGCAATTAAAACACGACGTCGGCACGACCATGTAATGCTTCGCATGGCGTCGCGGCCAACTTTTCGCTTCGTATTCCACCCAATCATCCCATTGCTCCGGCGGCGGATAGTTGGTCAAATTCCCCGGCTCCGTGAGTCGCGGCACTTCGCTGCCGAGATCGCCGTGCAAGTTCGGAATCAACCGGAGTTTTTCAGCGATTTTTTCGATGATGGTGGGGGAGGAGGGCATGAGACTTTCCAGTTTTAAAATTTTCAATTGCTGCATTAATAAATAATGGATTACTGCTTTTAGTGCGGTAGCTCGATTTGGTGAAACATAAGATAACCAAGCGCATTTTGTGTCGCAAGTGTTTTTTCATTCAATGCGGAACCATTGGTTAAATCGAGAATTATTTTATTGTTGAGATGAAGAAGGGAATAAAAAGTTTGGA
>CAYZFF010000590.1:0-2671 GCA_964477305.1 uncultured Cytophagia bacterium
GATTTGCATTTGCCCGTCAACATTGCATTTGTGCCGAATGCCGGCCCGAATCCCACCGATCCGTATTTTTACGTGACGCTGTTGCACGGCGAGATTGTGATGGTGCAACGCAATTTTCAAAAACAAGTTTACGCCACCAATTTGCTTAATTACAATCCCGTGGGGGAGTTTCCCGGCAGCGGCGAAATGGGCGTGACCGGCATTGCCGTTGATCCGGCCAGCCGCGATGTTTTTGCGGCGATGGTTTATGATGATAATGGCGATTGGCGCAATCGCATCGTGCGTTTTCACAGCACGGATGGCGGGCATACTGCAGCAACGCAAACCACGATTATGTCCGGCATTGCGGCGGCGTTTTCACACCAAATTCAGGCGCTCACCATCGGCCCGGATGGAAAACTTTACGCGAATCTCGGCGACGGTTGGGTGCCCGAAGCTGCGCCGAGCCTGCACGATCGCCGTGGAAAAATCTTGCGTCTGAATTTAGATGGCTCCCTTCCGCTGGATAATCCTTTTCCCAATTCGCCGATTTACGCTACCGGTTTTCGCAATCCTTGTGGCGCGGCGTGGAGTGAAGAAGATGGGCGGCTTTATGTGAGCGATAACGGCCCCGAGGATAATGATCGTTTGGTTAAAATTATTCCCGGTGAAGATTACGGTTGGGGTTTGGAGTCGCAGGATTTAACGAAAGGCGCCGTTTATTTGTGGAATCCGACCGTGGCGCCGGTGGCAATTGATTTTCTCAAATTCACCGCGTTTCCTGCAGAATATCGCGGGAATCTCTTTGCGGCGTTATCCGGGCCGCCGTATTGGCAGGGGCCGACCGAGCGCGGTAAAAAGATTCAGCGTTTTCGCCTCGATGCTAACGGCAAGGTTTTAAGCGACTCGCTGTTTCTCGATTATGTTGGCGCCGGAAAAGCGACGGTGATCGGCTTGGCGTGCGGGCCGGACGGATTGTATTTTACCGATCTTTACGGTGAAAATGGTTTCGATGAATTTGGCCAAACCCACGGCAATGTTTATCGTATTCGCTGGCCGTCGCCCGACTCCACGGCGCCGGCGATTTCCAATGTGCAGATAACCAAGCTCAATGCGAAGCGCGCCACGATGACCTGGCAAACCGACGAGGCTACGATGAGTCAGGTGGAGTATGGTTTAACTGCCGGTTATGGCAACTGGGCGACGCAGCGAAATATTATTTCGACGCGACACCAAATCACCGTGACGCCGCTTTTGCCGGAAACCGTTTATCATTTTCGCGTGTGGAATTGGGACGCCGCGAACAACAGCGCCGTTTCAGCGGATTTCACTTTCAAGACGCTGGCGGCGGATTCGCTTGCGCCCATCATCAGCGCCGTGCGCCTCGACAGCATTGCTGCCCATCGCGCGCTGGTGATTTGGCAAACGAATGAACCGGCAACCTCAGCGGTTGATTATGGCCAGACGCTGAATTATGATTTGAGTCAAGCCGACTCCGCGCTCGCGACGACGCATCGGCTGTGGTTGTTGAATTTGCAAGACAGCACGCGCTATCATTTACGCCTGCGCAGCGTCGATAATAATGACAATGAAGCGCGAACGGGCGATTTAACTTTTACCACGTTGCCGCGTCAATTTGAGCGCCGGCTGGAAGCCGAGAACATGCCGATTAAAACCGGCGGCAGTGAAAGCGCACCGGGATGGGTGCTGTGGGATAATGGATATGTGGCCGAGAATGTAAATTTCCCGCGCGCCGGCCTGCATCGTTTTACCGTGCGCGCTTATGGCCGCATGGCCGCCGGTGAATGGTCGCGCCTCGAGCTTCGCATTAATCAAGAAACGCGCGCCACCATCGAAGTCGCCGATTCCAATTACATCGAATTGGCGAGTACTTTTTATATCACGGCCGGCCTGCATGAAGTGGCGATCGCTTTTATCAACGAAGCTTATGACCCGCCGGAGCATCGTTATCTCGGTGTTGATTGGCTGCATATCCAGGACATCACCACCCAACAAATTCACGCGGAGGTTGGGGCAAAACCGGCAGCCGTGCTGCCCGCATCCTTCACGTTGTCGAGCTATCCCAATCCGTTTTTTACAACGGCGCGCATCCGTTTCTCTTTGCCGCAAGCTGCCGAGGTGAATTTGGCGATTTTTGATCTAACCGGCCGCGAGATAAAAACGCTGTTGACAGGTTCACATCGTGCCGGGTCGGGCGAATTGAACTGGGATGGCAAAAACCGCGATGGCCAGTTTTTGCGCTCCGGATTTTATTTTCTCCGGCTGCGCTATCGTACCGGCAATGGAAATCAGTGGTCGCAAATTATCCAGCGGGTTGTTTTAATGAAATGAACTGAATGAGAATTTTTTTGGGTTGAAGCGCGGTCGTAAATAAACTGAAGAGTTGATCGAATTTCGTACAGTATTTGCGGAACGCATTTTGCAATTCTGCCATATCAGTTGCACCGCTTTAAAATCCGAATGGCCTATGATTTTTAAAAATAAGGCCGTGAGAAGTGTTACAATTTTGTTTCATGCAATGACAGTGTATCAAAAAATAGACACTTTTGACCATTGGGAAACTCAGTCGTAACAGACGCAGGTCAAATAACTGCGCGCCCGTTTTCACAAAAAACCAAAGCGGTAAGCGGATAAAACAGATTAAACAGATTTCGTTTTTGCCCAATAAATT
>CAYZFF010000591.1:0-2668 GCA_964477305.1 uncultured Cytophagia bacterium
TTTTGGCGTTTAAACAATCTTCTTGCGCGGTTTTAAAAAATATAGTATCTTTTTGCCGGTAATTACGGGCTTTTCTGATAAGCCGGCATTAAATGTCGCCGTGTCATGTCAACAAAAATTTACGGCTTATTAGCGTTAGAAGTTATTTTTCTCGCCCGCCGCGCATAAAACGGCTCTTTATCTAACCCTGGAAACCGCTCTTCAGCAACGCGCAAACCAGCTCCGTGGGCGATACTATATTAGGAAATTTTTTGCTCACCGGCTGCAACTGACGGTCAACACCTCAGCAAAGATGCCAAGCGGAGAAGTTGTTGTCGTAATCTGCATTGTTTTTGACGAATTATTCGGATGAAATATAAATTACACTTTTTATTACCGGGGTTGGCAGTTGCTGCTTGGCTCATTTTCACGGCCTGCGGGTGCGACGCGCCAAACGGCAGCCGCCCGCAAGCCATCAAGGGCATCATCAATTTATCCAGTTGGGATTTCGCGCGGAATGGCGCGATTGATCTCGATGGGGAGTATGAATTTTATTGGCAGCAATTCGTACTGTCGGAAGAATTTTCTCGCGGCCAACTATCGCCGAGGCATTTCATGCCGGTGCCTGCTGCGTGGAAAGGCCATGCCGTGGACGGCACCAAACTGCCGGGAACCGGTTACGCCACGTACCGGCTAACAGTTTTGTTAAATCCAGCCGCGCCGCGTTTGTCGTTAAAATTTTTAGATATGGGGACCGCCTTCACCGTTTTTGCGAACGGCCGAAAAATTCTTGCCGTCGGCGCCGTGGGCCAAACCGCAGAAACCAGTGCACCGCGCTATGCACCGCAGATTGTCGAGATGCCGAGCGATTCCGGCCGTCTGGAATTGGTTTTTCATGTTTCAAATTTTCACCATAATCGCGGCGGGGCCTGGGAAGAAATTCGCCTCGGCACGCACGAGCAACTGACGAAAATCCGCGACCGCCGCCTGACGCTCGATCTGATTTTTTTTGGCAGTATTTTTAGTCTGGGGCTTTATCATCTTGCGCTTTTCAGTCTGCGCCCAAATGATCGCGCCCCCCTCTTGTTTGGTTTCTACTGCCTACTCGTTGCCGTACGGCTGCTGACACCGATGGAAAGAGCGTTGCTGCGCTTTTTCCCGGAGATGAGTTGGGAGCTGTTTGTTAAAATTGAATTCCTGTCTTTCTATCCGGCCGTGGCTGTTTTCGCGCTCTTTATTTATCGTCTATTTTCGCAAGATTTTCATAAGCTTGTGCTTGGGGTCATAGTGGTGCTCAGTATTTCCGCTGCCCTCATCGTCGTTTTGACGCCGGCGCGAATTTTTACTCAAACGCTGTTCGTTTTTCAAATTTTCACGATTCTCGCGCTGCTCTACGGTCTTGGGCTGCTCGTGGTCTGCGCACGGCGCCAACGCGAGGGCGCTGCGCTCCTTCTGGTTGGTCTCCTTTTTTTAGCGGCGGCTGTCATTAACGACATTCTAAATGCGCATGAAATCATTCAAAGCGGCCATCTCGTGCATTTCGGCCTGTTCATTTTTATCTTTTCGCACGCCTTTATTTTATCGTCGCGTTATGCCACGGCATTTAAAACCATTGCGCGGCAACGCGGCGAACTCGCCGTCGCCGAGGCGCGCTATCGCACGCTCTATGAGAATAACCCCTCCATGTATTTCACGTTGAATGCACAAGGCATTATTCTTTCCGTCAACCATTTCGGCGCGGAACAACTTGGTTATTCCGTGCATGAGTTAGAGGGCAGTTCCGTGCTCAACGTTTTTCTGCCGGCAGATCATCCGGAAGTTTTGCGGCAATTGCAGAAATGTTTGCAGAATCCTGCGGAAGTTTATCACTGGGAAATTCGCAAGCGGCGCCAGGACGGTTCCATGTTGTGGGTGAAAGAACATGCGCGGGCGGTCAAAGATTTTCAAGGCGCGGTGGTAGTTTTCATCGTTTGCGAGGATATTACCGAGCACAAAGCCGCAGAACAAGCCTTGCGCGAAAGTGAAAAACTTGCTGCCACCGGCCGCATGGCGGCTCGCATTGCCCATGAGATCAACAACCCGCTGGCCGCCATCAAAACGGCTTTTCATCTGATCAAGCACGGCTTGCCATCGGAACATCGTTACCATCATTATCTCGAAAAAATCGACAACGACGTCAAGCGTATCGCCGCTATCGTTTATCGGATGCTGGAATTGTACAGTCCGGAGCAGCACATTCCCAACACCTTCCACCTCGAGGGGTTTCTGCAGGGCATACTTGAGACGATGCGTCTCACGGCCGCCCGGCAACAAATCGAAATCAAACTCCATAACACCGCGCTGAACGGAACCGCGCGCTTGCCGGAAAACCGGCTGCGCGACGTTCTGACGACGCTTATTCAAAATGCCATTGAGGTCTCGCCGTTTGGCGGGAAGATTTTTATCAACGCGGCGATTGAACAGCAAAAGCTTCGAATATCCGTTATCGATCAGGGCGGCGGCATTGCGACAGAAGATCGCCCCCATGTTTTTGAGCCGTTCTACACCACCAAAGACCATCCCGCCAATGGCAGTGGCCTCGGCTTAGGATTGACGGTTTGTAAAAGCCTGGTGGAAGCGATGAACGGCGAGATCGAATTTGATAGCCAACCCGGTGGGGGAACGGAATTCCGGGTTATTCTTCCATTAA
>CAYZFF010000592.1:0-2668 GCA_964477305.1 uncultured Cytophagia bacterium
TGCCCAGCGGGGTTTATTTCTATCAAATCAAGGCGGCGTCCTTTTCACAAATTCGTAAAGCGGTGTTGAGCAAATGAAAGCGAAACCATTGCTCGCCATTTATTTTGCATTGCTTATGCGTCACTCTCTTTTCGGGCAGGGCATTGTTTGGCAAGCAAGCCAGTCAATCGCGCAAACCCCGGATTCCAGCATTACATTGGCCTTCAATAACACCGCGATCATCGCGGCTGCAAGTGGAATCCGCTATCTCGTGTGGGAACAAAGAGACTCTATTTTGCTGGCCATGTCGAATGACGGCAAAATCTGGCGAGCGCCGCGATTCATTCATAAAGGAATAGGCCTGTCGAAACCGACGGTGGCTGCACAAAACAACGGCGCCGTTTTCATGGCGTGGCAGGAGCGCCTCGGCGGATTCATGACAACGCGAGTTATTCATTCCGCTAATAATGGCGAGACCTGGAATCAACCGGCGATCATCTCTAATGGAGGCAACAATGACGGCGTGGCGCTCATTGCCGGCGAGCCCAATAAATTTTTTGCAACGTGGTTTTCGATGGCAGGCAATGAGGCGCATATTTGGTTTTCAGCTTACAATGGCAGCATTTGGAGCGCGCCGAAGCAACTGGACAACTCACCGGCACAAGCGTTGTGGAGTGCGCTGGCAACCAGTGGCAACAAAATTTATGCGGTCTGGCGCGAAAACACGACGGGGCAATTTCGGGTCTATCTGACGCGCTCGACCGACGACGGCGACACGTGGGAAACACCGCGCAACATCGTGGCGATCAACAACACCTCCGATCCTTCGGTCGCCGCGACCAAAGATGGGCACGTGATCGTGGCGTATCAACAAACCGTGCAGATCAAAGCGGTGACCTCGGCGGATTTCGGCGTGACATTTAGCGCGCCACAAACCATCTCGCTCAAAGGCCAATTTGCGCGCGTCGTTGCCAACGAAAACGGCTTTGTCGGCATTGCCTTCGAGAGATTTTTTGATCTGGCGGGCGGCACGCGCAATAACGCGCAAAAGCACACCGGCTTTGCTTATTCGAGAAATTCCGGCGCGAGTTTTTCTGCCGACACCGCGCTCGCCAATATTGGTGGCGGTGTGTTCGGCTCCGCCAGCATGACAACGGCGGAAGAAGTTACCGCCTGCTGGGCACAATATGGCAACGGCACAAGCAGCGTCATGATCCGGCGCGGTATGATCCCGCAGGTGACGGGAGTGACAGCGCCAAAGACTTTACCGGAGAATTTCATGCTGACGAGTTATCCGAATCCGTTGCAGACCTCGGCAAATGCTGCCACGATTCGTTTCTCTCTTCTACAGCGCGAACATGTGACGCTCAAAGTTTTTAATTCTACCGGTCAGGAAGTCGCTACGCTGGCAAACGCAGAAATGGAAGCCGGCGTGCACAATTTAATTTTTAATGCCGCCGGCCTGCCGAGTGGCGTCTATTTTTACCGCGTGCAAACGCCTTCCTTCGCGCAAACACGCAAAACGGTGTCGTTGCGCTAAATCAGCCCGGTCCATAAAAAATCGTGCCTCATGCAAATCATGGCGCACGATTTTCGTATGGGCAATTTGTTTAGAAATCTTTAAATCGTTTCCAGCGCTTTGACCGCCACTTCACGGCGCACCAACGCTTTATCCAACCTCACCCAACCTTTGATAAATTTCAACGCTTGCTCATCGCTCCACGCGGCTGCACCAGCGAGATGGTTTTGCTGGCGATACCATTTCAACGCCAGCCACGTCGCCTGCGCCGCTTCTTCGGTGTAACTCACGCCGGTGTCTTGAGGGGGATTATGCCCAAATTCCGCTTCATTGTGCCATGCGACCGCATTGCATTCGTCAGGATTCGGCTTGTGCCCGCGAAATTGCTCTGCTTTCATGCAAGCTTCATGCGAATAAGAATCGGCCAGCGCGTGCAGATAGATCGCGAGTGCTTCCAAAGTTTTGCTTTGTACCGGTTGCAAGGTTTTGCCACCGTCGCGAGAAATTTGCGGCGTGCCGGCGCTCGGCGTTGCCGTGCCGTAAACCGCCCACTTCTCAATTTCATCAAGCTCCGGCTGACCATTCGAGCATGCCTGCAACGCACCGTTAAAATATTCACAAGTGTTGCGGCTGCCGGGATAAAAATATTCGTTGGTGGCATTGTCGCGATCGCGTCGAGCGAAATGCCAATACGGACCGACGGTACTAATGCGTTTCGTGCCTTCAATCTGCACCTTCACACCGGTTTCACCAGTGAAATTTCCCGTATCGGTAGCTTCATCGGCTACGGCGATCAACTCCGCTTCTTCAGCGCTGAAGCCGGCGGCGCGCGCGAGGGTGCGCGTTAACTCATAATGAAACGTGCTGTGCGCCGCGAGATTCGGCGTCTGCAAATCTTCACCATAGCGCCACGCGATTTGCGTAAGCAGCGCGACCTTGATGAGAGCGGCAAATAAGAATGGACGCAGTTTTTTTCGTGTTAATCGAAACATTATTTTCTCCTTAAATATGTTCTGTCATTCCGCAGGAACCTTTTTGCAATTCAGCATAATCGTATGTCACAAAAAGGATGTAACCAAAAGGATTCTTACAGAATGACATTTTCCTTAAATTGATGTTACTACGAAAACTGCCCCGTCACCAAATTCAGTGTAAACTGTTTGCCGTTCG
>CAYZFF010000593.1:0-2661 GCA_964477305.1 uncultured Cytophagia bacterium
TTAAACGAAGTGAAAAAAA
The DNA here is from genome assembly GCA_964477305.1 of uncultured Cytophagia bacterium. Lineage (GTDB taxonomy): Bacteria > Zhuqueibacterota > Zhuqueibacteria > Zhuqueibacterales > Zhuqueibacteraceae > Zhuqueibacter. Next base: position 20 of record CAYZFF010000593.1, read on the forward strand.
ATTTCGTCGAGCGCCAGGATTTGGAAACGGTGGTGAACGGGATTCTGGAAAATCCGCCGCCGCAATTGATTTTCAACTGGGGCGAGCATTTATCCGAACACAAATTGGCGCTGGCGCTGCTGGCGGAATTTTCCAAAGAGCCGGGGCGCTATCTATCGACGGCCAGTATTCGCCATCAAGTACAACGGAGCAAACTGGATTTGGTGTTGAATGACGCTAAATTGAAAACCTGGCTGACGGATCTTTGCAAAGATGAGTATCTGCTGCAACAGGATTACCATTTCAGTTTCCGATTGGATCTGTTTCGCCGCTGGATTCGACATGATCATAATATCTGGCAGGTGAAAAAAGAAATTGGCCAGGAAGAATTGGACCGCATTTGCGAGCGGGAACGCGAGAAAAAAGAAAAGAAGAAAAAAATTATCATTGTGCTGGAACGCGTTGCGCTGGCGCTGGCGGTCGCGGTCGTGATTTTTTTAGTCACGTGGATTTATAATTTGATCGTTCAACAACAGGTCGAGGTGAGCGGCAACGCCGGACCATTTAATGTCATCGCCGTGGTGGATGGCGAGATGATCGAATTTCACGCGGAAACGCAAGATGCGGGCAACAGATATTTCGACAAAAAGAAATTGCGGAAAGGAAAAACGTACGTTTTTACCGCCACTTTGGGAGCCAACAACGAAACGTTAGTGGATACCGTAAAAATTGCCGACGAAGAAAATACCATCAACTTCGAGTTCAAAAGATATCCCGTGACCGTCATAACCGACGCCGCCAGTATGATCGCAACTTTGGGTGATACGACGATCCGAACTGACCGCGAAGTTGAGCCGTGGAAATGTGTCTTTTACGCTTGTGCCGGAACTTATAAGCTGCACGTGAAAGAACTGAGCACTAAAGAATCACGAGAACTTGAAATTAAAGTTTCTGATCATTCGGATTCCATTTATATAAGTTTTGATCGGGTCGTTATCACTTTGCAGGCAAAACTTCCTTTTGCTTATCGGCATAAATCGGGCCGCCAGCAGGACGAGGGCACAGGTGAACGCCAAGCGGCAAAATCATATTCGGCAATTCTTCGCGGCTGTGAAAAAGGCAAAACTCAATTCACCTTCATTAATCCTGAGACGAAACAGGAAAATCTTCAAGTTTATTCCATTACGGCGGATACTTTGATTATGGTTCCGCAGTGGAGGCCTGGTATAACGGATGATTCACCCAATGAAACAAGTTCGGAACCAACCCCAAAACATCGTCTCCAGATTTACTCAAAACCGCCGGAAGCTCAAGTCGTCTGGAATGATACCGTTCGAGGCTTGACACCATTCGATAAAGATGTTATTGAAAGTAAATATACAATCGAGTTGAGAAAAAAAGGATACGATACGGTGCGACGGGCGATCAACTTAACCCAAGCGGACTCGATGACAATAAACTTGATCGCTCAGAATGGCTATCTCAAGGTGATTGTCAAGGACGAAGAGGGAAAAAGCCCGACCGGTGTAAGCGTTTATGGAAGGAAAGACGACTGGAATAACGAAGTGGCGTGGGGTGACGCTCGTAAACTTGCACGCAGTCTGCAACAGTTAATGGTTGGGCAATACAAAATCAGAATCGTGAGCGATGAATATCGTGAAGTAAACCGCGAGGTTCCAGTCTTTAAAAATGACACAACCGCGGTGGAGATTACTTTAGAAAAAAAATGAACGCTATACAGCGTTATCGCTGATCTCATGGAACATTTCATTATTAGGTAAGTAGTCATGCGAAGACTTGTATTTTTTATCATCACCTTTACCGCAGGGTCCGCGCTGAGCCAAAACAATCTTCCCACCCCATGCGAGAAAGCGTCGCCTCAGGTTAAAACGCTTATTCAGTCGGCGATCGAAACCTTTGATGCCAATGAGCCGGCCAGGTCTATTCAAACCTTGCGAAAAATACTTGAACCCGCAGCATCCGAAGAACTGGATGGTCTTTGCAAAGCCTGGGCTTATCAGTGGCTCGCACTCAGTTATGATGATCTTGATAGCCTGCAAACGGCTCGCCAGTATGTGATTCGTTCGCTTGCACAAGACCCGGAAATATGGCGTGAGCATGCCGATACTCGCCTCCCCCCAAGGCTACGCAAGACTTATCAAGATTGCTGGAATGCAATTGAGAAAAAGTTTTCCGAAAAACGCCGAAATTGGCGGATTGCGGTTGGCCCCATCGCCCGCGCCGAGTTTAGCAACCGTTTCGGGCTTGCGACGGGAATCGGCACGAGCGTGATTCGAATCGAAGAACTCAATGACGTAAGGTTATTTCAAGATTTAAAGTTATTCCAGGATTTGTTGCTTTACGTTCGCGCGCAACGCATGCGGAAAAATATTGAAAGACTCACGGCCGGTTTTTATGGAGAAGTCTCGTTGTCGCTAAAAGAATCAGAAAAACCCGTCCAAATTCTGAGCTTTGGTCCAATTCTCAGCTATGCTTATCAATCGGGGTGGGAATTGGGCAGCACTTTTGAAATCGTCCGATTCGTCATTGGCGGCGGCAAGACCAGAATAAGCCAAACCATTTCTATAAAAGACAATAAACTGGCCTATTCCTACGCCAACTTTGAACTCTACATTCGCAAATGGTTCTAAGATGATCGCACC
>CAYZFF010000594.1:0-2654 GCA_964477305.1 uncultured Cytophagia bacterium
TTTCTCTGCGACAGCCTCGTTTTAATGGCCAGCCGATTTTCGCGGCGCACGCCAGCGTCGTGCCAGTGCCGCGTTTCTTCCGGCGTCACGGGTTCATACGGCGGCACAAGCATCGGTTTACCGTCATCATCAAGCGCGACGAAAGTCAAATATGCGGAACTGGTATGCCGGCGTTCGCCGGTGCCTAAATTTTCCGACCACACTTTGGCGCCAATTTCCATTGAGGTTTTGAAGACACGATTGAGCGCGGCTTTGACGACGATCAGTTGGCCGACTTTGATGGGAAAGCGAAATTCGAGATAATCGATGCTGGCGGTGACGACGGGACGGCGACAGTGACGGGCGGCGGCGGTAGCAGCGCAAATATCGACGAGATGCATGACTTTGCCGCCGAGGAGATTGCCCAACACATTCGCGTCATTGGGCAACACCATTTCCATCATTTCGGCAGTGGGCGCGGCGACAAAAACGGAGGTGGATTCATTCATGGGGAAAAAATAGCTCGCAACGAAAAGGAACTTCGACAGGCGCAGCCGCAACCAAAGAAATTTTAAAGATGAATTTCAAGGCCTTCGTAAGCGGCAATGACATTTTTAAACAGGCGGCGCGCGTGTTCTTCGAGCCGCTTCATCGTATCATCATCGTGGCGCGGGTCGTGATGAAAAAGCACGAGTTGCTTCACATTGGCCTTTTCCGCCACCTCGCAGGCCATGTCGACGGTGCTGTGGCCAAAGCCCTGCTTGGGTTGCAGCGTGTCGGTGTATTCTTCCGTGGTGTACTGGGAGTCGTGAATCAAAACGTCTGCGCCTAACGCAAAATTGATGATCCGCGAATCGCCGCCGCGATAGCCTTCGGTGTCGGTGGCATAAACCACGGATTGCCCGTTATTTTGCACTTTAAAAATGAACACGCCGTCTTTGGGATGGGCATAGCTGTGCAAGATGCTCACCAGCAAATCTTCGTGATGCAAAACCGGCATTTCATCGCGCGCCGTAATCACCCGCGGCACTTTATTGGAATTTTGATACAGCAACCGATCGGTGTCGGCGATATTGACGATGACTTTGTGCGAATTCATTTCTTCGAGCCGCACCGGGCAATAGCGCGCATTCATCGTTTCGGAAATGCTTTCGCGCAAATCAAAACCCAAAAGTTGCGGGCCAAACACATACATCGAGGCTTGACTCAAGTACGCCGGCTGAAAAAAGGGCAAGGCTTGAATGTGATCGTGATGCGTGTGGCTCAACAGAATGGAGAAAGCGAGAGGCTTAGTCGAGTCGGCGTCGGGCGTGCGATATTCTTTCAGGATTTGATCGCCGAGGCCGATAATGCCCGTGCCCGCATCGAAAATAATGCGATGATGGTCATTGCGAATTTCAACGCAAGAGGTGTTGCCGCCAAACTGCGCGGTTCCGGCGCCGGGGACGGGATAGCTCCCGCGCACGCCCCAAAATTTAATCACCAGTTTGCCCGCCGACGAGCGGGTTTGATTGGTCACGCGCGCGTCATCCTGAGCCGAACCCTTCTTCGGAGTCTTTCCCGAAGGGAGGTTGCTATTGGCCATAAGTTCCTCTTAAAGTGCACGAAAACATCAACACGGAAAACAACCATCTCTTCATCCTGAGCATGCTGAACATCACTTTTATAACGGTATACGGATTTGCCGAATCGTCCGGATTCAAGCCTTTAGTTTTTAATCCGGATGATTCGCAAAATCCGAATACAAAAATCTTTTTCTCTTGTATTAGAATTTGAACACTTTGCCGAGAATGCTCTTGTCTTTTTCCACCGACGCGTTGAGCTGCGCGCTAAGCTGCGCCGCGATTTTGCGAAAGGAATCCTTAATCGGCGAGTCATTTTTTTGCGCCACAATCGGCTCGCCTTGATCGCCGCCTTCGCGGATGCGAATATCGAGCGGCACCTCACCAAGAAATGGCACCTCAAATTTCTGCGCCGCGGTTTTTGCGCCGCCGTGCGAAAAAATTTCCGTGCGCTCGCCGCAATGCGGACAGGCGAAGTAACTCATATTTTCAATCAACCCCAACACCGGCACGTTGACTTTGCGAAACATGTTAATGCCTTTTTTCGCATCACTCAGCGCCACGTCTTGCGGCGTCGACACAATCACCGCCCCGGTCAGCGCCACTGCCTGCGAGAGCGTGAGTTGCGCATCACCGGTGCCCGGCGGCATGTCGACGATTAAATAATCCAACTCGCCCCACTCGACATCGGTGAGAAATTGTTGAATCATACGCCCAACGAGCGGGCCGCGCCAGATCACCGCGGCGTCGCCTTGATTGGCAAAACCAATCGACATTATTTTCAGGCCGTATTTCTCAATCGGCGTAATCTTGCCGGAGGGCGCGCCAGTCATTTGTTTGCCCTCAGTACCCGTCATCATCGGCACGTTGGGGCCGTAAATATCGGCGTCAAGCAATCCGACCTTCGCGCCGGTTTGCGCCAACGCAATCGCAAAGTTAACCGCAACTGTAGACTTGCCCACGCCACCCTTGCCGCTTGCCACTGCGATGATATACTTCGCATTCGGCATCGTCGGCTGGGGCGGTGCGGCAGGCGCCGGCGGGGTAAAAACAGGCAACCCTTTGGGTTGAAAATCTGCCATAAAAAATCGTTAGTTTGTTAGCTGGTTTACC
>CAYZFF010000595.1:0-2646 GCA_964477305.1 uncultured Cytophagia bacterium
ACCACGACGATTGGCCGCATCGTGATTGATCCGGCGAACGCCAATCGCGTTTATGTCGCGGCCACCGGCTCGTATTTCGGCAATGGCGCCGAGCGCGGCGTTTATCGCAGCACCAACGCCGGGCAAACTTGGGAACGCGTTTTGTTTGTGAATGACTCCACCGGCGCGATTGATCTGGTGATCGATCCGAAAAATCCAACGACACTTTTTGCGGCGATGTGGCAACGTGTGCGGCGGCCCAATCGCGCGCAGCTTACCGGCGAAGCCAGCGGCATTTATCGCAGCACGAATGGCGGCACGACTTGGCAGCGTCTCGGCACAGCACAAGGTTTGCCCGGCCCTTCGGCGTCCATCGGTCGCATCGGCCTCGCCATTTGCGCCACGAAACCGGAAAATCTCTACGCACTTTATACGATTGACAGCAATTACGGCGGCCTTTATCGCTCGCAAAACGGCGGCACGAGTTGGACAAAAACCGATCTCAATAATTCACTGGGTTCCGGTTTCGGTGGATTCAGTTGGTATTTCGGCAACGTGCGCGTCAATCCCAATGATCCCGAACAGGTATTTGTCTTGGACACGGCGTTGATGGGCTCGTTTGATGGCGGCCGGACGTGGCCCATTTTTTACGGCTACGGCGGCGGCCCGGCCAACTTGCATGTCGATCATCATGCGTTGAGTTTTGATCCGGCGGATCCGCGTTATCTGATTAGCGGCAACGATGGTGGAATAAATATTTCTCGCGATGCCGGTTACGGCTGGGAAAAAATCGCGGCCTTGCCCGTCACCCAATTCTATCAAATCGCGATCGATCCTTCGCGGCCGGAGCGGCTTTATGGCGGGACACAGGACAACGGCACGGTGCGCACTGCGAGCGGCCAACTGAACACTTGGGATGCGATTTACGGCGGTGACGGTTTTTATGTCATCGTCGATCCCACCAATTCCAATATCATTTACGCGGAGTCGCAAAACGGCGGGCTGGGCAAATCCACAAACGGCGGCAGCAGTTTTCGCGGCGCGACCACCGGCATCAGCGGCGCGGAGCCGAAAAATTGGTCGACGCCCGTGGTGATGGATCCCAACAATCATAACGTTTTGTATTACGGCACCAATCGCGTTTATCGCACGGTCGATGGCGCGAGTTCATGGCGCGCGATCAGCCCGCCGCTGACCAATCCCAACAGCCCAGCGCTGCTCGGCACGGTCACCACGATTGCGGTGGCGCCCAATAATTCTGCGGTGATTTATGCCGGCACCGATGACAGCAATGTTTGGGTCACGGCTGATACGGGAAAAACCTGGAAGAAAATTTCAGCGGCGCTGCCCGTGCGTTGGGTGACGCGCGTGGCGGTTGATCCGACGAATGCGAACGTCGCTTATGTGACGTTTTCGGGGTTGAAATGGAATGCGCCGCAACCGCATGTTTTTCGCACGGCCAATATGGGCGCTTCGTGGCAGGATATCAGCGCGAATTTGCCGGACGCGCCGGTGAATACCATTGTGGTCGATCCGGCATTTCCCAATTTTCTCTATGTCGGCTCGGATATCGGCGCGTTTTATTCAAGTAATGCCGGCCAAAGTTGGTCGCTACTGGGCGAAGGCTTGCCGTTGGTTTCGGTTTATGATTTCGCTTTTCATGCGCCGCGCCGTCTGCTTGTTGCCGGTACGCACGGCCGCTCGATGTACACGCTCGAGCTTTCGAGCCTCACACAGATTGACGAACCGATAACCCAAAATACCAATTTACCATCGACGCCGGTGTTGGCGCAAAATTATCCGAATCCGTTCAACCCCGAGACGAAAATTGAGTTTGCGTTACCAACTGCAGCCGCGGTGCAGTTGGCGATTTACAACCTCAACGGCCAGCTTATACGCACGTTAATCAGCGGCTCTCGTCAAGCCGGTCGTCACAGCGTACATTGGGATGGCCGTGATGAGGCTGGCCGTGAAGTCGCCAGCGGAAATTATTTTTATCGTTTGCAAGTTGCAGAGATGGTGTTACAAAAAAAGCTGGCGGTAATTCGCTAAAAATTCATTTAAACAAAAGCGTCGCGATCCATTCTCTCTTCCTATTAACCCTGGAAGGACAATCTCGATGAAACAAATTATTTTTTGCTGCGGGCTGCTGTTGTTGTGCATCACGAATGCTGCGGCCGGCGACAAATTCGGCATCGCCATTAAAGGCGGGCGCAATTTCGCCAAGATGCTCGTGAAAGACAAAAAAACCGGCGAAACCGTGAACGCCAGGATGGTGAAAGAACCGAGCTTTCTCCTGGAAGCCGAACTGGCGTTCGGCGAACATGTCAGTTATGTGACCGGAATCCACTATATCGTGCATGGATATTCCGCGCGCGATATTGACAGCGTTTTCACGTTTCGTTACTTTCGCCGCGCCCAGTATATCGGGTTACCGCAAAAGCTGCGGGTCTTTTTTCATCATCAACGCCTGCAAAGTTTTATCTCGGCCGGCATTAATGTGGAAACGCTGCTCGCCGCGCGCTTCCGCGCTGAGTTTGACGATCCCAGCATTTCCGACGGCGAGGCCGACATCAAAGTTCTGTTTAATGAACTCACTTTCACGCCGGAATTTGACGCCGGCTTGCGCTATCCCCTGCTCGGCGGATTTCTCACTTTTGATCTCAC
>CAYZFF010000596.1:0-2644 GCA_964477305.1 uncultured Cytophagia bacterium
CACCGTGACAACCGGCGCAGAGTTCGGCGAACAATTCCCCGCCCCGTTTGAGTTGCGCCGGCGTCGCTGCCGGCACAGGTTCGTAATATTTCTCGCCAAGCGTTTGCTGCAACTCTTGCCGCAGCTTTTCCAATTGCGCACGCTGATCGGGAGGCAACGGTTGAGCTTTGGGGCCACAAGCGCTGGCAATAATCATGCATGGCAAAACAATAAGGATTGGCTTCATGAAGAAAAATTCCGCTGACATTGTTCCCAATTAACCACGCTCCAAAACGCGGCAATATATTCGGCGCGTTTGTTTTGATAGCGCAAATAGTAAGCGTGTTCCCACACATCAATGCCGAGCACGGGTTTATGGCCGGTCAACATGGGCGTGTCTTGGTTCGCGGTTTGGATGATTTCCAATTTGTTTTTGCCGTCGATCGCCAGCCAAGCCCAGCCGCTGCCAAAGAGCGTGGTGGCCGCTTTCGTGAATTTTTCTTTGAAGATCTCGAACGAGCCAAAGTCACGATTGATCGCCGCCGCTAATGGGTCCGTCGGTTGGCCGCCTTGCGGGCTGAGCATGTGCCAGAACAAGCAATGGTTGAAATAGCCGCCGCCATGATTGCGAACCGCGGCTCGCACCGAGGCCGGCAACTCTTCGAGGTCGCCAACCAATTCGACAACGGATTTCTTTTGCAGCGCCGGCAAATCTTTGAGCGCGTTGTTCAGGTTATCCGTGTAGGCTTTGTGATGGCGGTCGTGATGAATCTGCATAGTTTGCTCGTCAATCGCCGCTGCGAGTGCATTGGCGGCATACGGCAAATCCGGCAGGGCAAAAGGGTATGTCGCCGCCGCGCCGGGCGCGAGTTTAGTGAAATCGATTTTGAGTTTGCTGGTGTGATGCGGCAAGGCCGTAGCGTTTCCAACGGCGGCCAGCAACGTTCCACCGAGCGCGCCGAGCAGCGTTCCCAATGCTTCGCGCCGCGTTTGTTTCATGAGCTTTTCGTTCATGTCTTTTCCTGTTGTTGGGGGTTGATTAAACCGTGCAGGCTTTTGCGCTTTCGGCGAAGAAAGCCTGCACAATTTTTATGATAAGTCTATCGGCTTTGCTGCAGCGCCAACTGCGCTTCTTTATTATTCGGATCGATTTCAAGCGCACGTTTCAAGCTGGAGCGTGCTTCTGCCTTTTGCCCGGCGAAAAGATAGGCTTGGCCGAGGCGCTGTTGCGCTTTGGCGGAATGAGGATAAGCTGCGGCAATGAATCGAAACACCGCCAACCCGACCTCGCGATCGCGGCTATTTTCCAAAAGCCACCAGGCATTTTCATCCATCATCGTTTCCTCAATCATCTCCTTGTCATGGCCGGTTGTGCTCGCGAGCATCTTCGGATACTGCGCAAGCGCCGCCTCAACGCCTTCGTTGCGGATCTTCATGAGTAAAGTCATTACGGCCCATTCCCGGCCTTTGTGAATGCGCCCGCGTTGCGAGATGACGCCTTTGGTGTCGGCCTCCGGTTTTTCTATGCTCTGTGACGGAAAACCGTACCAATAATCAAATTCCATGGCCGTGGCGGTGCGCTGGGCTGCTGCAATGCCTTTCAGTTTGGCGACGACGTAAAGCGCGCCATCGATGCCGGCAGAGATTCCGGCGGTCGTGATGACGTTGCCGTTATCGATAAATCTGCGGTCCCGTAAACAGATGACCTTGGGAGCGAGCAACTGCAGGATATCCATATTGCCGTGATGTGTCGTCACCTGCAACCCGTCGAGCCGACCCAGCTTGGCCAAAACCGAGGCCCCGTTGCAAACCGAAAGCAGCAAGCACTTCGCGTTCGCTTGGCGATCAATCCAGGCCAACATGGTGGAATCGTCCATCACGGGAATGACATTGCCGCCGGGAAGCACGATGATGTCCGGCGTCGGTGCGTCGGCAGGATCGTACTTGGGCGTGATGGTGAGAAATTCCATGCTCTCAACTGGTTGCTTCTTCAAACCAACGGTGAAGACTTCAAACAACGGTTTCCAGTCGGCGTCGCGGCAAGCAGCGAACACCTCGCCGGGGCCGGCGAAATCCAGCAACTCGACGCCGGGAAAAACTAAAATGGCAACTTTGGTGGGCACAGGCGCTTTGGCAGAATCGGCCGGGGGGACATTAGCACCCTTTGCCCAAACTGCATTCGCAACGGCAACGAGCGCCATCAATATGACCAAACATATCTTTGAGAAACGTGATTGCATAGCAAAAAAGCTCCTTGTTCAATTGAGAGAACATGGCGGTGATTAGTTGGCTTGTCGATACAGATAACGAATATACAGATAGATCGCCAGCATATCGCTTTCCGGCAAAACTTCTCGCCAGCCCATCATCGCGGTGCCGGCAATGCCATTGCGAATGATGTGCAGCCGCGCTGGTTCAGAAAAAAATGTAACCTGCGTCGAGTCGATGAAACTCGACGGCTGCTGCAAAAGTCCGCCGGGATGAATGTTCTTGCCGTCGCCGCGCGCGCCGTGGCAACTCGCACAGAGTTGCATGAATAACACACTGCCGCGTTTGAGTTGCGCCGTCGTTGCCGCCGGAATCGGCTCGTAATATTTTTCACCGAGCGTCTGCTGCAATTGCCGCCGCAATGCTTCCCAACGGCGCTGTTGTTCCATTGGCGACG
>CAYZFF010000597.1:0-2612 GCA_964477305.1 uncultured Cytophagia bacterium
TATCTGCCGGTGCAAAAAGTCGAAGCGCCAAAATCTTCAACAAAATGGTTTGAGAAAAATGCAGTGCCACCGTGGACGAAAAATGATATTGATTTTTTTATTGATGAAAAACTCAAGCAGGAAAAATTAACCCCCGCACCGACGGCGGATAAAGCCACCCTACTGCGCCGAGTGAGTTTGGATTTAATCGGCATTCCCGCGCCGGATTCGTTGGCCAAAATATTTTTGCATGACACGACCAAAACTGCTTTTGAAAATTTAGTTGATTCCCTTCTGGCGTCGCCGCGATTCGGCGAACGCTGGGCTTCGATGTGGCTCGATCTGGCGCGCTACGCCGATACCAAAGGCTACGAGCGCGATGATTCCCGCACCATCTGGCGCTATCGCGATTGGGTGATTCGCGCGTTTAATGAGGACAAACCGTACGATCAATTTCTCACCGAGCAACTCGCGGGCGATTTGCTGCCGAACCCAACCGAAGCGCAGCTTATTGCCACTGCGTTTCATCGCAACACGATGACCAACGATGAGGGAGGCACGGACAACGAAGAGTTTCGTGTCGCAGCAGCCATTGATCGCGTGAACACGACATGGGAAGCGCTGCAGGGCACGACGTTCGCGTGCGTGCAATGTCACAGTCATCCGTATGATCCTTTTCGTCACGAAGAGTATTACAAATTTATGGCGTTCTTCAACAACACGCGTGATCATGACACCTACGAAGAGTATCCCGTGTTGCGGCATTTCAGCGGCAAAGATAGCGTACAATTTTTAGAACTGCAAGATTGGCTTGCGAAAAACACCGCGCCGGAAAAAGCCGAGACGGTGTTGCGTTTGGTCAAAACTTACCAGCCGGTGCATTACTCGCTCACCACCGACCGGTTTGTGAACAGCGAGTTGGCCGACACCAAGTGGTTGATGCTGCGCAAAAATTCCTCGGCGCGTTTGGCGCAGGTGGATTTGCAAAATAAAACGCAGTTCATTTTCCGGTTTATCAGCCGCGCCAAAAGCGGCGTGCTGCAGCTTCGCCTTGACCGCGTCGATGGCCCGGTGATCGCAACGGTTCGCATGCCGCCGCCAACAACTTGGGTGTTTGAGCGCATTCCGCTGCAACCAACCGAGGGCGTGCATGATATTTATTTTACTTATTCCAATCCAACTTTGCCGACGCTGGAACACAACGGCATCATGTTCGATTGGTTTTATTTTGCTGAAGATTTTCCCGGCCGCGATCAATCCGGCTTCGTGGAGGCGGAAAAGAAAATTATGGCCTTGCTGGCGGCGCCCGCTTCCACCACGCCGATTATGTTGGATAATCCGCCCGTTCTCGCTCGTAAAACGCATGTGTTTGAACGCGGCAACTGGCTCGTGCCAACAACGGAAGTGCGAGCCGAGGTGCCGAAATATTTTCCGCCGTTGGCTGAAGGCGAGCCGCGCAATCGTCTCGGATTGGCGCGGTGGCTTACGTCACCGCAACATCCGCTCACCGCGCGTGTGTTGGTGAATCGTTTGTGGGAACAACTCTTCGGCGCGGGCCTCGTGGAAACGCTGGAAGATTTCGGCACGCAGGGTGCCGCGCCGACGCATGTCGAACTGCTGGATTGGCTGGCTTGGCGATTCATGTACGAGCACGGTTGGAGCATGAAAAAAATTTTGAAAGAGATCGTGATGAGCGCAACGTATCAACAGGACTCGCGTGCCACGCCGGAAAAATTGGCGAAAGATCCGTACAACAAATTTTTATCGCGCGGCGCGAAAGTACGTTTGAGTGGAGAGCAAATGCGCGATCAAGCGTTGGCCGTTGCCGGATTGCTCAGTAAAAAGATGTACGGCCCCAGTGTCTATCCCTATCAACCGAATGGCATTTGGCTAAGCCCGTGGAACGGCGCGACGTGGAAACAAAGCGCCGGCGAAGATCAATATCGCCGGGCCATTTACACATATTGGAAACGCAGTGCCGCTTACCCTGCGATGCTGACGTTCGATGCGACCTCACGCGAAGTCTGCACGGCCCGCCGCGTGCGCACCAATACGCCGCTGCAAGCACTGGCCACGTTGAACGATCCAGTGTATCTCGAAGCCGCGCGGCATCTGGCGTTGCAACTGGAAAAAGAAAAGATTTCTTTGCCAGAAAAAATCAAACATGGCTATACGACTGTATTGGGCCGCGCGATCAGCGAACAAAAACTGGGTATTTTGGAAAACTTGTATCACGAGGCGGTGCAGCAATATCAAGTTAAAAAATCGGAGGCGGCGAAAATTTTGGGAGGCGCGACCGAGCAAGCCCAGCCGGAAGCTGCCGCGCTGATTATGGTCGTGAATGCGATGATGAATTTGGATGAGTTTGTGACGAAATCCTAAAAGGTTGCTCTATGCCACAGAAAGAGAATTTGCTTTACGAAGCTATTCACTCCCAAGCGCAATTTGTGACCCGCCGCCACTTCCTGCGCCAATGCACAACCGGCATGGGCGCGATGGCATTGGGTTCACTCGTTGGCGGCTGCAATTTGTTTTCAAGAACCGATGCCATCACAGAGACGCAAATTGATTTGAGCAATCCGATGGCGCCGCGACCGCCGCATTTTCCGGCGAAGGCGAAAGCCGTGATCTAT
>CAYZFF010000598.1:0-2612 GCA_964477305.1 uncultured Cytophagia bacterium
GTGGCGATTCTCGTCGGCGGCGGGCCGGCGCCGGGAATCAACAGCGTGATCGGCGCGGCGACGATTCGCAGTATTTTGAGCGGCGCGGAGGTTATCGGCATTCGCGACGGTTTTCAATGGATTATGAAAGGCGAGATCGATAAAATCAAAGATCTCACGATTGAAAAAGTGAGCCGTATTCATTTTCGCGGCGGCTCGTACATCGGCATCGCGCGCGCCAATCCGACGAAAGACCCCAAGCTGCTCGAAACCACCGTCACTTCGTTGCTGCGTTTGAATGTCGATCGTTTGATCACGATCGGCGGCGACGACACGGCGTTTTCCGCGTTGAAGTTGGAGCAAATGGCCGGCGGCCGCATTCACGTGGTGCACGTGCCGAAAACGATTGACAACGATCTCGACTTGCCGCTGGGCATGCACACGTTCGGTTTTCAAACCGCGCGGCACATCGGCGTGGACATTGTAAAAAATTTAATGGTCGATGCGCAAACCACTTCGCGCTGGTATTTCATCGTGGCGATGGGGCGCAAGGCCGGCCATCTCGCGCTTGGTATCGGCAAAGCCGCGGGCGCGACGTTGACGTTGATTCCCGAGGAATTTTCGGAAGGCAAATTACGGCTGGCCCGGTTAATCGATATTCTGGCCGGGGCGATTATCAAGCGCCTGAGTTATGGGCATCCCGACGGCGTCGCGGTTTTGGCCGAAGGCCTCGTCGAAATTCTCGACCCGCAGGATTTGCAGGCATTGGTGGAAATCGAGCGCGATGCGCACGACAATATTCGCCTCGCGGAAATCAATTTTGGCGAGATTCTCAAATCGGAAGTGCAAAAACGCCTGAAAGAGTTCAATCTCAAAGCGACGATCGTGGCGAAAAACATCGGCTATGAACTGCGTTGCGCCGATCCGATTCCGTTCGACATGGAATACACGCGCGATCTCGGCTATTGCGCCGCGCGTTTCATTCTCGATGGCGGCAACGCAGCGATGGTGTCGATTCAAAACGGGCGCTTCGTGCCGATGTATTTCAAAGACATTATCGATCCCAAAACCGGCAAGACCCGTGTGCGCATGGTCGATGTCAGCTCGGAATATTATGATATCGCGCGGCGTTACATGATTCGTTTGTCCGATGATGATTTTGACGATCCCCACGAGTTGGCGAAATACGCCGCCACCGCGGGAATTTCGCTCGAGGCGTTTCGCAAACAATTTCATTACCTGGTGGAATCGGGTAATGTGCCACTCGATAAAAAGGGCGGCAATTCGGTAAAACCGGCAAAGTTGAATCAAGTCGAAGCTGCCTAAATGGAAGCATAGTTATTAAAAATGATTCGGGTGACAGAAGGGTGTTGTTGCGCCTCTTTGTCGCCCGATTTTTTTGTATTCGAAGTATTTGAGGCGCGAGGCTTTAGCTGCGCCGCCCGCGAAATGTGCAGTAATGATTCCACGCGGGCAGATCAGCTAAAGTTTGTCACTCCGCTTTGGACTCAAGGATGAGGAATGTGGCGCATAAATTGGAATTTGCAACCGTCTCTGCTTGTTCTTAGTGTTTTATTCTTCGGTTGCGCCGGGCGGCAAACAGCGATTTTAGAACGGCCGCTGCCGCCGTCCCAACCCGCGGCCAACGCGGCGGCGCTGCAAAAAGAGGCAGAGAATCTCTGGGCGCAGCGCAGCGATCCGCTGAAAGCGCGGCAAGCATTGGAGGCGTACAAACGCGCTTATGCGGCGCATCCCAATCGCGAGATGGGCACCAAGTTGTCGCGCGCCTATTATTTTGTCGGCGATTATATCGAGACGGATCCGGACTCGCAAGCCGCACGGTTTTCGAGCGGCCTTGAAATCGGCGAGCGCGCGTTGTCGCTCAACAACGATTTTCGCATGAAATATTTGAAAACCAAGGATGATAAACGCGCGCTGGCATTGCTTGATCGCACCTGGACGCCGACACTGTACTGGACGGCGGCGAATCTGGCGCAATGGACTGAACGGCAGCCCTGGCGCGTGCGTTATGGCAACAAAGGCCGTGCGGAAATCTTTATGACTCGTTTGCGCGAGCTGGAGCCGAATTATTATTACGGCGGGGCTTATCGCTACTTCGCCGTGTTGCCGACGCGCGGCCGCGCTCCGTTTGTCGATTTGGATGATTCCAAACGCGCATTTGAGGCCGTCGTGGCGCTGGCGCCCAATTTTTTAGCCAATAAGCGGCTGTATGCGGAAACCTATGCGGTGAAGAAAAAAGATCGCGCGCTCTTCACCCGATTATTGAATGAGGTGATTGCCGCCAAAATTGATAACGCCGCGGAGATGGCGCCGGAAAACAAATACGAACAAGTCCGCGCGCAAAAAATGCTGGCCGCGATTGAGCGTTATTTCGAGAAGTAGCCAGGACTTCGTCAAATCATCCGGGGCTCAGGAACCCTCGCAACAAAGGTAAAAAGATCGCCTTAAAATATTGTTGTTGAAATTCCGATTCAGTCACGTGAGAGGATCATACATGTTAAAAGCGCCGTCTTTACTTTGGGGGCTTGTTTCTTTATTTGTCTTTAGTGAAGGTCAAAATCCCGCCCCGCCGCGCGAGGCGTTGGAGGCCATTCGCGCCACTGATATTCGCC
>CAYZFF010000599.1:0-2607 GCA_964477305.1 uncultured Cytophagia bacterium
AGGTGGCGTTGGCCCGGCCAAGGTCGAGAAAATAAACTGTGGGAAAAAGATCGCGCATTTCCGCCGCGGCTTTGAGGCTCATTTGCGTCTTGCCGATGCCGGGCGCGTTTTCAATGCACACAAACGCGCGCTCTTTGGCGAGCAAAGCGCGGAGCTTTTGCAAATCCTGTTCGCGGCCGGTGAAATACGGCTCGGGGTTGGGCACCACGTGCGGTGCGGGCGCGATTTTGCTGCCCTGTCGGGTGAGCAAAAATTTGCCGAGGGCGGCGGAGAGCCGGTTGCCAAAATCTTCCGGCGTGGTAAAATAGTCGGGCGTGGTTTCGGTGCGAATTTTTTCGAGAAATTTTTCCAGCGCCGTTTTTTGTTCGAACTCAACGAAATCCGGATTCCACGCAAAACCTTTTTTGAGAATGAAACACAGGCAGGGCCGCCCCAACTCGCGGGCCAGCTCGTATTCCATCTGCGTGATGGATTTTTCCTGTCCGGCGGGCACGAAGCCGTAGCGCAGCGCGTAAATGCCGACGAGCACGTCGCAGGCGCGCACTTCTTCTTCGCAAACTGCGGCCGGTTCTTTCGGCTGCGCGCCAAAGAGTTCCATCGCCAGCGGCTGCCCCTGTTGGCGGTTCACGGCCTCAATCGCGGCGCGGCGATAATCTTGCAGATCGAGAAAGGTCGAGGAGATAAAAACTTTCATGCTGTGGTTAACCGGGTTTAGGAATGCCGATTAAATAACTTACCCAAAGGATCGTCGCTTTAATCGGGCATCCACGCTTTTAAAAACTGGATTCCCGCCAATAGCGCGCGGGAATGACAAGCCTATAAAATGAGCAAGTTATTTATTCGGTGATTCTTAATTTTGTAATCAGTCACGCCATTTCAAAACATCGTGTTCGCATTCGCCGCTTTCTCCGGCACGGTTTGCAGCACGTCCCAATGCTCGACGATCTTGCCGTGGTCATCGAGCCGGAAAATATCAATGCCGGCCCAGTCGCTGTCGCCCGGCCATTCCTGCCGGCAATGCAAGGTCACATAGTTGCCCTCGGCAATCACGCGCTTGAAGTGAACGCGCTTGCCGGGATGCTCCTGCGCCATTTTCGTAAAGTATTCGATGAAGGCCTCTTTGCCGTCCGCCACCTGCGGGTTGTGCTGAATATAAACTTCTCCGGCGTACTGCGCAATCGCTTCGGCAGGCTGGCACTGGTTGAACATCAAATCATAAAAACCCACTACGTTGCTTTTGTTTTGCTCGAGTTGATCTTTCGAATGCTTGAGGACTTCCTCCAGTTGTTTGCGCAGCGTGATATTTTCGAAGAGAACGCCGACGCAAGCGTTGGGCATGGGAAAAGCTTTGGAGGCAAAATAACTTTTTTGCACATTTTCATCTTGATACTCCATCGCGCCGATGAGACGGGATTGCTTGGTTTTGGTAACCTCGATAAAAATTTGCGGGAGGTCAGTTTCCGCCAACGCCGGAAAGACTTCAAAGATATACTTTCCGACCTGCGGGTCTAAATCCGTGCCGGTATATTTTGAGGCCTGCCGGTTGGCATAAACCAGCTTGATCTTGGTCACATCGCTTAAATTTTCCAACTGATAAATGAGCAGCCCGATGTTCATCTCGGAAAAAACCGCGTCAATCAAACCGGTCATGGTGCCGACTGCGAAAAAATCAAACGATTGGGGATTGTTCATGGCTACCTCCTGATCTTGCGCTTCGCGTGGATCAAATAGACGACAATTGGTGAAGAGAAAGATATATTGCTTCCGCTAAAAAGTCAAGCTGTCGCTTAAAATTCCTTGCTTTTGGCAAAGCCGCACATTAGTTTTTACCAGCTTGCAGTTTTATTTTTGTTAAGGAAAAATTTTGCAAAACCGCGATCTCGAAAAAATAGCCGTCGCAGCCGCCGAACCTTTAATCGAGCTGGCGCTCGCCGAAGATTTGGGCGCGGCTGGCGACATTACCACGCGCGCGATTTTCCCCGCAGAAAATAACTCAACCGGCGAAGCAACGATTATTGCCAAATCCGCCGGCGTGCTGGCCGGGCTGCAAATTCTGGCCCGCGTTTTTGCCAAAGTCGACTCACAAATTCAACTTGAGGGCGCGGTGACTGACCGAGATCACCTTCACCCGCAACAAACTGTTGTGCGCCTGCAAGGTTCGCTGGCTTCTATTCTCACCGGCGAACGCGTCGCGTTGAATTTTCTGCAGCGGCTTTCCGGCATCGCCAGTTTGACGAAAAAATTTGTCGATGCGGTTGCCGGAACGAAAACGAAAATTCTCGACACGCGCAAAACCACACCGGGCTGGCGCATTTTAGAAAAATATGCGGTGCAATGTGGCGGCGGGGTCAATCACCGTCTCGGCCTGTATGATATGTTTTTGATCAAAGAAAATCATATCGCGGCGGCGGGCGGCATCGCCCCTGCCGTGCGGCAATGCCGAGAATTTAGCCCACAACTTGCTTTGGAAGTCGAAGCCCGGACGCTGGCCGACGTGGAAGAATGTTTGCGTCACGGCGTCAAGCATATCATGTTGGATAACATGCCGCTGACTGAGATGCAGCAGGCGGTGCAGTTCGTCAACGCTCGCGCCCAATTGGAGGCGTC
>CAYZFF010000600.1:0-2601 GCA_964477305.1 uncultured Cytophagia bacterium
TTAGTAAATTTTCATTTATATCAATACCGAACAGGCATGAAAAATTTTGTTCAGACTCTTTGCATTCTGGGGTTAATCCTCGGTTGTGGCACGCGGGAAGAATATCGCTCGGAAGCCGCCGCAGATCTGGCAATGGCTCCCGAAGCCAACACCCGAGGCGGGAGTCCACCATTTGCCCAATTGGCTTTCGATCAATCGGCGCCGCTACCGGAGCCCAGCCGAATGGTGATCAAAACCGCGACGCTCAATCTGGAAATTTCCATTTATGCGGAAGCATTCGCCCAAATTCAAAAAATCGCGGCGCAATATGGCGGCTATCTCATTTCCGCGTCGACGCAAACGCACGACAACAATATCCAATCCGGCAATTTAACGATTCGCGTCGAGGCGAAAAATTTCGATGCGGCATTGCAGGATTTAAAAAAAATAGCGCGCAAGGTCGAACTGGAAAACGTGCAGGGCAACGACGTCACCGAAGAGTTTTATGATTTGACGGCGCGACTGGAGAACAAACGCAAAGCCGAAAAGCGCTATCAGGAAATTCTCGCGACGGCGAAAAACACCAAAGATATTTTGGAAGTCGAACAGGCGCTCACCAATGTCCGCGAAGAAATCGAGCGGATGGAAGGCCGCAAACGTTTTCTTGATGATCAGGTGTCGTTATCGACCATCAATGTGAGCTTGCACGAGCCGTATCCTTTAGTGGTTTCCGGCTCATCGGGTTTTCTGGCCAAAATGCGGCGCGGCGTGGAAGTGGGGCTCTCCGGTTTCTCGGATGTACTCAGCGCGGGCATTACGCTGGCGATTGCCGGCATACCGATTTTTGTCATGCTCTTTTTGGTGATTTTGCTTTTCAAGAGGTATCGCCGGAGAACGAAAGCCGCGCAATTAGCCAAAGCCACGATGGCGGAGAAAAAAGAATAAAGCCTGAAGTCTGAATGGCGCGCCGAGATGTTGCTTAATTTAGAAAATCGTTGCGCGCCAGCCGGACTTCGCCAATCCACGGAGAAGCCCCAATATGTCACGCCTGCATTTTTGTACCATCACTATACTCGCCATTGCAATTATCGGGAACGCCCAAACACCAAAATCCCCTGCATCGTTAAAAAGTGCCGGCAAAGAAACCGTTCGTCAAATTGCTCCGCCCAAAAATCCTTTGCCGGCTGAAGAGGCTTCGGCCAATATTTCAAAGTTTTCTTTTCTCGTTTACGGCGATACCCGCGGCCGGCGCGACGGCAAAGAGATTCAATACGAGCATTCGCTGATCGTCGAGTCCATGTTGCGCACGATTAAAAAAATGGATACCACGGCGTCTCCGATTCGCTTTGTTTTGCAGACCGGCGATGCGGTGGTGGATGGCCGCGAGGCCAAACAATGGAACGCGAGTTTTGTGGATTTGATCAATCGCCT
This sequence comes from uncultured Cytophagia bacterium, assembly GCA_964477305.1. GTDB lineage: Bacteria > Zhuqueibacterota > Zhuqueibacteria > Zhuqueibacterales > Zhuqueibacteraceae > Zhuqueibacter. Next base: position 1,411 of record CAYZFF010000600.1, read on the forward strand.
AACCACGGAAGGCGGCGTGCCGTATTTTCTCGCGCCCGGCAATCATGATGTCACGTCTTCGGCCGAGCTGAATAATCCCGGTCGCCAGGATGGCCTGCGCAATTATCTCGCCGCCATCGCGCAACTCATTCCATCCGACGGCGCGGCGCGCCGGTTGACGGGATACCCGACCTACGCGTTTGGCTACGGCAATACGTTTGTCATTGCGTTTGATTCCAATATTGCGCTGGACGATACGCAATTTGAGTGGGTCAAAAACCAGTTGGAAGGTCTTGATCGCAAGCGTTTTGTGAATGTGATCGCGTATTGCCATCATCCGCCGTTTTCTTCGGGGCCGCATGGCGGCTCGCGTGTTGAGCCGCAGGCCGCCGCGGTTCGTACGCGCTACATGCCGCTTTTTCGCCAGCATCAAGTCAAGGCTTTGTTTGCCGGGCACGAACATTTGTTTGAGCACTGGATCGAGCGCTACGAAAACGCCGGACAAAAACAGCGGATGGATTTGATTGTCACCGGCGGCGGTGGCGCGCCGTTGTATTGGTACTATGGCGAACCCGAATTGAGTGATTATGTAAATGCGAATAAAGCGAACAAAGTCCGATTGGAACATCTCGTCAAACCCGGTTATGAGCGCGGCGACAATCCTTATCACTACACCGTCGTAAAAGTGGATGGCGCGCAAATGAGCCTGGAAGTCATCGGCGTGGATTGGGGTAGTAATTACAAACCGTATACGAATTCTAAAACCGAATTGCGCGACGCGGAAGCGACGGCGCCAAAAGTCAAAGTCGAAACCATCGCCCCGCGTCCGGAAGATGTGGCGACGCTCGACGGTATCATCAAAGCGTTCTATGAAACGATCAGCGGGCCGAAAGGACAACCACGCCAATGGGGCCGTGACCGCACGCTGTACATTCCGGATGTGCGTTTCGTCTCGCTGGACCTGCGCGACGGCAAGCCCCATGCGGAGATTATGGATCATCAGACTTATGTTGATCGCACCGACGGCTTCTTCGTGCGCGAAGGTTTTTTCGAGAATGAGATTTATCGTGTAACCAAATCGTTTGGCAACGTCACGCACGTCTTCAGCAGCTACGAAATGCGTCAAACGCCCGACGGGCCGGTGACCGGCCGCGGTGTCAACAGTATACAATTTTATAATGACGGCAAACGCTGGTGGATTATTTCGGCCGC
>CAYZFF010000601.1:0-2592 GCA_964477305.1 uncultured Cytophagia bacterium
CCCGTTTCGGGACTTCAGTTTTCAGCTTATCTAAAAACCTGGCGTAGACTTTTACCGACAGCTTTTAGAAATGTATATATCATTCTCCAAAGCGCAGCGACAAGGAGTTTTTATAACTGATTTTTCTCTGACACTCCATCGGGATGACACCCTATTCAATTTTACATGTTGCGTTTAACAAAAATTAAAAAATTTTAATTGACTTTACGGTTAACTAATTTTATATTTAGGTTAACCTAAATAAAGAGTCAAAATGAAAACTACCGAACTAATTTCAATATTTCTAATTACAACTGCCTTATCGGGTTGCAGCGACTTTCTTACCGAAACACCAGAACCTAATACCGTTTTCGACGCGCCATTGGATGGTTTAACCTCGGCGCAATCTCGCGCGCACTTGGCTGGCGATGAAGCTTTTGGCGAGCAGTTCACGCCCAAAACCGGGCTAGGGCCGATTTTCAACGAAACCTCCTGCGAGAGTTGCCATCCAGGTGAAGGCCGCGCACATCCCGGCACTAACTTGCGGCGATTCGGTAAAACGACGGCAACCGGATTCGATTACTTGCTCGAACAAGGCGGCCCGCAGTTGCAAGACCGCTCCATCCCCGGCTATCCCGCGGAAAAATTGCCTGCCAATATCACCGGACTCTCCGAGCGCGGCGGCCCAATTGTGGTTGGCCTCGGCTTTATCGAAGCGATTCCGGATCAAAGCATCTTGCAAAACGAGGATCCGAGCGACGTTAACGGCGACGGCATTTCCGGCCGGGCGAATTTTATTTTTCCACCCCAATACTTTGAACCTAGCGCCGATAAAATCAGCCGTGCGGGAAAATATCTCGGCCGTTTCGGGCGCAAAGCGACTGCGATCAATTTGCTGCAACAAACTGCTGGTGCGTACATCAACGACATCGGCATCACCAGCGAGTTTGAGCCAGTCGAGTTGTTCAACCCGATTTTGGGAAATCGTGTTGGCGATAACGTTGCCGATCCGGAGGTTTCGACGGAGACGATCAACAACGTCGTGATTTATTTGCAAACGTTGCGCGCCCCGCAACGCCGCAATGAGAATAACGCTGACGTGCAGCAAGGCGAGAAAATTTTTTCGCAAATCGGCTGCGCCAGTTGTCATCTTCCAGAAATGCAAACCGGCTCGAGCACGATTGCGCCACTGGCCTTCCAAAAAGTTGCGTTGTATTCCGATCTGCTGCTGCACGACATGGGGCCGGAACTGGCCGACAATTATCCCGAAGGCGACGCCACGGGCTCCGAGTGGCGCACCACCCCGCTGTGGGGCTTGGGCATTGTGGAAAACCTGCTCGGCGGCACGCCGTTCTATTTGCACGACGGCCGCACCTCGGATTTGAGCCAGGCCATTCTTCTGCACGGCGGCGAAGCCACCGCGGCGCGCAATCGTTTTGCGAATCTCAGCGCTGTCGAAAAAGCGGCGCTGCTGGCATTTTTAAAATCACTGTAAATTTTATAACACTCAACAGTTTTAAACCACGAAGACTCAAAGTCACGAAGAAACAAACAATCAGCTTAAAAGCTTTCTTAGTGTCTTCGTGCCTTTGTGGTAGTTAAAATTTGTCATGTTTATTATGTTCACGCGACGAAAATTTTTAAAAACTGTTGGCAGCGCGGTGACCTTAACCGGCGCGCCAATGCTGTTGCAAAATTGTTCTGCCGGACTTGCCACTTATCGCGGTGAATTTGACGGAACGGCAATCATCGTTCCTCAAAGCGCGGCAACGGTTTTAACCGCGCCCGACGGCATGCTGCTGGTGCGCGCGCCGAATTTGCCGATCACCATCGTATTGCGCCGGCTCGACGGGCAGAATCTCACGGCGCTGTCAACGGTTTGCACACACAAAGGTTGTGAAGTGCGCGTTTTGCCCGACGCTTATGAATGCCCGTGTCATGGTTCGTCGTATCATCTCGACGGCACCGTTGAAGAAGGCCCGGCTTCACAGCCGTTGCAGAGTTTCGCCGTGCGCGAGACCACAGATGCTATTTTTATTCAGGTGAAAACATGAAACGAAATATAAAAATTTATGTTATTGGATTTTTATTATTTTTGCTCAAAGCGGTTTCAGCGCAAACCACTGTCGGCGACACCACCCGCACGCCGTTTCAGCGCGGCGGCATTTATGATCGACCCTACATTTTAAAGCTCGGCGGCAACACGGCGATCGGCGGTTATGCCGAGATGAATTCCAACTACGCGCGGCAAGACGGCGTGGCTGAAGGCTTTTCTTTTGAAAATCGCCGCTTTAATGTATTTCTTTACTCAGCGATTTCTGAACGCGTTAAATTTACTTCTGAGCTTGAATTTGAGCATGGTACTGAGGAGATTAAGCTCGAAACAGCTTTAGTTGATGTATTACTTTCAACACCGATTAATTTGCGCGCCGGCATTCTCCTCTCCCCCATCGGGCGCTTCAACATTGCCCACGACAGCCCGCGCTACAATGTGATTGATCGGCCGCTGGTGTCAACGCAAATTATTCCTGCAACCTTATCGGAAGTCGGCGCGGGATTTTTTGGCGCTTTTTATGTGACGCCGTTTGACCGCTTGACGTATGAAATTTATGC
>CAYZFF010000602.1:0-2591 GCA_964477305.1 uncultured Cytophagia bacterium
ATGAAAACAACCCTAACCCTACTCACCCAAACGGAGGAGTGAAAACGAAATGGCAGCGCTAGAAGACAAAGTCAAACAGATTATCGTGGATCAGCTTGGTGTTGACGCCAACGAAGTCACGCCCGAAGCCAGTTTTATTGATGATTTGGGCGCCGACTCTTTGGATACCGTGGAATTGGTCATGGCGTTTGAGGAAGAATTTGACATTGAGATTCCCGACGAGGACGCGGAAAAAATGACGACCGTCGGAATGGCGATGGAATATTTGAAAAAGAAAAAGAGCGACGCCTAATCGGAAAAGCAGCATAATATTTTCCAATTAGAATGAATGCACCAATCAGCAGGTGTTTCTATGCATGACCGACGAGTCGTCATTACCGGGATGGGCGTGATTTCGCCGCTCGGCCACACGGTGGACGAGTTTTGGCGAAATCTGCTCGCCGGCAAATCTGGCGTTGACGCGATTACGCGATTCGACACCGCGCAGTTTGACACCAAGATTGCCGCCGAAGTTAAAAACTTCACGCCGGAAGCGTATATTGACAAAAAGGAAGCGCGGCGCATGGATGCGTTTACGCATTACGCGTTAGCGGCGGCAAAACTGGCAGTGGAAGACTCGCGCCTGCTCGAAGCGCCGCTTGATAAAGACGCGGTCGGCGTCATTGTCAGCTCCGGAATCGGCGGCATGGATACATTCGAACGTGAAGGACGCAAATTAATTGAAAAGGGGCCGGGACGGATCAGCCCCTTTTTTATTCCGATGCTGATTGCGGATATTGCGCCGGGCCATATTTCCATGCAGTATGGATTTAAAGGCCCGAATTACGCGATCATTTCGGCATGCGCTTCCAGTTCACATGCGATCGGCGAAGCTTTTCGGTACGTGCAGCGCGGCGAAGCTGAAGTGATGATCTGCGGCGGCGCCGAAGCCACGGTCACCCCAATGGGAGTCGGCGGCTTTAATGCCATGAAGGCCTTGTCGACCCGGAACGATGCACCGCAACAGGCCAGCCGGCCTTTTGATTTGGACCGTGACGGCTTTGTGATGGGAGAGGGTGGCGGCATTCTCGTTCTGGAATCCTTGGAGAGCGCCAGACGTCGCGACGCGAAAATTTACGCAGAAGTAGCCGGCGCCGGGTACAGTGCCGATGCTTATCATATTACGCAACCAGCGCCGGGTGGCGAAGGCGCGGTGCGGGCGATCCGGTTAGCGCTAAAAAATGCCGGCGTCGCACCGGAGGAAGTGCAATATGTCAATGCGCACGGCACCTCCACTGCGGCAAATGACAAGAATGAAACGCAGGCGATTGCCACGGTTTTCGGCGACCACGCCCAAACGTTGCATATCAGTTCCACCAAGTCGATGATCGGCCATTTGCTTGGCGCCAGCGGGGCAGTGGAATTGGTCGCGACGGCGTTGACCTGTCGTGACGGCGCGGTGCATCCGACCATCAATCAAATGACGGCTGATCCGGATTGTTTTTTGAATTATACGCCGAATACGGCGGTGCGGCGTGAAGTGAACGTTGCCATTTCTAATTCGTTCGGCTTTGGCGGCCACAACGTTTGCTTAGTGGTTAAAAAGTTTTCTCCGTAAGAAAATTGACCGCAGCAAATTGATAATCGTTATTTTGAGCGAAGCGAGGAAGCCCCGCGCTGGCGAGGCTTCCTCACCTCGATCTAAATGTCCTTCCGATTATATTTAAGTGCGTCGATTTTGCCAGATACGGGGAAAATTCGGGCTAACGTATTGACGCCGTTTCCTTTTCTTATTTTTTACTTTGTCTGCTGCCCATTCTCGCGGGCAAGTTTCGCATGTCGCCTATGTTGAGCCTCATCAAAGGGTTGTTTCGCAAGAAAAAGCCTTCCGGAAAAGATGGCGTTGAAGCCAATGCCAAAAAGTTTGCGAAGCTGATTGGGTATCGTTTTCGTAATCTGGATTTATTGCTGCAAGCGCTAAAGCATCGCTCTTATCTGCCGCAGGTTAATGAACGGCGCGTGCATTCCAATGAACGATTGGAGTTGCTCGGCGACGCGGTGCTGGGCCTGGTCGTTACCGACGCCCTTTTTCATCTTTTTCCCAACAAAGAAGAAGGCGACATCACCGCGATGAAATCATTGCTCGTCAGCCGCAAGATTCTCGCGCGTTTCGCCCGCCAATTGGATCTCGGACAATATGTGTTGATGAGCGAAGCAGAAGAGCGGTCGGGCGGCCGCACGCGTCCATCCATTATTAGTGACACCTTTGAGGCGGTGATCGGGGCGATTTATCTGGATGGCGGCATCTCGCCAGCCCGCGCCTTTGTCAGCGCCATCGTGATGAAAGAAATCGATCCCATTCTCAAGGAAGAACAGCACAAGAATTTTAAAAGCCTCTTGCTCGAATATTCGCAGAGCCGCAATCTGGGCGTGCCGTTTTATGCGATCCGCGCCGAAGAAGGGCCGGATCACGACAAAATATTTACCGTCGAAGTGCGTATTCAAAATCGCACCGTCGGCGTCGGCGTCGGCAATTCAAAAAAACGCGCGGAACAAAATGCCGCGCAAAATGCGCTCGAAAAACTGGAAACCAGCAGCGCGAAATAAGCGCG
>CAYZFF010000603.1:0-2589 GCA_964477305.1 uncultured Cytophagia bacterium
TATTTTCCATTTGGAAGTGAACGGCCAGTGGCATTATATTGTCTGCTGCTAATTTATTTGGCCGTAGCGACCATTTACTGCCTCTGTTTAAATTTTCAAGCCTGATGGTTGGACGGTAACGTTTACCATCAGGCTTTATTTTTATTAGCAAGTTTACCCATGTGGACACCAGATTCTGTTATCGTTCGTGATCAGCAACTCTACGGTTTTCAACCTGCGGCGTGGGTTCCCGGCGGCCATCTGCAAACCGTCGTGGGCTATTATTTTCCCGCTCCTCCCAAGCTCGAGCCAGCACAATTTCACACGGTAAAATTAAACGACGGCGAGGCGTTGCGGCTCTGCGAAAACCGGCCGCCAGAAAACAAACCAACGTGTGGCGTTGTTTTGTTGATGCACGGACTCGGCGGATCGACGCAATCGCCGTACATGCAGCGCGCGGCAGCCGCCTTTCAAGCGCAGGGCTGGATCGTGTTTCGCATGAATCATCGCGGCTGCGGCGAGGGCCGCGGGCTGGCGCGTAAACTTTATCATTCTGGTAAAAGCGACGATGTCAGCGCCGCTTTGCAGTATGCTGCGAAATCGTATTCCGCTTTGCCGCTGGTGGCAGTGGGATTTTCCTTGAGCGGCAACGCTCTGCTCAAATTAATCGGCGAGAAAAATCATCCGATTCCCGCCAATTTGCGCGGCGCGATTGCCGTTTGCCCGCCGATCAATCTCAGCCTGTGCGCGGCGGCACTGGCGCGAAAAAGCAACTGGCTTTATGAACAGCGCTTCGTGCGGATGGTTAAAACCAGCCTGCGCGAGCGCGCCGAAGATTTTCCTGATTTCCCGCGTTACGACTTTCCGTGGAATCTAACGCTGCGGCAATTTGACGAAACGTACACCGCGCCGTTGAACGGTTTTGCTTCGGCAGAGGATTACTATCAAAAATGCAGCGCCGGGCAATTTCTTGCCAATATATCACACCCAACATTTTTGCTGGCCTGTGATGATGATCCCTTTATTCCACCTGAAACGTTCCGAGACTTGTCTCGCCATAATTTCTTGCAAGCGCAGATTACGCGCAGCGGCGGCCACATGGGGTTTGTTTCAGCAGAAAAAACGCCGTGGGGTAATCGGCAGTGGCTGGAATATACGGTGCTGCGTTGGGCCGAGAGATTTACCGTGGCGGGTGGGTGATTCTATTACGCCGTGCAACGATAAGTGTAAATGTCATTCTGTAAGAATCTTTTTTGTTGTGAGCACATGCCTTGAGCTTTAAGAACACTTGGTCAATTCTTCACAGTCTGCACACCTTTTTTAGCGAATTTTAGAATGGCGTTCCTGCCGATTAATTGAAATTGCGCCGCCGCTCGTGCCATCGCCTGCGAAATTTTTTTCGCCTGACGCTTCGAACAAATCGCCAGCAGCGTCGAGCCGGAGCCGCTGAGAAACGCCGCAAGTGCTCCCGCTTCATAAGCCGCCGCGAGAATATCATCAAACCCCGGAATCAGCGTTCTGCGATAGGGCTGATGCAGCCAATCCTGCACACCGAATTTGAGCAGTGCAGCGTCGCGTTTGGCAAATGCGGCCACCAGTACGGCGACACGTTGAACATTTTTCACCGCATCTTCGCGCGACAAAATTTCAGGGAGAACCCGGCGCGCGTCGTGCGTGGCTATTTCAAGATCAGGAATGAACGCCACCGCCACCCAATCTTGCGATGGCAAGAAGCGTTGAAGTTTGACCTTCCCATTTTCCACGCCATTCACCGTCAACCCACCGAGCAGCGACGCTGAGGCATTCTCCGGATGCCCTTCTATTTCATTGGCAAGATCGAGTAGTTGCTGTTGCGATAATTTTTTGCCATGCAGCAAATTCGCACCGGTCAGCCCGGCCACAATCGCCGCGCCGCTGGAGCCTAATCCGCGTTTGAGCGGAATCGAATTATTCATCTCAATGCGCAGCGGCGGCGATTCGTAACCGAGTTCCTGGCAAGCACGATCAAAAGCTTGCAATAACAAATTGTCTTGTTCTTGCTCAAGCAAATTCGCGCCTTCGCCTTGTGCACGAATGTGTCGCCCGGCGATGCCGATTTCAAATTTCACCGTGAGCGGCAAGTCAATCGCCAAACCTAGTGCATCAAATCCGGAGCCGAGATTGGAAGTCGAGGCCGGAACCCGAATCGTTATTTTACGCTTTAGAAATTTATACATTCTCGTGTTTTTACTTTTTAAGAAATCGGCTCCCGGGTTTTTCCGCTGTGCTGCCTGCCGCGCACAACGGGCAATTTTCCGGCGAATAGGTTTCCGGCGCCAATTGTAAGGTCGAAAGCAGCGGCGCGCCGAAATTGGCTTTGCCGTTGCTGCGATCTACGATACAGAACACTCCAATTACTTCGCCGCCGGCTTCCCGAACCATATCAATCACCTCCTGCACAGAGCCGCCGGTCGTCACGACGTCTTCGCAAACCAAAATTTTTTCTCCCACTGCAATTTGAAATCCGCGCCGCAACGACATTTTGCCGTCCTGCCGCTCCGCAAACAACACGCGGGTTTTTAGCAACCGCCCAACTTCATGCGCCACGATAATTCCCCCGACCGCCGGCGC
>CAYZFF010000604.1:0-2587 GCA_964477305.1 uncultured Cytophagia bacterium
TTAAACATCACAACTTATGTAGCTGGCAAACCGATGACCTGCGGAAATAAAGCCAGTAAATAAGTATTTCCACCGCTATTGTAAGCCGGCAGTGGCCTTTTGCTCTAATTGTTTGCGAAACTCTTCGCTGTAGTGGCGACTGCCCGGCAGCAATTCCAAAACTTTTTCATAACACTGCTTCGCGAGTTGTGTTTCGCCGGCGGCTTGGTAGGCGTCGGCGAGACTGTCAAACACATTTGCTGACCCGGAGAAAATTTCGGCATTCAATCTTAAAACGACGATGGCTTCTTTGGCTTTACCGTGATTGAGCAATTGATATCCCAACCGATTCAGTTCACTCTCGGCAAAGTTATAAGTGCCGGGTTGCTCACGCTTCAGGCGATGATACTGCGCAACAGCGCTATCTACACTCGTGAGCATCACGAGCGGCAACAAGGCTTCCGAAATCGAACGCTGCGTTGCCGCCAGTTGAATGAGCTGGCCCTGCTTAAGCCGTAAACTGATTTTATTGACATTGGAAAAATCGACAAGCGGATCACTATCCAGCGCGAGAAAACTGGCTTCATAGCCGTCTTGTAAATAGCCAATCCGGCGCTCGGGGAAAATAGCTTGCGGCGTGTTCTCCGTCCAAATTTTGAGGAGTTTTAAATTGTCGAAAACTTGTAGACGATGAATATTTTCTGCTTCATTCAGTGCCGTTAGATTATTGTCATCGGTGCCAAGCGCCAGCTTGACGCCGCAGCTATCGAGCAGCCGCAGGTTGAAGCGGTGAATTTCAGATAAGTTGTTAATATGGCCGGAGGGCCGATGACTGAGCGTGGTGGTGACCACAACAATATCTTGCTTCGCCGCGAGCTGCGCATCTTCCAAATAGATTTTTGCGAGTGGCAAGTGGGCAATTTCATCGACACCCGCCGTTACGGCATGGTGAAAATCATTCGCCGTGTTTACATGCGCCGTTACACGCAAATGATCTTGATGTGCGCGTGCGACAATCTTCGGCAAGAGTTGGGGATCGAGGCCGCGTTGCCCAAAATATTTTGGCTCATCTTTGCGCAGCGCATATTCTTCCGAAGTTTCCAAATAAATCTTGATAAAATCCGGTTTGCCGGCTTTAATTTGCGGCCATTGCGCGAGCAGCTCGTTTTCGGTATCCACGACAAAATAGGCTTGATTTCGCAAGCTCGTTTTTGACCAGCCGAAAATATTATTCTGTTGTGCAAGAAATTCAAAAAGTTGAATTGGATGCCCACCGCTTGCTGTTATTCCGCCGTTGGCAAACACGGCATCAACGCTTGCTGGAAAATTGAGATGTGGACGGATCGGCGCAGTCCATTTCGCCGTATTGTTGGGGTTTTTCGCATAGAAAATGCCTTGGGCGAGATAGTTGTTGATTTGTGCGCGGTAATCTTGCCCATCACTGAAATGATGGTTGTGCGCCTCGGCAAACGGTGGGATGATGAATTTATTCTGTAAATCAATCGTTGAATCCACCGTCCCCGCATATTCCGAATGCAAAACGCCAGCGGCTGAATAATATATTTTTTGCTGAAATGAATGCCCATTAAACCAATTGCCGTTGACAAAACGATAAATCCGCGCTGTCAGCGGCACAGAAGACGGTGTTTGATAGAACAAATTGTACACCGGCACACCCGGCGCCAGCAGGAATCGAAAAAAACAAAAGACGGCGAACAAGGCCATGATTCCACCCCAGCTTATTTTTTTATTAAGTGAAAGATTGGCTGCGAAAATATTTTTACCCCGGCCGGCATTGAGCAACGTTAATATTAACGGTACTCCACCAAAGAATGGCAAAATGATTCGCTCCACCGGTGACAGGCGAAAAGGGATGATTAAAATCGAACCGAGCAACCACGGCAAAAGGCCGCTCTGTACAATGAGTTTCCGACGGCTTCCCGCGGTGGCGACCTCATCGTTTGCTAAGGCGGTCGCGAGCAATGGTTTCGTGGCAAACAATCCGAGCAGAATCAATCCGGCAATGCCACAAACCGTGAGCAACAGTCGAATTGGTTGGCCGAGATTAAAAACCGCTAAGCCGCGGGCAAAATCATTATGACTGGAAAAAGCCATTTCCGGTAGTTGCCCAAGAAACAGCCACAACCCATGATAAGCGAACCAGAAGACGAAAACACTGAATATGCTGTTTGACTGCCGAATCACGAAATAGACGGCGAGACCGAGTAATCCGGCGACGAACACCGCCACGGGGCCGGCCGCAAAAGCCAGATTTTGCATTGGCAGGGACAGGTTTGTAAAATGCATGTTGTTGTGAAAAAGAATCGGATCATTCCCCAACCACGCGCCGGCAACGACCAACGCCAACTCGTGAATGAAATAAATCAGATTGAAAGCCAGTGCGAATAAAACGGTTGCATTTAACAGTCGCAACCACGGTGAAGCCTTTGCGTTCATTTTGCCCTCGGCAGTTAAGTTGAGTTTACAACACTCGGAATTTGCTCGAAAAGACAACCGGTATACGCAAAGGGTTTCCTAAAATGTTCTAAAATCTTCTAAAAAAGATTGAAATTGACCAGCGCTTTAACTTTTTCACAACCCAACTCTA
>CAYZFF010000605.1:0-2584 GCA_964477305.1 uncultured Cytophagia bacterium
TCAAATCGCTGGCGAACGGCGGCCGCCTCGTCACCTGCGGCGCGACCACGGGTTATCGCGCGGTTACGGATTTGCGTTATCTGTTTTCCCGGAACCTTAAAATCTTCGGCAGCATTATGGGCTCGAAGAGTGAGCTGCTCCGCATTGCTGAATTCTTTAAAGCCGGAAAATTCCGCCCGGTGATCGACCGCGTGTTGCCGCTAACGGAAGCGCGGGAGGCGCATCGCATTCTGGCGAATCGCGAGCAGTTTGGAAAAGTGGTGCTTGAAATTTGAGACAATAAATTGTTATCCGCACAATCAGCTTAATCCGCTTACATTTAAAAACTTTGTTAAACGGATTTAACGGATTAAGCTGATTGTGGTTGATCGGTAGTCGAACATTTTTATTAACCGCAAATATGATCAATAAAATCAGTACCATCACCGTCATCGGCGCCGGCACGATGGGGCGCGGCATTGCGTACGCTTCCTGTCTTGCTGGATACGCCACGCAGCTTTATGATGTCGAAGAAAAAATTTTGCACGCCGCGGTTGAAAACATCACCGGCAGCTTTCGCAAGGCGGTTGACAAGGCGATTCTCCCGCAAGCGACGATGACGCAAGCACTGGCGTGTTTAAAAACCTTCACGGATTTGCCGACTGCTGCGGGCAACGCCGATTTTGTGATCGAAGCCGTGCCCGAAAAAATCGAGATGAAAATCGACTTATTTCGCAAACTCGAGGTCATCGCGCCGGCGCACGCGATTTTTGCGACAAACACCTCGTCGCTCTCCGTCACCGAAATGGCTGGCGCGACCAAACGGCCGGGGCAGGTGATCGGCATGCATTTTTTTAACCCGGTGCCGCTGATGAAGCTCATTGAACTCATTCGCGGCCTGGAGACTTCCGACGCGACGATTGCGGCGACACAGGAAGTTTCGCAAATGATGAAAAAAGAAACCGTGCTGATCAACGAATCGCCCGGTTTCATCACCACGCGCATCAATGCGATGATCGGCAACGAGGCGTTTTACATGCTGCAGGAAGGCGTGGCCAGCGCGCGGGAAATTGACAAAGCGCTGAAGCTCGGCCTCAATCATCCGATGGGGCCGTTCGAACTGGTCGATCTCGTCGGCCTCGACGTGCGGCTGAATATTCTCAATTTTCTCCATCAAACCCTCGGTGAAAAATTCCGGCCTTGCCCATTGCTGGTGAAATATGTGAAGGCCGGGCGGTTCGGGCGCAAAGTCGGGAAAGGGGTTTATGAGTATTCGTAAATCTTGGTCTTACAAACTCGATTAAACCGCAAATATTTTAGAAAATACTTGAAATCTGCCACGGGTTTGATTAGATTAAGGCCGTCACCAAATTGGTGATTACACCTTGCGTGTAGATGACTTTAATTAAAATTCTTGTTTCGTTTTAAAGTCAAGAGTGCGTTTTCAAATATGCGGTAGAAAGGAAAAATTTATGAAGATTACTGTTGTCGGCGCCGGACATGTCGGCGCGACCACCGCGCTGCGGTTGGCCGAAAAGCAACTGGCGAATGAAGTTGTGGTGATTGACATTCTCGAAGGCATTCCCGCGGGCAAGGCGCTCGATCTGTGGGAATCCGCGCCGGTGGAAGGTTTTGATTGCAAAGTCATCGGCTCGTCCAATGATTATGCACTGACGAAAAATTCCGACATCGTCGTGATTACGGCGGGGCTGGCGCGCAAGCCGGGAATGAGCCGTGATGATTTGCAGGCGACGAATGCCGGCATCGTCAAAACCGTCACCGAGAATGTCGTCAACAACTCGCCGCAATGCAAGATTATTACCGTGACGAATCCGCTGGATGTGATGACGTACGTGGCCATGAAAGTGAGCGGATTCGAGCCGAATCGCGTGTTTGGCATGGCCGGGGTGTTGGATACCGCGCGTTATCGCACGTTTATTTCGATGGAATTGAATGTGTCGGTGCGCGATATTTCGGCGCTGGTGCTCGGCGGCCACGGTGATGATATGGTGCCGCTGCCGCGCCTCACCACTGTCGGCGGCATTCCGCTCACCGAATTGCTGCCCAAGGATCGCATTGACGCCATCGTTGATCGCGCGAAAAACGGCGGCGCTGAAATTGTGAAGTATCTCAAAGAAGGCAGCGCCTATTATGCGCCCTCGGCTTCGGTCGCAGAAATGGTCGAGTCCGTGGTGCGCGATGCGAAACGCATTCTCCCCTGCGCCGCGTGGCTCACCGGTCAATATGGTTTGAAAGATGTGTATGTTGGCGTGCCGGTGAAGCTGGGCAAAAACGGCGTTGAGCATATTTATGAAGTAAAACTCAGCGACGCCGAATTGAAGCTGCTGCAAGAGTCCGCCGGTCGCGTGAAGGAGAATATCGCGAAGCTGAAGCTTTGAGGAATGCCGGTTAAATAATTTAACCAGGTGATCGTGATGCCCGAACACTTTGGTCGGGCATTCACGCTTTTAAAAGCTGAATTCCCGCATGCGTGATAGCGGGAATTCAGTTCCGTAAAATGCGTAAGTCATTTAATCGCTGATTCGGAGCGCATGTTTTGCTTCGAAATAAAAAGGAGTTGTCACGCTGATACTTGCAGGCAGCG
>CAYZFF010000606.1:0-2582 GCA_964477305.1 uncultured Cytophagia bacterium
GCGGTTTGATATTGATCGACAAGCGTCGCGACTTCGCGGCCCGCCATGTCGAAAACCTTCAACGTCACGCGCCCGGCCTTCGGCAATGCATATTGAATTTGTGTGGCCGGATTAAACGGATTCGGATAATTTTGCCCCAATTGGTGCTGCGTTGGAATCGCTGCGGTGTTTTGTTTCACTTTCACGTCGCTGACAATTGAATTGACGCTGAACTGCGGATTGTAATTCGCCCATCCCGCATCCCAGCGCGCGCCGCTGCCAAAGGCGCCGCGAAATGTTGTAGAAGTGAAGAAGGGGTCGGTCAACCGCGTGTTCGTAAAATCAGCGCCGCTCAACGCCGGTGAGCCAGTTTTAGGAGTAAAATTCGGATTGATCAAATTGAAAGGATCAACGAGCTGCACGGCGGCGCTGGTGGTAAGCCGGGTGTTGCCAAACGCCGAGGTGCCGAACCACGTCACCGCATTGAAGCCATTCGTGGCGTTGGTGGTGATCGTGTCTTTGCCGGCGAGAATGACATTGCGAATTTGCAAGCGATTGGCCGTAGCATTGTCCGCTGTCGTATTGCCATCAATGTAAATGCCGCTGTTGGCGCCGGCGCCAGGCCAGCCCATCACGATGCTATTATAAAAAGAAAACTCCGTGTTGCGGCGAATGTGCGCGCCGCGCAGATAATTCGTATTCACGACATCGGCGTTATTGACCTTGGGGCCGACCAAAGTGATATTAGAAAAAATCGGGCTGGTCTTCGGCGTGTTGGTGGTGCCGGTGGCGTCATTGTCACTTTCGAAACCGTGACTGGCGCTGACATCCGCGGCTTGCGGATCGCGTAAACTGACGGCGTACTGAACTTTGCCGGAGAAACCGAAATCGGTGTCGAAATCATCGTCGAGGCCGCGCAATGCAATGAGATGCTTCGCGGTGACGGTGCCGCCGAACCACTCGAATGAATCATCGCCGGAGTAGCTCACCTGCACATAGTCGATGGTTGTGCCGCTGCCGACGCCACCCATCGTCAAGCCGTTGATTTCGTTATTGGGTTGAAAGGCAATGCCGGGAAATTCGATGCGGACATAACGCAGCACGCCGCTATTATCGGCAGGATCGGTGCCGCCATAAACTGAGCCGACGCCGCCTTCAATCGTGGCGGTGCCGCCGGGAACATTGATTGGCGCGCGCCCGCAGAGAATCACACCGCCCCAATCACCGTAGGCGCGTTGGCCGGGAGGAAGCGCGCTCGTGAAAACAATGGGCCGGTCTGCCGTGCCGTCGGCCATAATCTTCGCGCCTTGCTCAACGATCAATGCGCCTTTGGAAGCCTTGTCGCCGAAAATTATCGTGCCGGGTTCAATCGTCAGCGTCGCGCCGGCTTTCACATAAACAAAACCATTTAATAAGTAGTTTCTATTACTCGTCCAGGTCGTGTTCGTTGTGATATTACCCGAAACGGTAATTTGTGAGCCTGAAGAAGTGCCTTGTGGATTGTAATTTGTCCAACCTAAATCCCAACGTTCGCCGCTGCCAAAGGCGCCGCGAAATGTTGTAGAAGTGAAGAAGGGGTCGGTCAACCGCGTGTTCGTAAAATCAGCGCCGCTCAACGCCGGTGAGCCAGTTTTAGGAGTAAAATTCGGATTGATCAAATTGAAAGGATCAACGAGCTGCACGGCGGCGCTGGTGGTAAGCCGGGTGTTGCCAAACGCCGAGGTGCCGAACCACGTCACCGCATTGAAGCCATTCGTGGCGTTGGTGGTGATCGTGTCTTTGCCGGCGAGAATGACATTGCGAATTTGCAAGCGATTGGCCGTAGCATTGTCCGCTGTCGTATTGCCATCAATGTAAATGCCGCTGTTGGCGCCGGCGCCAGGCCAGCCCATCACGATGCTATTATAAAAAGAAAACTCCGTGTTGCGGCGAATGTGCGCGCCGCGCAGATAATTCGTATTCACGACATCGGCGTTATTGACCTTGGGGCCGACCAAAGTGATATTAGAAAAAATCGGGCTGGTCTTCGGCGTGTTGGTGGTGCCGGTGGCGTCATTGTCACTTTCGAAACCGTGACTGGCGCTGACATCCGCGGCTTGCGGATCGCGTAAACTGACGGCGTACTGAACTTTGCCGGAGAAACCGAAATCGGTGTCGAAATCATCGTCGAGGCCGCGCAATGCAATGAGATGCTTCGCGGTGACGGTGCCGCCGAACCACTCGAATGAATCATCGCCGGAGTAGCTCACCTGCACATAGTCGATGGTTGTGCCGCTGCCGACGCCACCCATCGTCAAGCCGTTGATTTCGTTATTGGGTTGAAAGGCAATGCCGGGAAATTCGATGCGGACATAACGCAGCACGCCGCTATTATCGGCAGGATCGGTGCCGCCATAAACTGAGCCGACGCCGCCTTCAATCGTGGCGGTGCCGCCGGGAACATTGATTGGCGCGCGCCCGCAGAGAATCACACCGCCCCAATCGCCATAAGAACGTTGTCCAGCCGGCAACGCGCTCGTGAAAACGATGGGGCGTTCTTTTGTGCCATCGGCCATAATCTTCGCGCCCTGCTCGACAATCAACGCGCCTTTGGATGCTTTGTC
>CAYZFF010000607.1:0-2573 GCA_964477305.1 uncultured Cytophagia bacterium
CCGGTGAGATCGTAAACTTTAACGTGAAGCTGGCCTTCATCACTGAGATAAATGCGCTGGCGGGTGCGGTCAATCGTGATGGACTCGGCATGATCGATTTTGCCGGTGCCCGTGTTGGCAAATTCAAATTTAAATTGCCAACTCACGCGGCTGCCGGCGACGCGATCAAAAACCGAAACTTTGTTGAGATTTTCATCGGTGACATAAACCCGGCCGGTGGCATCCGCGGCAATTCCCATCGGCTTATCGAATTGCCCCGCGCCCGTGCCCGGTCCGCCAATAAAACCCGCAAAAGAATAATCGCGATTCAGCACTTGCACGCGCCGGTTGGTTTGCTCGGTTACAAAAATGCGGCCTTGATCATCGACGGCAATGCCGTTCGGTTGGTCGAATTGCAACTCGCCGGTTCCTTTTTCGCCAATCGTGCGAATCAATTTTCCCGTGCTCGGATTCAGCACATGCAGCAACATGCGGCGTTTGTCGGTGACCAGCAAATTACCCGAGGAATCGAGCACGCAACTGTCCAACGTGCCAATCGGCGCGCCGCTGGATTTTGAGTCAATGATGAGAATCGGTGCGAGGGTAGAATTGCTGGCAGCCGGAAAAAGTGAAGAAGTAAAAAAGCAGGAAATGCTGAAAAGGAAAAGTGAGGTGAGTTTATGGATGGATAAATTTTGATACATGCTCAACCTCGATGGAAAATTTTAAATTGAAAATTTCCAATTTAAAATTTGAAATGCTTTTAATTTAACGAGAAAAAAGAAGAAGCCGGGCGGTTGCCCTATCAAGACGCTCTGCTGATGCCGTTGATTGTCCCCTCGTGTTCTGCGTTACCCCTGCAAGGCGATAAACATAGACACCTGAGGCTACCACTACACCATTCTGATCGCGCCCATCCCAAATCACCGCGTGCCGCCCGGCCGAGACTTCCTTTTCCAACAGTGTACAAACGTGTTGTCCAACTATATTCAAAATCTCCAGACGCACGGCGGTGCGAATGCGGATGTCAAACTCAATCCGCGTTGCGGGGCTGCTGGCGCCGGAGAGAAAAAAAGGATTAGGATAGTTTTGCTGCAACTCAAAATGATTCGGCCAAGCTGGGCTTGGCGTCTGTTCGTCAACCGTGACTGGGCCTTCACCCAGCTCGTGTGCGCCCAAATCCGGCGCAACGCCTTTGAAAATTAGGCCGACGTTCACACCCGCATCAATCGCCGGGCTGATCGTTTGCAATTTGAAATCGAATGCTGCCGCATTTACAAAACGCGGATCATCGCCGGTGCGGTCGCTGGTGCTGCCAAGAGTTTTTGCCGCAGTTTTATACCAGCCATTGTGATCGGCCTGCAAATTAAACGGCCCGCTGATGCTCGGCGCTTCGGTTTGGTAAATCAGATTATTGCGAAAATAACCGCCTTGCAAACCCTGCCCTTCGACACGGAAACACGTCGCGTTCACATTTGCAATCGTGTTATTGGCAATTTCGACATTGGTCACGCCGTCGAATTTGATGGCGTAATAATCCTGAATGTTGTAGAGAACATTTTTATGCAGACGAATATTCGCCTGCGTCTTGCCACCTTCGCCGCGAAATTCCATGCCGCGCTGGCTGTCGTGAATGCGATTATACCGGCCCGTGATATTGCGGCAGCCCTTTTGCGTTACCCACGCCTTGTTGGCAAAACCGTGCATCTCGTTGGCTTCAACGAGACAGCTATCGACGCCTTTGAAATCGAGTGCATTTTCGCTATCAACGCCGAGCTTCGTGTATAAAATATTTCCGCTGATCGTAATATTTTTTGAATAACTCGCGATGCTGGTTTTGTCGTCGGCATAAAGCTGAATGCAATCACCGCCGCAATTGTAGATGGTGTTGTTGCGAATGATCCAATCGCGCGCGCCCGGGTTGAGCACAATGCCGTGCGCATCGTTGCCGCGTTTCCAAACAAAATCATGGATCGTGTTCTGCTCGATAATGTTGTTGCGGCTTTTGCCGGAGCCGTCGATGCAATCACGCGACCCGTTGCGGAATTCACAGCGGCGAATGATGTTGTTGCTGCCGCTCACCGGCACGGCGTCGGTCGAATCTTTTTGTTGATCAAAAATCAAGCCCTCGATCAACCAAAAATCTTTATTTAAATTCAACACCGCGCCGCTCGTCGTAATCACCGGTTTCTCGCCGGGATAGGCGCGAATGGTGATGAGTTTGCCCGCGCTGCCGCTGCGGGGCAATGAAATTTTCTCGTTGTACGTTCCGCCGCGGAGCAACAGCGTGTCACCCGGCAACAACGCTGCAATTTTGGCGCTGAGATTATCACCCGGTTTGGCCACAATCGAATTCGCCCACAGCGGGTGGGCCAATATCAACAGAAAAATTGTGTACAGTCCGGATTTCATCGTTTTTTTCGCGCCAAAGTTCAGCAAAGATTGTAGAAATTTTCGATAGATTTTTCCTTCAAGAAGTTTACGCCTGAAGGCGTTACTATGAACAATCTAGTGTTCTGTCATCTTAATTTATAAAAGCGTCACCCCGAGCGGAGTCGAGGGGTGTGTCATGGTTCGACTCCGCTCACCATGAC
>CAYZFF010000608.1:0-2568 GCA_964477305.1 uncultured Cytophagia bacterium
ACGTAATCATAAGTTTGGCGGGGAATTTTTCCGTGCGACAGCAATTG
The DNA here is from genome assembly GCA_964477305.1 of uncultured Cytophagia bacterium. Lineage (GTDB taxonomy): Bacteria > Zhuqueibacterota > Zhuqueibacteria > Zhuqueibacterales > Zhuqueibacteraceae > Zhuqueibacter. The sequence continues at coordinate 48 of CAYZFF010000608.1, forward strand.
CCAGAAATTGCGCTCGCGCGGGTTTTCCGGCATACGATCAATGATCGTCTGCACGTTGTCTTCGCCCCAATTGTAACAGGCCATCACCATCAAACCGGAGGCCTGCGCTTCAGTTTGATAAATATCGCGCAGATAACGCGCCGCGGCGAGCGTGGACTTTTCAAAATTATGGCGCTCGTCAAGCGGATCGTAACGCCGCACTTCCACCAGCGGGCCGGACTGTAAACCATAACGCATTCCCGTCGTCGGAATGAATTGCCACATGCCTTTGGCGATGCCGTAAGAAGTGCGGGGGCCGCAGCGTTTTAAATCAAAGTCGGTTTCTTGCAACGCGAGATAAAAAAATTGCGGCGGCATGTCATGCGCCAACAGCGCCTGAACGATCTTCGGCGCGTAGCCGTTGGCCGTGGCGCGCGCCATCGCTGCTTCGAAGCGACCGGTGGATCTCCACATGCGAATATATTTTTTCACCGTGCGCACGAAATCCGCCGGCATGCTGACGTCGCACTCGCCAAAAATGCGCGAGATTTTATAAATCAACCATTCTTCTTCCGAAAGCTTGCCCGGTGCAATGCCCAACTCATCACGGGCAAAATTGCTGTAGCTGTCGCGCATTTGCCGCTGCTCCTGCATTTTGGCGTCAAATTGTTTTTTGAGCGCAGCATCGGGATGCGCCGCGACTTCGGATTGCAGTGAGGCCATTTGCAGCTCGAGCGATTTCATGGCATAAAAAACATTTTCCGCCAGGACTTGCAATTCTTCCTGCCGGTGCAAGCGCCGGCTCTGATAATACAACGCGCCGGCCGTCATCGCCAGCACGATAAAAATGGCGCCGATGATAAGCCAGTAACGCTCGGCGTGTTTGCGGCGGGCCTTTTGAAACGCCCGCCGAATCAACAGGGTTTGCGTGCCGGCCTCAGCAGAAGTGTTGTCATTAAAATAATGTTGAGCGATTTCGGCGATAGCATTTTCAGGAGGCGATAATGGGGGCGCCTCGATTTCACAAATCAAAACCACTTTGCCTTGTGCTAAAGCAATTTGGGCGCGGGCCGGTAATACCGCGTTCTGAACGCGCGTACCATTGAGAAAGGTGCCGTTTTTACTTTGCAAGTCCTCGATGCACCAACGGTCGCGATCCCAAATGACGCGGGCGTGGCGCAGGCTAACGAGCGGATCATTTAGTTGAACATCACAATCATTGCTGCGCCCGATCGTGAAATTGCGCGAGAAACGTCCCCACCGGCGCAGGGCTTCACCTTTCTCCAGGCGTACATGCACAGCCGGAATAGCTTGGGACTGCGGGCGTTGTCCCGGCTTGAAGTGAAGGCAAATTTCTGGTCCATGCTCGGAACCAAAGGTTAACTTATCGCCATGTTGCAGCGTTTGTTTTTCCGCCAGCAAAATGTCATTCACCCACGTGTGAAAGTTAGGGGTGGGAATAATCCAGTATTGGTGATCGGTGAAAATAATTTTTGCGTGCTGGTCGCCCACTTCACTATCGAGAATGAAGTCGAAATGAATTTCACAACCGGGCGCCGTGCCGATTTGCCACGCATTGCCGCGCAGCCCAAGCTTTTCGCCATTGCGGGAACTGCGCAAAAATTCGACCGCGAGTCTGGGCGTCGTATTCGTCTTGGCTTCAGCCTGAACTGGTGGAACAAGACGCGGCTCATTCCGAGGCGTATCCCCATTTTTCGTTTCAGCTTGCGAGGCGAAGAAGCCTTTCAGGCGACGGCTTAATTCCATAAAACCGTGTCACAATTTCATTGCGGCACCCTCAGTCGATGCCGCAAAATATCAAGTTGCAGATTTAGATTTGATGATTTTCCGCATAATCTCCACCACTTGTTCGGACGAATAAATCTGGCCAGCTCTATTTTCTTGCGCGATGACAACGTTCTTAAACTTAAGCAAGCTGCTATTGAAAGGCAAGAAAATTTTCACGGCGTCGAATCGGCAGCCGCGACGGAATCAGCCGGCGCGCTAATATTCCACGTTTGTAAAAATCGAATGACCTGCTCGATTTGCGCCGGCGTTAACTCGCCGGCAAAATCCGGCATTTTTTTATCGCCTTCCCCTTTGCCGTTTGCGATAATATCGCGCACGCGCTCGACGCTGCGCTTTTGCAGGATATCGCGAATCTGCGGACCAAACATTCCGCCCTGCCCCTCGTCGCCGTGGCAGCGGCTGCATTGCGCGTCTTTGTTGAAATAGCCGTAATAAATCAAGGCGCCGGGATCAGTCATTTCTGGTGGTGGACTGTTTTCACAGCCCCAAAACAGTAGTGACAAAAGAATAGAAAGAATGATTGTTGTCGATACACGTATCATTTAATCTTTGTGATTTATTAAAACTATCATTCCGGAGAAATTCTTTAATCCCAAGAAAGCGCTGATTGTAAAAGATTCTTGCAGAATGATATGGGCATAGTTTAAAATTTGACGCTCACCCCAATCGTTGGCACCAATGGAATGCCGTAAAGCGGCTCGTCACTTTTTGTTTTCGGATCGTAATTGATGTC
>CAYZFF010000609.1:0-2535 GCA_964477305.1 uncultured Cytophagia bacterium
TGTCATCCCGAAGGGAACTTGTTTGTCATCAAGCACGGTGCTAATTTGGAACTACTGGTTTGCTAAACAAGTTTAGTCATGATCGCTAAAGGCAACTACTACGTTTACATCACGACTAACCCCGGCAAGACCGTGTTGTACACGGGCGTAACCAATGATCTAAAGCTCCGTTTGCAACAGCATTATCAAAACCGCGGCAACAAACGGACCTTTGCAGGACGCTATTATTGTTACCACTTGCTTTACTTCGAAGCGCACACAGATATCAACCAAGCCATTGCACGCGAGAAAGAGATCAAAGATTGGACGCGCGCAAAGAAGGAAGCTCTGATTGCAACAAAGAATCCCAAATGGAATTTCATAAAACCCTGAGGCGATCTCGGCGAGGTTTTTCATCATCAAGCACGGTGCAGGCTTGAAACAGGATGCCTCCGGCATGACACTTCCTTTTGTATTTGCAAACCTCAAAAAATGCTTGATTCGGTGGAGTGATTTTAAAAACTTGTGTTTGTTTTCAACTCATCCGTTCCAGGAGAATCCTTATGTTTTTCAACAAAACGTTTTTACGTGCAGTTGTGCTCATTTTGAGCTTACTTTTTCTGAGCTCGCATCGTCTATCGAGCCAACCCGCAACTGCTCGCTCTGGCCCCGAATGGGCGCAGGGCGCGGTGTGGTATCAAATTTTTCCGGAACGGTTTCGCAACGGCGACTCGCGCAACGATCCGACTGCCGAAGACGCCGGCATCAACAATTATCCCGGCTGGCGGGTTTCGCCGTGGACTTCGGATTGGTACAAAACCCAACCGTGGGAAAAGGCCACTGGTTGGCCGTTTTACAAATTCGTTTTCGACCGGCGCTACGGCGGCGATTTGCAGGGCGTGATCGAGAAGCTCGATTATTTGAAGGAGCTTGGTGTTACGGCGATTTACTTCAACCCGATTTTTGAGGCGCAGAGCCTGCACAAGTATGATGCTTCGAGTTATCATCATATTGACGATAACTTTGGCCCGAATCCGGCGCGCGATAAAGCGATTATGGCCACGGAAACCGCCGATCCGAAAACCTGGAAGTGGACAACGGCGGATTCGCTGTTTCTGCATTTCATTTCCGAAGCGCACCGCCGTAATCTGCGCGTGATCATCGACGGCGTGTTCAATCACGTGGGCCGCGATTTCTGGGCGTTTCGTGATTTGATTCAAAACCAGCAAAACTCGCGTTACAAAGACTGGTTCGTGGTGCGCGGTTGGGATAATCCCCAAACAGAGAAAGATGAGTTTAACTATGAAAGCTGGTGGAACACCTGGTCGCTGCCGGTGTTTCGCGAAGATGACAACGGCATCGTGCCGGAGCCGCGCGAATATATTTTCGCCATCACCAAACGCTGGATGGATCCGGACGGCGACGGCGATCCGAGTGATGGCGTCGATGGCTGGCGGCTCGATGTTTCCGAAGACGTGGCGCCGAAATTTTGGGAGGAGTGGTGCGCGCTGGTGCGCTCGCTCAATCCCGAGGCGTATACCACCGGTGAAATCTGGAAACTGGCGCCGGAGTGGCTCAAAGGTGATCGTTATGATGCGGTGATGAATTATCCGGTGGCGTATGCGATGCGCAATTTTTTCATTGGCGGTGAAGAGAAATGGGGGCCGACTCGTTTCGATGCCGAGTTGAGTAAAATCCGCGCCAATTACAGTGACGCGACGAATCACATCATGCAAGTGCTGATTGGCAGCCACGACACGGATCGCCTCGCGAGCATGATCAAAAACGCCGGCAGTCGCGGTTATGATCGCCAAGCCGGTTGCCGCGACAATCCGAATTATGATCCGCGCCAGCCCAACGCGGAGAATCGCCGGACGCAAAAAATGATTCTCGCTTTCATGACGGCTTATGTCGGCGCGCCGATGATTTACTACGGCGACGAAGCCGGCATGTGGGGTGGCGACGATCCCGATGATCGCAAGCCGATGGTGTGGCCGGAACTAAAATATGAAAATGAAACGTACGCCGCAGTCACGAAATTTACCGAAAACGATCCGGTTGGATTTGATCAAGAACTGTTCAATTTATATAAAAAAGTTTTACATTTACGCCAACGCCATCCGGCGCTGCGTAAAGGCGCGATCACGACGTTGCATAAAGATGACACTGCCGGCGTTTATGCGTTTCGGCGTGATTTCGAAAACGACGCAGTGTTGGCCATTTTTAATGTGAGTGACAAAACGCAAAATGTGACGTTCGCGGTTGAGGCGCCAACGGTCCAACAATTTCGCGAGGGATTCACCGGAAAAAAAATCCGTTTGCGCAATGCGAAATTGTCGGTGCAGCTTGAACCGCGAAACGCCATGATTCTGGAAAAATAAGACCCGAGGTCGAGAGTCCAAGATCACTTAGCAATGCCGATTAAATAATTTACCCAACTGATCGTCATGCCCGAGTGCTTTGATTGGGCATCCACAGGCTTTAAACCACTGGATTCCCACGCGGGAATGACAGTCGCGTCAAATGGGAAAGTTATTTAAGCGGCGATCTTTAATT
>CAYZFF010000610.1:0-2530 GCA_964477305.1 uncultured Cytophagia bacterium
AAAATCAATTACCCTTTTCAAAAGTAAACGTCGCGGCGCGATTCCACGACAGCTTCAATTCATCTTCCGCTGGAACGCGAAAGCCGGCTTGCTTCAACGCTTGCAAAAAAAGCACCGGGCCGCCCGCCGCGCCGGAGTTTCCGATTGGGCGTAATTGCATGCGGCAGACTTTGCCGTCCGCTGAAATTTGCAAACGAAAATTTAACCGGCCAAACAAGGTCGGCGCATCGTTAACTTCGATTCGCGCCCCCGGTTTATACCAAAACGCCGGCACGCCCGCGAGCAATTCGAGCCGGTCACCTCGCTCCAGCGCCAGCAAGCGTCGAATCAATTTGATGAACAAAGCGCTCGCCGTTGCATTCGACTGATCGCCGGTGTTTCTCACGCCAACATGTTTCGGCAATTGTTCTTCAACCCACGTGCCGAACGGCGCGGCGTGATTCGCAATGGCATACAACATTGCAATCGCTTCTCTATGATCGCGTTGATAAACATGCGTAATCGCTTGCAACGTTCCAAAGAAGGGCCAGATGCCGTCTTTCAACCAGCCGGCGTTAATCGGCAAACCTTCTTGCTTCTCCCATTGCAACATTTTGAGTGGTTCGGTCACCAGCGAATCTTGCCGATCAAAGAGATTTCCCAGCCCCTGCGCATCAAGTATGCCCCAATTGGCTTGCTGCGGCGGCGTTGCGCGTGAAGTGTCCGCTACTTTCATCGGTAAGTAGCCGTTGCCACCGCGATCTTTACGCCAATCGCGCTGCGCCGTCACGCGAAAGGATTTCATCAAGTCGGCGTAAAACGTTTCTAATTTTTCGGCATCGGCATTTTTGCCCAGCCAACGCGCCGCTTCCGCCGCCGTACGCGCGCCGATCAACGTCCAATAAACGCTGCCGTATTCCAAGTTAATGCCGGCGAGTCCGCCATCCGAAAAACCGGCGGGAAAAAGTCCATATCCAATCGACGCGGGGTCGGCCAATGTTTGCGCACGCAACTGTCGCAGCCATTCTAATCCGCCGACGACTCGGGCCCAATGCCGTTCGAGCCATTTTTTATCGCCCGTCAAGCGCGCGTAACGGCACATAATGTACGTTAAACACGCCGCTTCGCGATTCATCGGATACGGCTCCATCACCGCCACGCGCCCATCGGCGCTTTGATAGTGGAACAGCCCTTCAATAGCGCGGCGCGCATTTGCGGTGTCGCCCAAAAACAATGCGGCTGAAATGTGCCAGTCATTATCATGAATCCACAAGCCGCGATAAACCGACGGCCCCGGTTGAAATTGCGGCACGCCATCAATCACTTCATGAATTTGATATAGATTGCGAATATTGGCGTCAAGCAAATATTGAATGCTGCTGTCCGGCACGATGATTTTGCCATGCGGCAATTGGGCTCGTTGCAGCCAGAAGTTTCGCGCCTTCTTCATTTCCGCGCGCAAATTTGGAACAACAACATTATCACGGCGCGATGACGGGCCGCTTTGTACGAGCAGTGAAACTTCTTTCGTTCCACCTGGCAATTCGAGAATCCACTCGTTGCCCTGTTGCGAAGCCGCAATCGGTTCGGGATTTGTCAAAATGAAAGGCCGCCCATCGGTTTGTAAAATTCCGGTATTGGTGTCAAAATTGAAACTGCGGCGTGATTTGATGCGAATGATCGGCGTGGCCTCATTGCCGCTAAAGGTTGCGTGAATCGCATCGAAGCGCGGCGCAGATGATTGCAATTCTGTCTCGCGCCCGCAATCCCAATACACTTCGGCGGAAGCTGATAATTCGCCGCGAATCAACGCGTCGACATCGAGGTTCACATTTTCCGGAAACACCCAAAAGACACTGAGCATCGTGTTCGGATCGGCGCCATCGAGCGGCGCGTGTGATTCTATCGCCAACCAGCCGTCGCGATCTTTATCCTCGCCGTTAAAAAGATAAACATACGGCACATTATTCTTGCCGTCTTTCAGCGCATCGACGCGTTGCATCACGGCGCCCTCGACGCGCAATTCCAGATCGCGCAACTTCGGTCTCGGCTTATAAGGCTCAATCACGCCGAGCGCCACCTGCTTGCGGCTTCCCGGCGCGACTTTTACACGATAGCGGATCGCGCGATTCGTGCCCCAGGCCACATTGCGAAACGCTGGATCAACCATCCCTGTCGGCGTCGCCCAGCCGATACAACCATTCAGCCCGCCGAGGCGTTGCACTTTTCCATTTAAAAAAGTATTGATCGTCACCGCCTTATTTTCCTGCACCAAAGCAAAAACTGAAGCCGTTATCGCCACGCCCTCCGCTGAATATTCCGTCACGGCAATGGGCACGCGAGGGTCAGCAAAATACTGGCGCGCCATTTTCAGTTCTTTGCCTTTGAGTCCAATTGCAATTTCCGTCAATGCCCGCGCATACGGCCCGGGGCCGAGATCATAAGCCAACGCGCCATTTTCAGTGACCGCCGTTTTCTGCCAATCATCCGGCAAACAAATTGCGGTCAGATAATTTTTCGGTGCAAAACGATGGTCAACGGCGTGATCTTG
>CAYZFF010000611.1:0-2525 GCA_964477305.1 uncultured Cytophagia bacterium
CGGCGCTAAAAGCGCGCCTCGCGATGACCATTCTTTTGAAGTGACAGCGCTTTTTAAACTGGCGAACCGGCAATCGTCCAACTGCTCTCACCGCCCCGGGTTCAGCCAGCGTTGCCAGGTGGGGTCTTGCAATTCATTGCGCGCGGTGGAGTGCACCAATTCCATTTCGCCGCCGCTGCGCGTCTCCACAAAAATAAAGTCCACGCCGCCTTCGATTTCAAAAAAACGCCAAATCTGGTACGCCCGCGCGTCGTTGCTGCTGGGGAAACGCTCGATCTCCTCGGCGTGGCCGTACATCAGCAGCACGCGCCCCATATCGGTTTTCCAGCCGGCGCGGAAACCCGCAAAATTTTTATTGGCATATTGGACCAGGCCCAAATACCGGTCGCGATATTCGTTTTGCGGCGTCTCCGGCGATTGATCGCGTTTTTGCCAGAAGCGCGCGATAAACTCGCGTTTGCCGTCGAGCTTTAATGAATTGAAAATTTTTTTCTCTTCGTTGGAAGAAATATAACGCGTCGTTTCAAATTCCTGGTTTAATTCCTTTTCCGCCATTTGGCGATAGCCTTGCGCGAGAAAATCAAACCCCACGGCGCTCGCCTCCGCGGCGAGCGCGGCCTGATCTTTCTCGCGATACACAAAAAATTTGTGCCGGCGCGACGCTTCGGCGCCGTTGGTGTGATCGACGACGCGCACCTCGAGCGCATAGCTGCCGCTTTTCATGGTGACGATATTGAACCCGCCGACCTCGACTAATTTTTCGCCGGCAATCCGCCGCCGTTTCGACGGCAGGATTTTCACGGCATTGCCCGCGCCGTCCAAAATGCGATAGTGCGCCGAGTAACTGCTGTCGCTCGGAAAGCGCAAATGGTAAATTTCAGCGTAAAAATACAGCATCGGCAACTCCAAGCCGTACAGCGCGCTCGGATTGGGCAGCACGAGATAATTATTTTTTTGAAAGAACGATTGCGTGGTATCGCGCTCGAGGCGGGCCGCAAGCTGCAAATCGCTCATCGCCAGTTGCTGGAGCGGAAAAGGCTCGACGATGATTTGAAACGCTCGCACGCCGGCATGTTGCCGGTGCAAATCGAGAACCCGCACGTAAAAACGATAGGTTCCCGCGGTCAATTGAAAACGCGATTGCGTGAACAGCAATTGCCCGGCTTTGAGTTCGGAGGAATCGTTCGCCGTCGAATGCACCCGCCATTGATGATTCACCACGTCAACGCCGTTTTTATTGATCACCACCTGGCACGAAAAATTTGCCTGCAACTGGTTTTCGGCGCGGGCAAAATGCAGCGCCGCGCGCGGCACGGCGATATAAACTTCCACCTGCGCGGTGGTGTCGTTCACGCTGAAGCGCGCGAAATCAAGATCGAAATACAGGGTGGAGTCGGAGTGCGAAGGCGAAGCCTTTACGGCAGCAAAATTTAAAAGCAACACGAGGCCGCCAATACGAGAGGAAAAAAAATACCATTTTTTCATAGTGAAAAAATGGTAGCACGAAACGGCGAGAAAGTCAAGCGAAATTGTTACGGTCGCTTTTGTAAGCGCTGTAATCCAAACAGGCTCAAATCAAAACGCGGGCGCTGGTCGAGCAATAAATCAGCGAGCACCTCGCCCATGGCGCTGGAGAATTTAAAGCCGTGGCCGGAGCAAATACTGGCGAGCAAAACCTGTGGATGCGCGGGATGGAAATCAATGAGAAAATTTTCATCGGGAGTGTTGGTGTACATGCAAACGGCGGTCGCGACCGGCGCGGTGTCGATGGCCGGCATCACGCGACGGAGAATGACGCGCATCGCTTCGATATCATCGGCGCCCACCTCACGACGCACGCGCTCGGCTGGCGTGTATTCGCCTTCATGATGTCGCCCCACTTTGACGCCCTCGCCTAAATTCGGAAAGCCGTAGATAATACGGTTGGATTCGTGTTCGTAAATAAAAATCGGGCAGTGCTGCGGCGTAAAATATTCTGCATGGGCGACGGGATCGAACCACAACAACACCTGCCGCGTGACGGTCAGCGGCAAGTTGAGTTCGGCCAGTAGGGGGCCGATCCACGCGCCGGCGGAGATGAGCAGCTTGTCGGCACGATATTCGCCTTTCGCCGTGGTGACGCGCACGCCGTCACCATCGCATTCCCATTTGAGCGCCGGCTCTTCGTAGTGCAGCGTCGCGCCGTGCTGCGCCGCCATGTGCAAATGCGCGGCGATGCAACGTTCGGGAAAAACAATGCCGGCGCGCGGTTCCCACACTGCGACGGTTTCTTCGGTGGGATGGAACGCCGGAAAGCGCCGGCGAATATCGTTAGCCGTCAGCACGTCATAAGGCAATTGATGAAGTTCGGCGCTGCGTTGCGCGCCCCGAAACAACACACCTTCCGGTGGGCCGATCATCAAGCCGCCGGTTTGTTGAAAGAGTTGCTGTTTGGTTTCGCGTCCTAATTCTGCCCAGTTTTCATAAGCGCGTTGAACAATCGGCACATACGCAGGATGCTCGAAGTAAGCCTCGCGGATGATGCG
>CAYZFF010000612.1:0-2522 GCA_964477305.1 uncultured Cytophagia bacterium
ATCGGCGCGGGGAGTTGGGGAAAAAATCTTGTGCGAAATTTTTACGAACTGCGCCGGCAAAATACCGTTTATGCCTGCGATCTCGATACTGCGAAACTTGAGCGTTTGCGCAACTCTTTTCCTCTGTTAAAGACCACGCCGGATTATCAAGACCTCTTGACGAACGATCAGATTAAAGCCGTTGTCGTGGCCACCACCGCCGTTGGCCATTTTGAGAAGGCCAAACAAGCTTTAGAAGCCGGCAAAGATGTCTTTGTGGAAAAACCCTTAACGCTTAGTACCCGCGACGCAGCGGAGTTGGTTGCATTAGCTGAAAGCCAGCAACGCATTCTAATGGTCGGCCATCTGATGATTTATCATCCAGTTTCACTGCAACTGCGCGAGCTAATCAAAAACGGCAGCCTGGGTGAAGTGTATTACATTTACTCGCAGCGCGTCAATCTTGGACAGGTACGCAAAGATGAAAATGCGTTATGGAGTTTCGGTCCGCACGATCTTTCCGTGCTTTTTTATTTGCTTGATCAGGAGCCGGTCGACGTTGCCGCGCGCGGCCAAACGTATTTGCAGAACGGCATTGAAGATGTGGTGTTCGTGAGTTTGAATTTTCCCAATCGCGTGTCAGCGCATATTCATCTCAGTTGGCTCGATCCGCACAAATTGCGCAAGATCACCGTCGTGGGCAGCAAAAAAATGGCGGTTTTTGACGACACGGCGACGACCGAAAAACTGCGCATCTATGACAATCGCGCTGAGAAAAAAATCGATTACGACACTTACGGCGACTACATCACGTTGCGTTTTGGCGACGTTGTTATTCCTTACGTCGCGGTCACCGAGCCGCTCAAATTAGAATGCCAACATTTCCTCGATTGCATTGAAAAACGCCAAACGCCACGCACCGATGGCCGTGATGGTTTACGCGTCGTTAAGGTTTTGGAAGCAGCAAATCATTCGTTAAAAAATAATGGAATCCCGGTAAATCTGGAGAATTACTTTGCAGAACTTCATTCATCCCACCGCTAAAATCGGCGCCAATATCGGTTTCGGCAGCAACTGTTACATCGACGCCAACGTGACAATTGGCGCGGATTGCCAAATCGGCCATGGCGTTATCATTCATCCCGATACAACTATCGGTGCCGGTGTTCGTATCGACGATCACACCGTGATCGGCAAACGCCCGATGAAAGCTGCGGCCAGCGCCATTACAAAAGATGAAACGTTATCGGGCTGCAGCATTGGCGATCGCTGCATCGTCGGAACGCTGGTTGTCATTTATCGCGGCTGCACAATTGAGCAAAACGTTTTGGTTGCCGATCTCGCTTCAGTGCGCGAAAACGTGCGCGTCGGCGAATACACGATTGTCGGCCGCGGCGTTACCATTGAAAACAAGGTGACAGTCGGCAAACGCTGCAAACTGGAAACGGAAGCCTACATCACCGCGCTGTCGGAGATCGGCGATTACTGTTTCATCGCGCCGGAAGTCACTTTCACCAACGACAATTTTCTCGGGCGCACCAAAGATCGCTTCAAATATCACAAAGGCGTGACGATGAAAAACGGTGCGCGCATCGGCGCAAATGTCACCGTGCTCCCCGGCATCACGCTTGGAGAAGATGCGCTGGTGGCCGCCGGTTCAGTGGTGACGCGCGATGTGCCGGCGCGTAAAATTGTGCTGGGTAATCCTGCGCGCGTCTGGCGTGACGTTCCCTCGGAACAGCTTTTGGAAAATCAATGATTCGTCTCGTCACCGTTGTCGGCGCGCGCCCGCAATTCGTCAAAGCGGCGGTTGTTTCTCATGAGATCGCGAGAACTGCTGATTTACAAGAAATTTTGGTTCATACCGGCCAACACTATGATTATGAGATGTCGGCCGTGTTCTTCAAAGAACTCGGTTTGCCCAAACCTCGCTATCACCTCGGAGTCGGCTCGAAACTACATGGCGCACAAACTGCTGACATCCTTGCCAAACTCGAACCGATTTTGCTCAAAGAAAAGCCGCACGGTGTGATCATTTACGGCGATACCAATTCCACGCTTGCCGCGGCCTTGGGCGCGACTAAGTTACATATTCCCATTGCGCATGTCGAAGCCGGCTTGCGCAGTTGGAATCGGGAGATGCCGGAAGAAATCAATCGCGTCGTTGCCGATCATGTTTCCGATATTTTATTCTGCCCGACTGCCACGGCAGTGAAAAACCTTGCCGCGGAAGGCATTCGTCGCGGCGTTTTTAATGTCGGAGATGTGATGCTCGACGCGGCGCTGATTTTTGGAACCCGGGCAAAGCTTCAGCCGCATTGGGGTTTGGCGGCGAAAGCGTATTTCTTAATTACCATTCATCGCGCCGAAAACACCGCCGATGCTTCGCGACTCCAAAGTATTCTCGAACTTTTGCTCGAACTCCGGGCTCCCGCGATTTTTCCGCTGCACCCCCGCGTTAAAAATTTGTTATCGACCAAACGCGAGTTGCGTTCAATTCGAATGCGGTTGGAAGCCCAGGCCAATCTTCAACTCGTGCAGCC
>CAYZFF010000613.1:0-2520 GCA_964477305.1 uncultured Cytophagia bacterium
ACCGGTGGAATTGGATTATGCTTTTCTTGATGCCGATACAATAACGTATCGACTGCCGGAAGGTTTTGCGATTGAAGCCGCCCCTGTCCCGGTAACGCTGAACACATCGTTTGGAAGCTATACCGCCACTAACCTGTTGCGCGAAAATACGTTGAAATATACGCGCCGCCTGGAAATCCGCGAGAAGCGTTTGCCGGCGCCGCAATACGAAATGTATCGCAAATTTATCGCCGATGTCGTGAAAGCCGATCACGCGCAAATTGTGTTGGTGCGCAAAACGAATTGATTCGGTATGGCTTTACAGTCAAACGCCCCTGTTGCACACGGTGAACAGGGGCGTTTTTAAAACTTTGCAAGCGTAAAATGAATGCATTTCATCATCGGCTCACAAAGAAGCAACAACGAAAAATTTCAATTAAAAAACCACGCCTGCCGTCACGCCCATAAATGAAGAACTCTCGCCCTCGGTTGAAATAATATTAAACAAACCCTGCAGAACGAGATTGAAGGAGTTGCCCGCCGGTATTTCCACCCCGCCGCCAAACCCAAACCCCAAGACTTTATCGTCATTTTCGCCGATCGTTTGTTCCCACTGTTCATCATTCAACGTGGCCCATTGGAGAAAGCCGGTGCTGACATCGTAAGCGTACGGCAAATCCGTCGAATTAAAATCATTCGTGATCAGGTTATAACTGACATGACCCAGCAGAAAAAATTGCGTGCTGGCCTCGGGCGCGGTTAAATAGGGGCGAATGCCGCCGCCCAAACGGATGAGATGTGAGCTGATATCCGCGCTGGGGTTGATGCGAACGGTGCCGGTCGGGGTGGTAAAGACTTGTTGCGCCCAAAAACTGGCCGGCTGACCGGTGCTGCTCTCGCTAAAGGCTTCGACAAATTTTTCATTATCCGTCGAAAACCTTTCGTAGCCGACATTGAACGTGATTCCCAAACGCGGCGACGGGAAAATAACATATTGCGCATTGCCACTCACGCCGACTTTGGTGTATTCCTTAAACAAATCAGGGCTTAAGGGAAACGCCGCACCCGCATAAAATTCAAGCTGGTTTTTGCGTTGCGCCCAAAGGCTGGAGACGGTTAGCAAAACGGTGAAAAAAAAGACGGAGCGTTTGATAAGATTCATTTTTCCTCCTTAAGGGTGTTGAAAGTGTGAAAATGATTTGTATTACAACCGCGCGTTCCTCAACCTACCCCGCCTGGCCGTGTAAACGCATAACTGCAAAATAATAAAATTGCGCTGAAATACCAACCGAAAGTCGTATTAGTTATTTTGTAATAATTTTATCGCGGACCGCCGGTGTCCCGGCTTTCTGGCGTGTAATCGTGGCCAACGCATAAGCATCAAAAACATCGGTGACTTGCACCTCGCACAATTCATCGATTTGTTTTCCCATAATTTCATTGGTGACCGGATGGACGATCGGCGCGCCTTCGCGATAGACATGACAACGCATGCCTTTTTTCAACCCATTACGATGGCCAAGATCAATCGTCACCTTTTCGCTTTGAACACCAATCACGTAGCCATGCAGGATCGGCAACTCGGATTTGAATTTCGTTGCCAAATCCGTGAGCATTTGGGAGAGATTTTGCAAAGAGACGCTGTTGCTGTACGCATCTTTGGCCGAGATGATCGCCGCGGTTTCGGTGTCGATCAAGCGCGCATCAATCGTCACGGCATTACCGCCTTGGGTGATGCTCCCGCAGACGACGCCATCAACACCGATACCCTTGCCGATTTGCGCCGCGGTTGAAGCATCGATAATTCCCGACAAACCAAGCTTCTGCTCCACCAAAATTTTTTCGAGTTGCGCGCGTTCGATGACTTTAAAACGATTGCTATTGACAAAGCCGGTGATGAGTTTGTCCAATAAATCAATTTGGCCGAGTGAACTGCCAATGCCTTTGCTCTCAAAAGGGAGGACGGCAATACTGAGACGGTCGCCAACCATTGCGACCGCCGCATTTTCGGAATGACGTCCATTCACCGTGACCGGTGTTGAGGGAATGCTGATTGCCGGCGGGGGCGTGACCGCAGCCCGCTCGCCGTTATTGATACGGTCAAGATAGCTTTTGGCGCGTTCGGAAAAAGCCTGGCTCACAGAAGTGGATAACTCTTGCTTGGCAAGATCGATCTGACCAAGATGAAAATAGCAAATTCCCAGTTCGCGATGGGGAAAATACTCAATAAACATCGTGCCGCCGGCCCGTGTTTTCTTGGAATCACGATCTTTCGTTTGCAGGGCCTTTTGAAAATATTCGACTGCACGATTCCAGTCGCTGTGTTGCATGGCTTCCAGGCCGTCTTTATAGGCGCTATGCCATTGATTTTGGCCTTGCGCAATCTGCGCGTCAAGCCCCAGAAAAAGAACGGTGAGTATCACCGGGTATATCCACTTACAGATTAATTTCATTTTTATGATCCTTCCTCGACATGGCCGCTTGCGGTTTAATTCTATAATAAGAAAAGAATAAAGAACAATCAAGTCTATTTTTATTCAT
>CAYZFF010000614.1:0-2516 GCA_964477305.1 uncultured Cytophagia bacterium
CGTCGTGATGTTGGAAATCGTCGGTGCCTGGGTGTCGCGCTCGGTTGTAAAAGTAAAATCATTGGAGAGCGCCAGATTGCCGGCAGCATCCTGTGAACGGACGCGGTAATGATACGTCGTTCCCGCGCTCAAATTTGCCAAGCCAACCGTATGTTGAGTGACAAGGCTCGCCTCCCTTTCAGAGAGGCTACCATAACTTGCCGTACGGCCATATTCAATCTGCGAATCCGCCGGTTCGTCACTATTCCAATCAATCTGTGCCGAAGTCATGGTTAGATTACTTGCGGCGATATTGGTGAGTACTGGCGCCTGCGTGTCGCGCGCCGTGGTGAAAGTGAAGTCGTTGGAAATGGCGAGATTCCCGGCGGCGTCTTTTGAGCGCACACGAAAATGATAAAGTGTGTTCGCGGTTAAATTCGACAGCGTTATCGCGTGCGCCGTCACCATCGTCAGGTCGAGCGGAGTCGAGACCCCGTAGTTCGTGGTGAGGCCATACTCGACCTGCGAATCGGCTGGCTCATCGCTGTTCCACTCAATCTGCGCCGCATTCATCGTAAGGTTATTCGCCACGATGTTGGTGAGCGCCGGCGCTTGGGTGTCGCCCGTCGTCACAAAAGTGAAATCGTTTGAAACCGCTAAATTTCCGGAAGCATCTTGCGACCGCACGCGAAAATGATACGTGGTATTTGCCGTTAAATTGGACAGTGTGATGGTATGCGTGGTGACGAGATTCGCATCACGCGGTGAAAAGCTGCCGTAATTTATCGTGTTGCCGTATTCAACTTGGGAATCGGCATTTTCATTCGTTGTCCAACGAATCGTCGCCTCGGCGAGGGTGATATTCTCGGCGATCACGTCCGCAATGCGTGGCGCGGTTCGATCCACCGGGGCATTGCCTTCGAACAACGATATTTTTTGATTGGCCGCGAGGCGGTAATATTTGTCTTGCACGCCGGAGGGCCAACGCACCACGAGGCTATCTAAAACGCTATTGCTGCCCAGCCCGAAATGTGCGGTCAAGTCACTGCCGGTGCCGACGTAGCCCTGGCCGGCGATAATCGCCTGCGCTTGCGGCCGGCCATTCATCCACGCCGTCAATTTGGCGCCGATGCCGTTGCTGTTGCTCTCGGTGCCGCGCAACCGGACTTCGAGCCAATTGTTGGACGTTCCTAAATTTTCCAACAGAATGCTTTGCTGGCCTGTGTTTGTAAAAAAAACATCGAGATCGCCATCGTTGTCGTAATCTGCAATGGACGGGCTGTAGCCGGAGTTGCTGTCGTTGGCGCCGGCTGCCGCGCCCACTTCGGTGAAGGTGCCGTTACCGTTGTTGTGAAACAACTGATTGGCGCCGTCGCGGGTGACATAAATATCCGGCCAGCCGTCGTCGTTAAAATCGCCGAACACCGCGCCGCGATTACGATCACCGCCGGCGCGAATTCCCGCGGCGCCGCCCACCTCGTCGAAATGGCCGCCCGTATTGCGAAACAACAAATTGTCGCCGCCAAAATTGCAAATGAAAACATCAAGATCGCCGTCACGATCATAATCGCCCACTGCCGCGCCCTGGCAATCGGCGCTTGCCGCGCCAATGCCCCATTGATTGCCCTGTTCGCCGAAACCGCCACCGCCGCCATTAAGATAAAGCAAATTGCTCGAGCCTCCAGTGCGCGTAACGAGAATATCGGTATAGCCGTCGTCATTGACATCGAAAGCGACTGGTTGAATGCTGGCACTTTGCGAAATGAACCCGCCGGAATTTTCATAAAAGCTGCCGCCACCATTATTGATATACAGCCGATTGCCGCCGTCAGTTTGCGCGACAAAGAGATCGAGCCAACCGTCGCTATTGAAATCGCCCCAGGCCACGCCCTGACCTTGCCCGTTTAACGACGTGCCGCTTTCGGAGGTAATATCGCTATAAGTATCATCGCCGTTGTTGCGCCAAAAAACATTGCCGGTATAACCTGCGCTGATGTAAATATCCGTATCGCCATCGTTGTCGTAATCCGCCGAGGCCATGCCGCGATCGTGAGCGGTGCCGAATTGCACGCCGGCCTGTTCTGCAATATCGCGAAACGAGGCGCCGATGTTGTCATAAAGATTGTTCGGAGCGTCGTAAGCAATGACGAAAAGGCTGGGCCGGCCGTTGCGGGTGAAGGCGCCAAACGAGGCGCCATGCCCATAACCTTCCGAAGCGATGGGTAATGAACTCGCGGAAAAATGTATCGATTGCGCGTGGCCCCATTGGGTGGCGTTTAGCAAAAGGATTAGAAGCGTGAGTAGGCGTCCATGGGAAAATGGGAATTTCATTGCGTTTTCTCCTCAGCAGTCAAATGAAAGTGAGCGGTGGAATTGTTCAGCCATCCATGGGAAATTTCGCAGGCCAATCACTTCGAGGCGAGAGTGCTTTCTCGCAGGGATATTACCTGCACGCCGAAAGCCTTGCAGAGATTGCATTTAAATATCATGCAACTTCGGGCGCGGCCAAACGTATTAAATTGTCAAATGTTACAATT